>NZ_JAABLS010000042.1:0-108545 GCF_009915195.1 Proteus sp. G2674
GTTCGAGTCCAGTTGGAGGAGCCAAATTTAGAAAAGCCCGCTTTATGCGGGCTTTTTGCTTTTTAGCCAATAGCATCCCACACTTAGCATGCTGAAAAATAAATTTTTCCCTGTTTCATCCTATAAATCCCGGCATCTTGTTCATTATTCGCTGATAATTGATGCAACTTGCTGTTTATCTATCCATTTAAACAAATATCTACGATTGACCTTTGACATCTCAATTTTACCACTATATGATACACGCCACTTAATGATGTTCCTCCATAGTTCAGTCGGTAGAACGGCGGACTGTTAATCCGTATGTCACTGGTTCGAGTCCAGTTGGAGGAGCCATTTCTATTAGTATTACCATCGTAACTATTTGATTTTATTCTCTGTTTTCCCTCACACACAATAAAAAAATACCATTAAAAAGGTAGCTATTTAATCGTTTTCGTATTACTATTCATTTCCGGCTTGACTATCCAGTCCAATCCAATCGTTGATCTTTCGATTTTCCTAAGACACACGGAGCCGGTATATGACCACTGCACAACCTATCACCCTCACTATTCGCCGTCCTGATGATTGGCATGTTCACTTTCGTGATGATGACATGCTAAAAACCGTTGTTCCTTATACCAGTCGTTATTTTGGCAGAGCTATCGTAATGCCAAATCTTGTTCCCCCGATCACCACCATTGAAGCCGCCCGTCGTTATCGTGATCGCATAAAAGCAGCTATTCCTAGTGGTGATAAATTCGAACCATTAATGACCTGCTATTTAACGGATAGCACTCTGCCATCAGAAGTTGAACAAGGTTTTCTACAAGGCGTATTTACTGCTTGTAAACTTTATCCTGCCAATGCGACGACAAATTCTAGTCATGGTGTTTCCGATATCAATAAAATCTATCCTATTCTCAGTGTGATGGAAAAAATAGGTATGCCATTGCTTATTCATGGGGAAGTTACTGCATCAGATATCGATATTTTTGATAGAGAAGCTCGTTTTATTGATAACGTGATGGCTCCCGTTCGCAAACAATTTCCTGCCTTAAAAATTGTTTTTGAACATATCACCACCAAAGAAGCGGCACAGTATGTCTTAGAGGGAAATGAATTTCTTGGTGCAACTATTACACCACAACACTTAATGTTTAACCGTAATCATATGCTTGTCGGTGGTGTGAAACCGCACTTGTACTGTTTACCTATCCTTAAGCGTAATGTACACCAAGAGGCATTAAGGCAAGCCGTTGCATCAGGCCATTCGCGTTTCTTCTTAGGTACTGACTCCGCACCTCATTTACAACATCGCAAAGAATCATCTTGTGGATGCGCTGGCGTGTTTAACGCCCCCACCGCTTTAGCAGCTTATGCTAGCGTATTTAAAGAGCTCAATGCCCTTTCTCACTTTGAAGCCTTCTGTTCACTCAATGGCCCACGTTTTTATGGTTTACCGGTTAATGAAGGCACTATTACCTTAACGGAAAAATCCGTTACTGCACCTGCAAAAATTATGAGTGGTGATGAAGCATTAATCCCCTTCTTAGCAAATGAAGATATTCATTGGGATATTAGTGTCGATTAATCAATTAGTGACTTGATATCTTCTCTTTATGCACCATATAACCCCTTATCTGGGATAGTTATGGTGCATATTTTTTGCTATTCCTCGTTGTACTTTTCCATTTTTCATCAAAATTTAGCTTTTTTATTGCGCCAAATTTCGTATACTGGAAAGTAACCACTTAGTGGGGGCTTCTCTCTTAGTCAAAACCGGTTGTATGATTAGGAGGTATTATGAGTAGAAAAAATGAAGTTATTCAAACACATCCTGTTGTAGGCTGGGATATTAGCACTGTAGATATCTATGATGCGATGATGCTACGTTTACATTATCTTCCTGAAAACGAACACCATCCAGACAATGCAGTGGTTGATAAAACACTTTGGCTTACTACTGATGTAGCAAAACAGTTGATTTATATTCTTCAAGCAGGTATTGATAAAATTGAATCATCTGAAGATTTTGTATCAGACAACACCAAGCATTGATAAAAAGATAAGTTCGAGAAAAGCATTAAGACACCAAGCAGGAGTACTTTCGTACTCCTGTCTCGTTTTTATTGTTAATCACCTTTCATTTTTATTTCGTTTATCTCTATTACTTATCCCTAGCATTTCAATTTTTCATACTGTTTTTTTAATTAGTTATTATTATAAATTAATTTATATTTAATTAAGTTATTATAATTTTCTTTTTATTCGATATATCTTTCACAAAATGATATATAACCCGAATTGACATAAAACTATGTTATCTTTATTTTAATAACTTGAAAATAGATATCACAAGGAAGTTATTAGTGAAAATATTAATTATTGATGAGTGTTACTTTACTCGTAATGGTATTCGGCATTTCTTCTTAAAAAAAAATGTAAGGCATGAAATTATTGATATGTCTTCTATTGAAGAAGCTAATCATTATATTAATAACTCTATGCCTGATATTATTTTTATTGATCTCACTAAATATTGTCGTGAAGTGGCACATTGTCAGCACTTACAATATTTCTTTTCACTGACTCAAGAGTGTCGTTTATACCTCTATATTGATGCCAACTATCCAGACAAAGATAGACCTATCGCCTTGACAAATAACTGTTTTATCCTTGCCAAACGAGTACTACCTTGGGTATTAGAGAGAACATCAACATTAACTTCTCGTTGCCAAGTTTTTTTCCCCACTTATAAACATTCTCTTTGCTCAATATTTAGCATACAAGAACAAAAAATCATAAATTACTGGATGGGAGAATTGCCTAACTATCAAATTGCCAAAAAATTAAAAATTAGCAATAGCACCGTTTATTCGCATAAAAGACATATTACTGAAAAAATAAATGTAAAAAATAGAATTGAACTCTTCTTTATATATAATATATTAAAATATATCTATGAGAAATAAATACAAACTTATCGTTTAATGATTGATATATTTTATGGAATGAAATTATGAAGCTAATAGTTTAATTAATTGAGGAAATAACAAACTCCTATTACTTAACATTAAACTCTATAATAGGATTATAAATATGGGTGAACATATCAAAAATTAAAAATATTTAATCACCTAAGAGCAACGTTTTATAACATAAAAAATCCTCTTCATATTCAATATGACACTAAACATATTAATAAGCACAATATGTCATTGCATGACTCACTTCACTCTTACAGCTATCCTAGAGTGAAGTGAGCACCAATAGAGTCATCAACAACAAAAAGACACTATTGCTACATACTATTAGGCGATACGCTCAATCTTTGCCGGTAATCCTTGACGTACAGAGGCACCAGAAACCCAATCTAACCAAGTATTCGTTATTTCTCGTGTTGGATCAGCAAAGCCTAAGTCGTTTAAGTTAATACCACTACCTATTGCTTTATCCATAGCTAATGGTTGCCCATCTAAATAGTGTTGACGTGAGCCTAGCTCTTTATGTCCATAACCATGTTCAATCGCTAACACTCCAGGCATAACCCCCTCTAATAAACTAATTTCAGCCTCAACCTCTCCTCCAGGGGTCACTATGCGCACTTTATCACCATGCTTGATCCCCCATTTTTCACCATCTAGCGGATTAATCGCGACTAAATTGCTTGGTTTTACCATTCTTAAACGTTGGATCATGCCCGTTGAGCTACTTACCACATGAGATTTAAAGGACATCAGTTTTAATGGCCATTGCTCTTGTGGAAAATGTTGATGTATATCGCTACCGTCAGATAAACGCGGTGGATAATAAGTTGGGCAACCACTATATCGCTCACCGGTAATAGCATGATGATTCTTCGCTACATTTTCATTCCAGATCTGTAATGGTTTCTTCCATTGCGGGCCTGTCGCATCACCATTCCATGCTTTATCATAAGGGGCAAAACGACCACCACGAGTATAAATATTCGCCACCCTTAGAACTTCTTCTTCTTTTAAAGTGGCAGTAATAGCAGGAAGAATACGATCGACACCACTTAATAAAATATCTTCATGGCTGGCAGGTGCTACAGGCTGCTCGCCCATAAAGGCAATATTAGCCGCTACACGCAGATAATAATCTTCAGCACTATTAATTGCGTGGAAATGCCCATCTTTATCTTCTAGCGCATTTTCACCAAAGCCGGGTAAGTCTAATGCTTTAGCAACCGCAATGCAGAAAGTTTCCATTGATATAGGTTGACCATCGGCTGTTTTCGCCACACGAGGCTCTACAATCGGCCAACGTGCCGTACTGGCTTTGACTTGTACACCAGACCACGGCGCACTAAATCCCCAACTTTCAAAGTTATGCGTATCAGGCACAATATAGTCCGCCAGTGCAGTGGTCTCATTCATAAAAGCATCGATACCAATAATCAATGGTAGATGCTGTGGATCTTTAAGACGCGCTTCCATAACTTGGCGAATACCTGCAATACCGTATAGCGGGTTCGTCATATTGGTTATCCATGCTTTTAATGAATAAGGATAACCCGCTAATGCCGACCCCAGTTGCTCTGTTAATTGCCCTGCGGCAAACGGATACCACGGCGCTTTAGCAGGATAAGGAGACTCCCCTTTTGCGATCCGTTCACGATATTCATCAGATTGTTCATAGGCCGCTTTACTGCGCGATAGCACCATTCCTTTAGGCTTAATTTTGCCTTTAAAACTATCCATGTTGTAACGAGGGCCATCTATCGCACCATTAAATTTACCTCCACCGACAGATACCCCCCCTTTCAGGTTTAGATTTCCAATTAAAGCGTTTAGCATGATGACACTCCACGCCGTATAGAAACCATTTCCCCCCATCATGCCACCATGTGAGATAACCGCAGCTTTTCGTCCGTAGTCAGTAAATTCACGCGCTAAGGCAATAATAGTGCTTTCAGGTACTTTACAACGTTCACTATACTCCGCCAATGACATGCGGTTTGCTGCCTCAGTTAATAATTGGAAACTTGATTTTACTGTAACCTCAATACCTGTTTTTAATGTCACTTTTTGAGTAACAAAAAGCTGTGCTTTGTCTACTTGCGTCGCTGCTGTAAGCTGTCCATTAAGGGCTATAACCATATTTTGCGCTTCGCCATCGGCAATATTCTCAAGATGCGCGGCGGTTAACATCTGCCCTGACAGTGGATGATTTTCATCACTAATGACTAAATGTGTCGCATTAGTCCAGCTTCGCTCTCCAACATTATTCATCGACACTTCACTGGGCACCGATAAATACTCAGCATTATAGCGTTTGTTTTCAATGATCCAGCGGATCATACCCATCACTAAAGCAGCATCTGTTCCCGGTTGTACGGGTACCCAATGGCCATGATCATTAGCTAACGTGGTGGTTAATGGCAAAGCAGGTGCCACAACTACATAGTTAAACGAACCACGAATACGCGCATTCGCTAATTGGCGACCTTGACGTTTAAATGGATTACCTGATTGCGCAGGTGAGGTACCTAAAAATAGTGCAAATTCAACATGATCCCAATCAGGCTTCACATGAGCGTTTTTATCCAGATCATTCATTAATGCACCGGAGCCGGCACGATACGCTAATCCACAATAAGAGCCATGAGCCCCAAAATTTTTACTACCAAAGGCATTTTGAGCAAAGCGACGAATAAAACTATCTCGGCCATCATCCCCAGCATTAGTAACTAATAACTGATTTGCTTTAGGTCCTAGGGCTGGCTGTTTAGGATCAATGGGTGTTGCTAAATCGCGGATAGCACGTAAGCCATCAACATGCCCTTCACCAAATAAATCGCCCCCCTCAACCACTTCTTTGATCAGTTGCTCAAAGCTAATTCGTTGCCATTTCCCCTCACCTCGTTTACCCACTCGTTTCATGGGTTCAAGAATACGAGTAGGACTATCGAGGCTTTCCATCATTGTCGCACCACGAGCACAAGCCGTAGAGCGGTTAGCTAAACCACTTTCGCCCCCCATTTTTTCAAAGGCTTCTTTTATTGGCATGTTATAACCAAAATGGATATCCTGAGATAATGGGTGATAAGGATTTCCTGCAATACGTAATACTTGATTATTGTTACGATCGACTCTCGCACGCACACCGCACTGAGTCCAACAACCAAAGCATTGAGTCATACAAACAGCTTGATTGGTATTAGGTTGCCAATTCGCTTTCGCCGTGATTTTACCTTCTGGTAATAAAGAGTTACCGTTGATCCTATCCAAAGTAACCTTACCAGAAGTCCCATCAACGAGACCGTCGACAGCACGCTTAGCAACATCGCGATAACTGGCAGCAAATGCGGCAATACCACCGATAACCAATCCACCTTTAAGCCATTGACGTCTTGTAAACTTAGCCATGCTGTACTCTCCTGACAACCCAACGAATACTTTCTCTGAATATAATGGTTAACGCTATCCAAAGCCCAAATGTTCCAACAATCGCTAATAATCCATCATTACCCAGCGGGAACTGATAAGGATTGGTAATAATGTTATATTTGGGAATATATTGGCTTCCCATTAACATTAGCCAACGTAATACCCACGCTAATCCCATTGAAATAAAAGCCATTACGGTAATAAATGCCACTGAGCGAGCCTGTTTTGCCATTAATCCGCCCATAGCAACAGACACTATCCATAAGGCAATAACCCCTATCGCACTCCACCAGCCTAAACTTCCCATTGCCAATTGTTGCCTAATGGCTTGTCCTGAAATAGTATCCCCCGCAATCCAAAAACCTGTACATACAGCAAGTAACATTAAAGATCCGATAAACCACATAGCCAGTTCACGCTGATACACAGGCTCTCGTCGCGTACCTAATGCTAATAGCGTAGGCAATACTTGCATGGCACTAAAAAACAGTAATATCGGCAGCCAGTAGGTATAAAGCACCGGTCTTGCTTTTAAAATAGAAGCTTCACGGCCGGTATAGAGCAATAAACCTATCGAGGTTAAGGCGCAGGCTAAAGCAACCCAACGCGTTAACTTATATTCACGTTTCCACACTAAACGCACGACCATGGCAATAAAGTACAAAATACTAAATGCAGAGAAGAGTGGCAGTAATAGTGATCCCCATGCCATCCACGACCAAGGAGTTGGATAAGCATAAAAATGCCAAACACGTGCTGTTTGATGGAGATCAGCGGTTAATGCTAAAGGGGCGGTGATCCCCGCCGTAACGGCAATAAAAACCGCAACAGCTTCTAAACGAGGATTACCTGTACGCCCTTTCCAACATTGCCAGCATGCATAAAGTGTTGCGCAACACGCAATGCCGATAAAAAAGAAATATTGAACTGCCCAAGGTAACCAAAAGTATTCTTGGGGGATCGCTATCACTTCTTGAATTTGCGAAACGGATGAAATCATAAGTGAACCTCCTGCCATAATGCGGGTTGCCCTTGTCCAACTAATGGCTGCACAAATGCATCATCTAAACCAAGATAAAAAACTTGTGGCAAGGTGCCACTTTCTGGTTTAAGTACTTTTAATTCATGTTCATGCTCGCGGATCATTTTACTTATCGTGCTGTGTGGATCTTTCATATCACCGATAATACGAGCGCCCCCCACACAAGATTCAACACAGGCAGGTAATAACCCAACTTCTAGGCGATGAGCACAAAAAGTACATTTATCGGCTGTCTGAGTGGAATGGTTGATAAAACGGGCATCATAAGGACATGCTTGCACACAATAAGCACAACCTACACAACGTTCATTATCAATCACGACGATCCCGTCTTTGCGTTGAAATGTTGCTTGAACAGGGCAAACAGGTACACACGGAGGCTCGTCACAATGGTTACATAATCTAGGGAGTAAGACGTTCGTTATCTCCTCTTGCCCCTTGATAGCAACTTGATATTGGTTTACTGTCGTCCTAAATTGTCCTTGTGGCGTTTGGTTTTCAATCGTACAGCTCACTGTACAAGATTGACACCCAACACAACGACGCAGATCGATCAGCATGCCATAACGTTTATCCTCTGAGCCTTCACGGCGCTCTGGGGATAGTTTAATGCCTGCTTGAGAGAGAGGAACCAGTGAAGCACCTGCGGTAAGGACCCCTAATTGTTGTAAGAATTTTCGTTTACCAAGATCCATATTTGTCTCCAGTATCACTCAGTAAATACCTGCCACATTGAGCGAAGGGAATAGAAAATAAGTATTTATGGCATTGTAAAAATTACTGAGTCCTCCACCTATTGTGGTTTACCACATACTCGGTGCGAACTTGATCCAAAACAATATTTAACATTAGATAGTTATGACGATAAAACAGACAATTGGGATAAAAAAAATCGCTAGTTTGAGCTTATTACTGCTCTTTTTTCTACTCTCTTCTTCTGCGGTTGCCAAAGAGTGGACTATTGGTGTGTTAGCGTTGCGAGGCGACGCCTCAACACAAAGACATTGGCAACCGCTTATCGATACCTTAGATCAACAAATACCCACAGATAGCTTTCTGCTGTTACCACTTAACTTGTCAGAAATGAAGCAAGCCGTGGCGGACAAGAGAGTAGATTTTCTATTGACGAATCCAGCGCAATTTGTCCAGCTTGATAGTGCATATCCGCTACGTTGGTTACTCTCTTTACGCTCGGGTTATGAGCCGGATAACACAACAAGAAATGTGATTGGTAGCCTTATTTTGGTGCGCAAAGACAGCGCAATCACATCGATTCATGAATTAGTCGGAAAGCGTGTTGGCGCCATTGCACCAGATGCCTTTGGTGGATATCTGTTAGGTTACAAAGCACTGCGTGAAGAAGGGATTGATCCTGAACAGGATTTTACATTACGTTTTAGTGGTTTTCCGGCTGATGCGTTACTTTACTTATTACGTGATGGCGATATTAATGCAGCGATCATCCCAGTTTGCTTATTAGAAAATATGGATAACGAAGGTCTTATTAATAAAGAAGATTATCGTCCATTATTAAATTATTCTACCAATACTTCTTGTTTAACCAGTACTCCGCTCTATCCTAATTGGTCATTTGCTGCATTAGATACTGTTCCTGACACATTAGTGGATAAAGTAACACGAACATTACTCAATGATGAAAGCGACGCCATGAAATGGGGGGCTCCCGCTTCTCATTCTCAAGTGGAAAATTTACTCCGAGAAGTCAACCAACACCCAAGGCAGCGACAACTTTGGCAAGATGCGAAAATTTGGGCTATCCAGCACCGTTTTATTATCGGATTATCATTGGGTGCCATTATCTTACTGGTTTTCAACCAAATCTGGATTAGTTATTTGGTCAGAAGACGTAGCCATCAATTAGAACAAGCGCATATCCATTTAAGAGAGCAAAAAGAGGCATTAGAACAAGCTCAGCGTTTAAATATTTTAGGTGAAATGGCGTCAGGCTTTGCTCATGAGCTTAATCAACCTCTTTCTGCGATCAAAAGTTATGCCCAAGGTAGTGCGATCCGCCTAGAAAAAGAGAACAAAAATCATCCATTACTCCCCGCTTTACGACAGATAGACCAACAAGCCCAACGTGGCGCAGATATTATTCGCAATCTACGTTTATGGGTAGGTAAGCAATCAGCAAATAGTGATACAGTGCCACTGTCAGAACAAAATATTGCCCAATGTATTGAACATATTTGGCGGTTATTACGTATTGATGAAAAATATCCACAAGTGACTCTGATCACTAAGATTGATAAACATGATACCCTATACTTACCTGAAACATTATTAGAGCAAATATTATCTAATTTGATCACCAATAGCCTACAGGCGGGTACTAAAGTGCTACAGATAAGCACCCATAAAGCGCCTGATAGGTTGTTAATTGTGATCAAAGATGATGCGGGAGGAATGAGCCATAGCCAGCTTGAACAACCTTTCTCCCCTTTTCAAACCACCAAAACAGAAGGTCTTGGTTTAGGTTTGGTGATTTGCCAACGCTTATTAAATTCACAAGGTGCTGATATTCACATAGAAAATCAAAAAGATAAGCAAAATAATGTTGGATTAAAAATCACCCTTATTTTCCCCAATAACAATAATTAGAGGAAGAAAAATGCCAACAATTCATCTGGTTGATGACGATCTCGCCGTCACCGATGCTTGCCAATTTCTATTAGAAAGCTTAGGTTATGCGGCGCAGGTTTGGAATGACAGCGAATATTTTCTCCATAATATTGACCTTTATCAGCAAGGGGTTGTGCTGTTAGACATGAGAATGCCTAAAGCAGATGGTAGACAAGTACATCAATATTTAATTGAAAAACACAGTACGCTAGCAGTGATTTTCTTAACGGGTCATGGTGATATTCCGATGGCGGTTGAAGAAATAAAAAAAGGTGCTATTGATTTTTTACAAAAACCCGTTGATAGCAATGCATTACTCTCTGCACTGAAATCCGCCTTTACTGAAACTGCAACACGCTTTACGGCTGATGATATCCGTCGCCGTTATGCCTCACTGACACCAAGAGAAAAAGATATTGCATATTATGTTATTCAAGGCCTAATGAATCGAGAAATTGCTGAAACTGCCTGTGTTTCTATCAGAACAGTTGAGGTACATCGAGCAAAAGTGATGGATAAAATGGCCGTTAAAAATATCGCAGAATTAGTTACCGCATTACAAGGAATTGATATTGTAGCGCCAAATTTATGACAAAATTTCTGATCTGCGGTAAAAAGTGTCACAATATAGAATATTCATTGGAAAAATAGTAAATAGATAGGCTTATGATAAAGTCACCTCCATTTAAAACATCATTTTTACAGCCCAAATATTGGCTGACATGGTTGGGGATAGGATTACTCTATCTTCTCGTTCTGCTCCCTTATCCCGTTATCTACTGGTTGGGTACACGGCTAGGTCGTTTATCTAAAGTCTTTTTAAAAAAACGTGTACAAATAGCAGAACGTAATCTTGAGCTATGTTTTCCTGACATGCCTAAAAATGAACGTGAAGCGTTAGTGAATAAAAACTTCGAGTCCGTAGGTATGGGGCTATTTGAAACAGGAATGGCTTGGTTTTGGCCTGATTGGCGTGTGAAACGTTGGTTTAAAATCAGTGGTAGAGAAAATATTCAAAAAGTACAAGAAACTGGCCAAGGTATTATTGTCGTTGGTATACACTTTTTAACTCTAGAGTTAGGTGCACGTATATTTGGCATGCTAAACCCCGGTATTGGTGTGTATCGCCCTAATGACAATCCAGTTATGGACTGGTTACAAACTTGGGGTCGTTTGCGTTCTAACAAATTTATGTTAGATAGAAAAGATGTCAAAGGTATGATCCGCAATTTAAAAGCTGGAGAGATCCTCTGGTATGCCCCTGATCACGATTACGGCCCACGAAAGAGTGTCTTTGCCCCACTTTTTGCCGTAGATAAAGCAGCGACAACAACAGGAACCTATATTCTAGTCAAAACCAGTCATCCGGCTTTGATCCCGTTTACACCAAAGCGCTTACCTGAAGCAAAAGGTTATGAACTGATTATTTCACCTGCCGTAGCTGATTTTCCCATCGATAGTGAAGAAAACACCGCTATCGCAATGAATAAAGTGGTCGAACAAGAAATTTTACGTGCTCCTGATCAATATATGTGGTTACACCGTCGTTTTAAAACCCGCCCACCTGGAGAAGCTTCTTTATATAATGAGATAAAGAAAGTACACTAGTCCCCATCAGTGACTGTTTTAATAAAAAACAGTCACTGACAAACAGATTGACTCTCTTAACCAAGATTAAAATACAAGACTAAAATCATAAAATTAGCCATACTCACTACTATTATTTCCTGCAAATAAACACATTATAAAGCACTACCTATCGTTGTTATTTTGTATTATGGCGATATTCTTATTTAAGAATAGATAACCAACATTGAGATAAAAAAGACAACGCAAACACCATTATTCTCACTTTATGTGCTTCGTTTACATTCTTAGATAAAGGAGTGACATGAACCTAAAGCCCCGCAACAATTCTTGGAAACGAAATCTCTACATTGTCTGGTTTGGTTGTTTTTTAACGGGTGCCGGCTTTAGCTTGATTATGCCTTTTCTACCATTGTATGTAGAAGAACTTGGCATTAAAGATCATGAGTCCTTAAACCTATGGACTGGTGTCGCTTTTAGTATTACGTTTCTCTTTTCTGCCATAGCGGCACCTTTTTGGGGAAAATTGTCAGATAGAAAAGGACGCAAATTAATGCTATTACGTTCTGCCTTAGGTATGGCGATCGTCATGGTACTCATTGGTTTTGCTCAAAATATTTGGCAACTGTTAATTTTACGCGCTTTATTAGGGGTATTAGGGGGTTTTGTGCCCAATGCTAATGCTCTTATCGCCACGCAAGTGCCCGTTAAAAAAAGTGGTTGGGCGTTAGGAACCCTTTCTACGGGTGCGGTAAGTGGCGCATTAATTGGGCCATTAATTGGTGGAATGCTTGCCGATCTCTACGGTTTACGTCCGGTTTTCTTTATTACAGCCGCGGTTTTATTTATCTGTTTTATAGTGACCCTATTTTTTGTTAGCGAAAATTTTACCCCTGTTTCTAAAAAAGATGCATTATCCACCCAGCAAGTTTTTTCATCACTCAAAAATAAAAGATTAGTCATTTGCCTGTTTTTTACCACCATGATTATCCAAGTGGCAACAGGCTCTGTTACGCCTATTTTAACACTTTATATCCGTGATCTAGCCGGCTCTATCAGTAATCTTGCCTTTATTAGTGGTGTGATTGCATCTGTTCCCGGTATTGCCGCTTTAATTAGTGCCCCTCGTTTTGGTAAATTAGGTGATCGCATAGGCCCTGATAAGGTGCTTATTTTCACATTGGGTTTATCTATTTTTATGCTTATTCCGATGGCACTCGTCAGTAATTATTGGGAACTAGGCGCATTACGTTTTTTATTGGGTGCGGTAAACGCTGCCATGTTACCTGCGGTACAAACGCTTATTTTATACAATATTACGCCTGCAATTGCTGGTCGAATTTTCAGCTATAATCAAGCCTTACGAGATGTAGGAAATGTTACTGGACCGTTAATGGGCGCGTTTGTTGCGGCCAATTATGGATTTAGAGCTGTTTTTTATTTCACCGCTGCGGTGGTATTTTTTAATCTTATTTACTCATGGATAAGCTTTCGTACCCCGCAAAGAAAATAGTCAAAAAATCCACCAATAGATTTAGTTAATAGTTTTTTTTCAATAAAAAATTACACTTTCTCTCTTAAAGGTCTAATTGTTAATTTTTTTATTTTATTTTTCATAATTTATTGTTTAATAAGAAAAATATTTACACGCCACGTTTACACCTCTTTACTTTTTCTTGTCCTTTTTTTTCAAAAAATTGCAAGGTTAACTATTGCAAAATGAGATTTTTATCGACTTTTGCACTAAAAAATGGTTTATAAAGTATTAAATATGCTTTTAGTCACTGAAGTTCACTAAAAGTGTGTTAAAAATATATTAATTAAATGTAGTAGCAATTGATAACAGAATGAAATAATTCTGTATTGCCTTCTACTGATATTTTGTTCTTTTTACTTGCAAACGACCTGCAAAGGTTTTTTTTGGGAATTTAAGATGCAATCTACTCACTCAAAATCAAGCCGAACCTTTTTTGGCCATCCATACCCTTTAAGCTCTCTGTTCTTCACAGAAATGTGGGAGAGATTTTCTTTCTACGGTATTCGCCCATTATTAATCCTATTTATGGCTGCAACCGTTTATGAAGGTGGTATGGATATTCCTCGAGAGCAGGCATCTGCTATTGTGGGAATTTTTGCTGGTGGTGTTTATTTAACATCATTGCCAGGAGGTTGGCTGGCTGATAATTGGTTGGGACAACGTCTTGCGGTTTGGTATGGCTCTATCTTTATTGCATTAGGGCACCTTTCTATCGCACTTTCAGCGTTTTGGTCTCAGAACCTATTTTTTATCGGCTTATTGCTTATCGTATTAGGTACAGGCCTATTTAAAACCTGTGTCACTGTTATGGTGGGAACCCTGTATAAAAAAGATGATACACGCCGCGATGGTGGTTTCTCCTTGTTTTATATGGGGATCAATATGGGCTCATTTATCGCACCACTGATCACCGGCTTCTTAGTCCGTGATTATGGCTGGCATTGGGGCTTTGGTATTGGTGGTATTGGTATGCTAGTTGCACTACTGATCTTCCGCTTTTATGCCGTACCGACAATGCGTCGCTTTGATAAAGAAGTTGGCTTAGATTCAAGTTGGGATCGCCCTACTGTTGTGCGTCGTAATGTCGGACAATGGGTATTAGCACTTGCTGTGATATTAATTGCCATTGTTGGTTTAATTATTTCAGGCACTATTCCATTTAATCCGGTTATTGTTGCCAATTTTATGGTTTATGTGATCTCCGGCAGTGTTATCGCCTACTTTATCTATTTATTCCTATTTGCAGGATTAAGTAGTAGTGACCGTTCTCGCCTGTTTGTTTGCTTCCTATTATTAGTTTCAGCGGCACTGTTTTGGTCTGCATTCGAACAAAAACCAACCTCATTTAACTTATTTGCTAACGACTATACTGATCTAAATTTTATGGGCTTTGAGATCCCTGCGGTTTGGTTCCAGTCCGTCAATGCGCTATTTATTATTATTCTTGCCCCTGTATTTAGCTGGTTATGGCCAATGCTAGCACGCAACAATATGAATTTAAGTAGCATGAGCAAATTTGTGATTGGTATTTTATTCGCTGCAGGTGGCTTTACCGTCATGATGTACGCCTCTGAAAGCGTGCTTGCAACAGGTAGCGGTGTTTCACCATTATGGTTAATTTCCAGTATTTTATTGCTGACCCTAGGTGAATTATGTTTAAGCCCTATAGGACTTGCGACGATGACCATTTTAGCGCCAGCAAGAATGCGTGGACAGGTTATGGGTTTATGGTTCTGTGCGAGTGCATTAGGTAACTTAGCCGCAGGTTTAATGGGTGGAAATATTCGTCCTGATAAACTTGATGTTATGCCTGATTTCTTCTCTCACGTCTCTATAGCATTGGTTATTTGTGCCGTTGTTCTTGCAGCATTAATTATTCCTGTGCGTAAACTGTTACAAAGTGCAGATGATAAAGAGAATGCGCAAGCATAATTAGCCAGCCTTTCTCATAAAGCCATATCAAATAATGATATGGCTTTTTTATTGATTTTCCCCTCTGTAAATAAATCTCCTACTCAATCCCCTACTTCTTATTTTTACTTCCAGCCACTTTTTATCACTCTTTTGCTCTGCTAAATTGTTTCTTCTTCCTCTTTCCGATTAAGGTACTTTATGAACACGCTTCCCATTTATTATGTTAACGCTTTTACTTCAACACCTTTTTCCGGAAATCCGGCTGCGGTTATTTTGTTAGATAAATGGCTACCCGATGACACACTACTTAAATTAGCTAATGAGATTGGTTTACCTGAAACGGCTTTTTTAGTTGCCAATCATATTCGCTGGTTTACGCCTAAAGTAGAAGTTCCCCTATGTGGACATGCGACTTTAGCCACGGCTTTTGTATTAAAAACGATTAACAAAGCACCTGCGACAAGCTTTAAATTCCATTCTCTGTCTGGGGAGCTCACGGTATCTTGTCACTCTTCAAGTTTTACTCTCGATTTTCCTCAAGTACCTGCATCATTAAATCCAACTATAAAACCATCATTAGAAACGGCACTAAACATAGATATTGAAGAAGTTTGGCAATCTCACGACAGATATACCTGCTTTGTGGCTGATCCTAACAAGGTTATTGATTATCAACCTGACTTTAATGCTATAACACAACTACCACTTCCCGGTGTAATATTGACGGCGAAAGGTTATGCGCCTTTTGATTTTATTTCACGCTTTTTTGCACCACGTAAAGGGGTTAATGAAGATCCAGTAACTGGCACTTCACATTGTGTATTAGCACCAATTTGGGCAAAAAAATTAAACAAAGATAAATTAAATGCCAGACAAGTTTCCGCGAGGGGAGGCAATATACAGTGTGAACTCAAACAAGAGCGCTTATTGCTTACTGGTGATGCTGTACTATTTTTAACCGGTGAAATAACCTTTTAAAATTAAAGAGGAATATCATCTATTCCTCTCCTTTGCTTTCATTTTTCTCTATTTTATACTTTAGGATCATCCCTACTGTATAGAAAGATAAGGTTTTATTATGTCCACAACGGATTTATCTCTAGAGTTGCAAGATAAAATTAAACACTCAATCACCCGCGTCTCTAAAGTTATTTTTCCAACCACGACCAATCATCACTCCACACTCTTTGGCGGAACGGCATTAGCATGGATGGATGAAGTCTCTTTTATTACCGCTACGCGCTTTTGCCGTAAACGTTTAGTGACAGTTTCTACAGAGAAAATTAATTTTAATCACCCTATTCCCTCTGGCACCATTATTGAATTAGTTGGTGAGGTAATACGTGTCGGGCGTACCAGTCTAACGGTAAATGTTTCTATTTTTCTCGAAGATATGTATGCCGAAGGGCGAGAAGAAGTGATCCACGGCCAATTTAATTTTGTTGCCGTTGATGAGCATGGTAAGCCAACCCCTTTATTCGATAAACCATCGCTTTTATAACCGCTAATCTGTCGTTTTATTCTTCAAATTAAAAACGACAGATTTTATTATGCTGTGGGTTAATTAATATCGTCCGATTTTATTTGATCAGATAAATCTTTGTGGATACTTTTCAATCACATGAAAATATCAAGTAAAATCAATGGGTAAATTGATTACTCACATGTAAAGCAAGAGTTATCCACAGTTAATGTGGATAACAAGAAAGACGTTGCAACCACTTTAGCCGTTAAATAACACAAATTTTTATCACTTCAAATTCAATTTGGCATACAGTCAACTTTGCCCCCGTGATTGCACTTTCAGCCATCACTATCTCTGTTGATGATTGATAACGGCGACACACCTCTAGAGCTAATTCAATACTGGGCTCAATTAATAAAATAGCGCCGATATTTTCAACCGTCGTCGGAAAATCACTCTCTGAGGAGATGGTATAGAGTAAAGATTGCTGATCTTGGGCAATTTGTTGCGCTTTATCTGTTGCGGCTTGATTAACTCTTTGTTGTTTAGCGGAGTCACCGCCACCAGAATGCAGATAGATCATCGTTTCCTCATAAAAATATCAATAATAATTAATTTTTGCTATGTAAACACCCCATCAATATCTGTCGATATAAAGGCCGTTTATATGTAATTAGATAACACAATGATAATCAACAAAAAGCCTTTAATAACAATATTATTAAAGGCTTTAGTTCTATTTCATATCTTGGTTATATTGCGTATGAGCAGTTAACAGCTTATCAATTGAAGCTTGGCATAAATAAGGTTTTAATGCGGCAAACTTTTTCTCTGGCCAACTATAAATATTTAAAGATAAAAGTTGCTCTATCACTTTTGGTTCAAAGCGGTATTTAACATGCTTAGCCGGTATTCCACCAACGATACTATAAGGAGCGACATCTTTTGTCACTACACTATTTGCTGCGATAATAGCCCCTTCACCAATAGTAACGCCAGGCATAATCATGGCCCGCATACCTATCCATACACCATCGTGAATATAAGTATCACCTTTACCAATATAGACTTCTTTAATATTGTCTAAAAATGGATAAAGAGAAAACCAATCCATACGATGAGTATGATTGCCCCCCATCAAAATAACCGCTTCAGCACCAATACAAACATAGTCACCGATATATAATTTATCGATTTCCCATAAGGGTTCCCACTGAAGGCTAATTTCATCGCCATAAAGGTAACGCACTACAGATGCTTCAAAGCCATTATCCCAACAATCACTGTAATAGCTATGCTGACCTTTAATAATAATATTCTTATTTTTTACTGTTTCGTGTAAATATTCGACACGTGACCAATGTTTCGTGTTCATACTATGACTCGCTATAAATTAATGAGCCATCAAAGAATGCTGTATTCTTTGATGATGTGTCCGCATTCCAAAACACATCATGACTAAGCAATCCGTGGTTGTAACAATAACGGATTTTGAACCTTATCCATTTCTTACACTCCTTCACCATTATTATGAATATCTATAATAATGTGACATAGAAAAACCACAAAGTTGCAACTTGTTAACTATTTTTCCAGCAACTCTGTGGTTTTAAAAATACATTATCTTCTAGCTATCAACTATGCTATTTAAAAAAATCTTTACTACCATGTGGTGCACAACGCAAATATTGCGGAGCGACTTTAATGGTCTGCTTTAACTTTTCAGCCGCATGCCAAGGCCAACGAGGATCATAAAGTATTCCTCTGCCTAATGCGATAAAATCAGCTTGTTCAGTCAGTAAAATAGCTTCTGCTTGCTCTGGCTCTGTAATTAACCCAACCGCAATCACGGGTAATTGTGTTTCATTATAGATGGCTTGAGCAAAAGGAACCTGATAATTAGGTCCTAGCTTGATGGCTTGTTTGTCTGATAAGCCACCGGAAGAAACATGAATATAGTGGCAACCGAGATCTTCAAGATGTTGAGTTAATGCGATAGAACTTTCCAGATCCCATCCTCCCTCAACCCAATCAGTCGCTGATATTCTTACTCCCACACACATTTTGTCAGAGACTGCTTTTTTGACTGCAGTAAAAACATCAATTAACAAGCGACTACGATTATTAAAATCACCGCCATACTGATCGGTGCGATGGTTTGATAATGGTGATAAGAATTCATGCAGTAAATAACCATGAGCACCATGTATCTCAATAACATCAATGCCTGCTGACTCAGCTCTTTTAGCTGCTTCAACAAATGCGTTTTTTATCTTTTCAATCTCATCAATTGTTAATGCTTGAGGCTGATGATATTGACCAAAAGCAATACTAGAAGGTGCTACTTTTTGCCAGCCATTCTCATCATCAGGAGCCAATGATTTTCCACCTTCCCATGGCAACGATGTTGATGCTTTTCGCCCCGCATGAGCCAACTGTATACCTATTTTAGCATTAGTATGCTGTTTTATATCGCTAATAAGCTGTTTTAATGCGCGACCATGTTCCTCAGACCATAATCCGAGATCTTTATAACTAATTCTACCTCGAGGCTCTACCGCCGTCGCTTCTATAATAACTAAAGCGGCACCTGATAATGCTAATTGCCCATAGTGCATTGTATGCCAAGATGTGGGTATTCCATCTTGCGCAGAATATTGGCACATTGGTGCAACAATAATACGGTTGTCTAATTGATGAGGTCCTAATTTATTAGGCGTAAATAACAAACTCATGCAAAGCCTCCTGCTATATAAGCAATGAGACAAAAATCATTTTTATCTTATGGTTACGATTAAAAATAATTATTTGCCCTCTATCTAGTTTTAAATGAACCATCACTATAACTTAATAAGGCTAACGCATTAAATGACATAACGCGATAACCTATCTCACAGTGTGCTAAGAAAAACAGACTTCAATGGCTGATCCTAATACAACATCTAATAAAATAGCGGTATTAGATGCCATATTAGGTTATAACGCATTATAGGATATGAAATATTAATGTGGTTTTACTAATAAGAGTGATAGCTTTCTTGCAAAGGGTAAAACGAATAAAACGGTTGGAAACGCAATCATCCAAGATACCCCCCATGAAGAGAACCAAGGTGCAAACATAAGGCTATTTAAGCCCATTGTTTTTGCTGTACTAATAAAAGAAACAATGCCACACATCACAAAAGATAGGAAAAACGGAACCAGAAAAATCATGGCTCTTGGTGGCAATTTAGGTATACCCAAAATATTATTTTTATCTTGAAAAAACATAGAAAAGACCCCAATAAAAACGTGTACTACGTCATATAACCGCCAATACAACAGGCGAATACCCATAAAGGTAAAAAAATTAAGTTATATGTGTTGATTAACGTAAACGCTTACGAGTCTTGTAGACTAGACCGATGCTAGTATATAAATGAAAGTATTTTTGTCAAGTAAACTATTATCATTATCATTTGATAAAAACAATAGAATTCATGAATAACTTAAGTGAATCTTTATCTTTCAACAGAACTACACCAAGGGTAAAACATTATTACTCATATTTTGAGTTAATTTTTTACCCAATACATTTTATCGGTGAAATGCTCCCTGAGGAGGGGAGCATTTCTGACACAGAACGATTTAATTAATATTAAAAGTGATCATCTAATTGCATATTAATTCCTTTTAATAACAGTGTTTATTCCAATTAAATTGCATAATTTTATTTAGAATATTGAAATGTATAGGGTAAATAAATTAATTAACTCTGATACAACACACTTATCTTACTATATTGTTTTTTATCTAATAGTAAGAAAAGATCGCCTCTTATCTCATATTCAATATGATAAAATTATATTTTCTATATTATCCATTTTCATGCAAAATATTTATTATCTGTTTATTTATAATTAATGCCTTTATTTTCTATTATTAATAGAATTAATATTATTAATTTACGTTAATGCATTACTTTCTATGAGTTAACTCTTTGGTTATATTGAAATTTAAAACAATACAGTTCAGCAATAAATGTCATCATCATCATAAAAGCAAGTATTTATTTATCACCTCTATAAAAGATTCATGTAGAAAGTGATTATTTTATTACTTAAACACCTTACTTTCAGTAAAAATACATATTTAATATTATATTATCTAATATTAAGAGTTGATTAATCACACTTAGCTTTATCTTTTATTATATTGCTCAAACTTTATTTGCCTTTTATACTTTCTTAAAGCATATTTTGATAGGTGTTATTATGAATATTTTATTAGTTGAAGACGATCTGCAATTGGGAAAGGCGCTCTGTCGTGGTTTAGAAATTGCTGGTTTTCAGCCCTGCTGGGTAAGATTGCTTGCGGATGCACGTGTTCAATTAAACCAAAAAGCCTTTGATTTAATGTTGCTTGATCTAGGTCTTCCTGATGGTGATGGTCAAGATGAACTTATCGCACTAAGAAAAAGTGGTGAAAAAATACCCATTATTATTTTGACGGCTCGTACTCAAATAGATAACTTAGTACAAACATTAGATTCAGGTGCCGACGATTTCTTACCAAAACCTTTTGCTATGCCTGAATTAATTTCTCGTGTAAAAGCCGTAAGTCGCCGTATGGCCGGTTTCTCTTCACAGATTTGGTCTATTGGTGATTTACAGCTTAATCCCTCGAATCATCAAGTCACTTTAAATGGTGAACTATTGTTATTATCAGGTAAAGAGTACCAGCTATTATATGAGCTGATGCGCAATACAGATAATGTAGTACGTAAATCTGATTTAGAACAACGCTTATTTGGCTTAGATGACAAAATTGAAAGTAACTCACTTGAAGTTCATATGCACAACTTACGCCGTAAAATAGGCAAAGAGCGTATTATTACGGTTCGCGGTATCGGTTATCTCTTAAAAAAAGAAGTGAACTAAATGAAGATCCGCTCTTTCTTTATTTATACTATCTTTCTACAAACGATATCTATCGTGATGCTATGGGGCGTTTGGTTAGCTTGGATAGAATTTGATTATCTTGCTGACTTTGAAACTATCTACAATAAGCAACAAGAAATTATTGCTGAAGGATTTGCCAATACACTCGAAACGGTTTCCTCTCAACCCGAGACAGTAAAACAGATAGCTCACCATTTACAAAACATGTATATCGATACCATGCTTAATGGTGAAGATGATGATTTACACTATTTACCTTGGTTTATTGTCTTAAATAAAGATAATGATCTGATTTATACCAATAGACCGGAACTTTCTCTGCCTAAACGGGTACTGTCGCTTGCCTCTGAAAAAATCTCTGTGGCTGGGGAGAAATGATATTTATCTTATAGTTGGGGAAAACAACATAAAATTAAAGTTTTTATTGGTGAATCCGTCGAAGATAGAGGGCATGTCATTGGTAACCCTATTTCCGGTACTTTTGTGCCCTTCCTATTTATTTTAGCGACGGTGATCTTGGCTATCTTAATTACTGCTTATTTTAGTTTGCGCCCTTTAAGACAAGCCGCAGAGCTGATTTCTAATCGAAAACCTCGTAATTTAACGCCAATTAATGTCGGACAACAATTTAAAGAGATCCGCCCTATCTTTAAAGAGCTTAACCAATTAATGGCAAGAATAGATGCGGCTAATATTAGAGAAAAACAATTTATGGCTGATGCGGCTCATGAGCTAAGAACCCCGATTGCCGCAGTGATTGCCCAATTACACATTCTCTCTTTAGTCGATGAAAAGCAGGAGCGAGAAGAAATTATTGAAGATATGAAACAATCTCTGGATAGAGCCGCCGCACTTTCCCACCAGCTTATTGATTTAGCAAGATTAGAGTGTGACGATTTCCCTATAAAAATAGAACCCTTTGATGTTTATAATATTATTGGTAATGCTATTGCTCAGCGCGTGCCTTATGCCTTAACAAAAAATATTGAGCTATCTTTAAATGAAGGTATGTCACTTAAAATAGAAACAGATAAACAAGCACTACTGTCTATTTTTAATAACTTATTGGATAATGCAATCAAATATTGCCCCAATAATAGTCAAGTCGAAGTGACTATTGAACATAAAGATACCCATCATCTCAATATTATTCTGCGTGATAATGGACCAGGAATTGCACCTGAGTATATTAGCTCACTATTTTCCCGTTTTTATCGTGTTCCGGGATCACAAGGGACGGGCAGTGGTTTAGGCTTATCTATTGCACAAAATCTCGCTGAAAAAATTCAAGCAACCATTTCCATTACTGAAGGGCTACACAATAAAGGTATTGGTTTTATTATTACCTTACCGTTAAAAATTAAACCACTAGATAATGAGTAAATATATTATAGGAGGCCTTTGCCTCCTATAATTTTAGTTAAAACTATTAGTTATGCTTATCCCCACAAAGTGGCTATCCAACGTAGCATCGCGGTAATAATAGCAGCACTTAATACCACCAAAATAAAAGGTTTCTTTTTCCAAGTTAAAACGCCCGCAACACCCACACCAATAATCTTGGCAATATCAGCGAGTTGGTCACCATCAAAAAAAGTAGATGTCATTGCAACCGAAAATAAGATCACGATTGCTGAAAGTGAAAACATTTCTTTGACCCGCTCAGACATCCCCGTTTTATTATTTAATAAGATACCGGAGATGCGCATGGCATAAGTTCCTACGGCTAAAATAGCGATACCTGCGATAAGTGAAGTTGTTGATATCATATTTTTCTCACCACAAATAAAACGCCTAACAAGGATAATAAAACCGGTATTCCCGCAGGGAGAAACAGTGTCGTTGCTAAGGCAATCACACTACCAATAATAGCGGCTTTTCGTGTTAATTTATTTTTCAATGCCGGTAAACTTAGTGCCAAAATAATCGCTGGAAACATCGCATCTAAACCAAGCATTTTTATATCAACAATAAAAGAGCCTAAATAAACACCTAGCATAGTACCTAACGGCCACATCAGTAAAATGCCTAATCCACAAGCCCAAAATGCTAATCTATTTTGCTCAGCAGTCGATTGAGATAACCCAAAAACCACACTTTCATCATTTAATATATGAAAGCCTAATAGTGATTTAATCCCTTTTCCGGGTAATTCTTTCACTGCCATACTAAAAGGGATGTGCCTTGCATTGACCATTAAACCAGCGAGTGCCGCATAGATGGCGCTTCCTCCCATCGCAACCACTCCGATAAATAGAAATTCAGAAGCCCCTGCTAAAACAAAAATCGATAACGAAAGAGGTACCCAAAAATCGAAACCTTGAGTATGTGCTAAAGCACCATAAGATATTCCAACGATCCCATCCGCTAATGAAACAAGCAGAATATCTCTAAGTACGTTATTATCTAGACGACTGTTAATATGCATAAAAAACGTATTATTTATTGAACGATTTGTTCATTATGTTGAACGATGTATTTTTTTGCAAGCTGATTTTTGAAGGAAACTATGATGTCATCACCTTCGGCACCCATTGAAATTATTTCTCAATCTATTGCTAGAGAAAGAAAAAAAGCAGGTCTTTCACTTGCAGAAATCGCAAGGCGAGCGGGGATCGCAAAGTCAACGTTATCCCAATTAGAAGCGGGACAAGGTAATCCAAGTATCGAAACTTTATGGGCTATTTGCGTCGCACTCAATATTCCGTTTTCACAACTGATTTCCTCACCTAAACCAGAAGTTAAAGTGATCCGCAAAGGTGATGGATTTAAAATTAGTGCAGAAAAGGCCTATTACCATGCCTTTTTATTGTCATCTTGCCCCAATGGTGCTAAGCGCGATATTTATACGGTTATTGCTCAACCGGGTAAAGATAGAGTGTCAGATCCTCATAGTAAAAATGTCACAGAACATATTCTTATAATTAGCGGTCGTGCCATTGTCGGTACTTTAGATAATCAACAAGAGTTATCTCCCGGTGACTATATTTGTTACCCTGGTGACGTTACTCATGTGCTACGTGCATTAGAGCCAGATACTACCGCTGTCATGATCATTGAACATCACAATTAGTGACAATGGTATTATCGCACTGATTTTTCGGATAAAGTCAAAATCAGTGCGATAAAAATTTACTATGGTTTAACACCGGCTTTCTCAAGATAAATCTCTCTTAAGCGTTGTGATAACGCCCCTACCTTACCTTGATTTATTTTTTCATTATCAATGGAGATCACCGGCCAAATTAAGGTAGTCGCTGAACTAATAAAAGCCTCTTTGGCTTGTTTCGCTTCTTCGAGTGTAAATAAACGCTCAATGATGGTGAGTTTTTGCTCTTTGGCTAACTGAATAATCGCTTGTCGCGTGATCCCCGGTAAAATATCTTGGCTTAATGGGCGAGTGATAATTTCATCTTGCTGATTAACAATAAAGAAATTGCTTGAACTCCCTTCGGTGATATAACCCTCTTTGATAAAAATAGCATCATCAGCACCTTGCTGATGCGCATGATGTTTAGCTAGACATGCAGCAAGTAATGCCACCGTTTTAATATCACAGCGTTGCCAACGAATATCCTCAACACTTACGACAGAAATTCCTTTGCTTGCATTAGGATGATTTACCACCGTTGAGTGTTGAACAAATAGCACCAATGTAGGAGCGACGGATGAAGACGGGAAATCAAAAAAACGTGATGAATCGGCGCCACGAGTGACTTGTAAATAGATAAGTCCTTCATGCAGATGGTTCTTATCTATCAATTGCCCGTGGATCTCTTTTAATTGCTCTTTGGTTAATGAAAAAGGCATTGATAATGCTTTGCAAGAGCGCTGTAAACGTTGAAAATGCCCTTCAAAATCAATTAATTGTCCGTTAATAACGGCGGTAACTTCATAAACGGCATCAGCAAATAAGAAACCTCGATCAAAAACAGAGATATTAGCTTGTTCTTTAGGTACAAATTGGTTATTTAAATACACAATCTCAGACATTTTACCTCCGTGATAAATTGTATTAACCTTGATAACTTTTCACCACACTACTCTTTCACATTACTATTTCAAATGCTACTGACTTTCTAATACAAATCTTTAATGGCCTTTTTCTTTAAAGAATTCCTGTTATATAGCTAAAAATTGCTATAATTTGCGATAAGGATTACAAATTAAGAGGTTGTTATGTTAGACATTAATAAAAATAATTTATCTCAGCTAACAGAGAAACTCGTTAAAAAGCAGTGTACTTTAATGAGTATCATTGCCATGCTGGGATTACTTGCGGGTATTATCTGTATTATTAACCCTTTTTCTTCAGGGGTCGTGGTCAGTGTTTTCCTCGGTGTGGTGTTTTTTGCTTGTGCAATAACCAGCATAATGGCGGCCTTTAATAGCCGGATCTCTTCTGGTTGGTCGATGTTAATTACTTTACTTGCTGGTTTTATCTATCTATTTTTAGGTTATATTTTTATTACCGATCCTTTAAATGGCATGTTAAGCCTTGCATTTATTATCGGTTATTTATTTATCTTTGCAGGAATACTCCGCTTAGTACTCGGCTTTAAGCAAATTAAAGATAGCTTTTATGGCTGGTTTAATATTTTAGTGGGCTTTTTAGATCTTGTTTTAGCCTATTTCTTACTAGCTTTTGGCCCTGAAACTTCTATAACACTGGTGATGGCATTGATTGGTATACAACTTATTTTAAGTTCTATAACTATTCTATCAATAGCCAGTGCAATCAAGCGAATGACTCGTTAATTGCGTCTTAGTTTATAAGCTGTAGTTGAATATTAGAGCCACTTAATGTGGCTCTAACAGTAGCGATGTATATATTTTATCCCAATTCGACAAAGCCAACCGAGACTACTTGTCAAATGCCCTTCCTTTTACTTCCTCATTTCTCTACTGCAATAGTTAGTTTAAAAAGACAATATCGCGAAAGGCGCAATAGAAAAAGTCAACTAAGCGCTATAAGCATAAAATAATTTTAAAACAATAAGATAGATTTAAATTCAAACTTTCTTAAGCTATGGTTACCAACAAAAAATGCTTTCAATATAAAAAATAATTTAAAATTTAAAATATTTTTGTATAAAGCTATTGACTGTTATGAAAATGTGATTAGAATCAGTATCAGAAAATATTTGTGACGAGAATCACATTTTATTAATAGGATACTTAATATGAAATCAATGACTTCTTTTATTACTCATCTGCACCAAGTTGTTGTTAAATTATCTTCAACTCGTTTATTGTAATTCTTTGTATTAAAAAGAATAACTAGCACATAAAGCCAGAAAATGTACTCTATATCGCAAGAGGCACTATCTGGCTTTTATTTTCTATCCCTTTGATTTTTTCTTATCTTACTCTTCGCGCATCTTTAGTAACAAAAATTTCACTTGTTTGAACTAAAATCCCTCTTCTTGTACCCTAGTACTAAATCACCTTTTATGATGAGGATAGTTTATGCAGCAGCAACTGCTTACATGGATACGTCAGTTTAATGAAGAGTACGCTCAAATCACTTCTCTGTTACTTGTTTTATTGATCATTTTTGTTGTTGCTCTTGTTCTCCACTTTATTTTGCACAAACTTGTGCTCCCTAAGCTTTCAAAAGCTATCAGTAAATACGATCAAAAGTGGCAGCTCTCTTTTGAAATTAATAAGTTATTCAGTCGATTTGCCTTTCTTATCCAAGGTGTAGTCATTAATATCCAAGCCTTATTATGGATGGGACCCGGTAAAACACAGGAGATATTAACCACCACAGCTCAAGCATGGTGTTTACTTTTCGGTTTATTGATGATTTTCTCAATTATGGATCTCTGTTTGCAGATCATGAGAAATTCCCCCTCTTTTGGCCGATTACCCCTTAGAGGTATTTTCCAAAGTTTAAAATTAGTCGCCAGCGTGCTGATTGGTATCATGATTGTTTCATTACTGATCGGTAAATCACCGCTTATTTTATTAAGTGGTTTAGGTGCCATGACTGCGGTGTTGATGTTGGTATTTAAAGATCCAATTATGGGACTTGTTGCCGGTATTCAACTCTCCGCCAATAATATGATTAGCTTGGGTGATTGGTTAGAAATGCCTAAATATGGTGCTGATGGTGCCGTAGTGGATATTAGCCTCACCACAGTAAAAGTACGTAATTGGGATAATACCGTTACGACCATTCCTACTTATTCTTTAATTTCTGATTCGTTTAAAAACTGGCAAGCGATGACACAATCAGGTGGGCGTCGAATTAAGCGCAGTTTATCTCTTGATATCAATAGTATTTACTTTTTAGATCAAGAGAATATTGATAAATTAGAAAAGGCACAGCTTCTTGAACCTTATATAAAAAGCAAAGTAGGTGAAATCTCCAGCTATAACGCTAGCCTTTGTCATGAGCATCAAATGCCACTTAATCAACGTGGTATGACGAATGTCGGTACATTTCGCGCTTACGTGGAAGCTTATCTAAAAAATCATCCGAAGATCCATAAACAGATGACCATTATGGTAAGACAGCTTGCCCCAACCTCTGAAGGGCTACCTATCGAGATTTATGCCTTTACCAATACAACCGTGTGGGTAGAGTATGAAGCTATTCAGTCAGATATTTTTGATCATATATTCGCTATTCTTCCTCAGTTTGGTTTACGGATACACCAATCACCAACAGGTAGCGATGTTAGAGCATTAAAATTCCCTGCCAATATCGACACACCATAGCCCTAGCGTTCATTATTTAAAAGGGAGATTAATTCTCCCTTTTTTCTATTAATTTTTTCCATTAAATATATTAACAAATATTTATAACTAGCGACTTTGTTATCATATTAACAATCTTGTTTTAGGCTATTTTTTTAAAATCGATATGTTATTTTTTATATATCGAATCACTGTTTCCACCTATATATTTGATATTTTATTTACCACTAAAGTGGTATTAACCGCAAAATGTAACCAATTGTTTAATAATTATTTTTTTAGATAACCTTATTAACATTTTTTATATTGATATAAATCATTATAGGTATAGGTGTAATAACTTAACATAGATATACAACTTTATTTGTTGTGAAAAATGTTAGGGTAATGTCAATGTCAAAAATTAAAAATAATGTTTCTATCACTGAAATGAGCCGGCGTGGCTTCATTCAGTCTGCAGCTGTTCTTTCTGGCGCTGCTGCTGTAGCTGGAACGGTATCATTACCTTTCTCTGCTAATGCTCAAACACCCCAGGGTATTCGTCCTGATGAGACGTCTGAAACCATCAAATACAGTGCATGCTTAGTGAACTGTGGTAGTCGTTGCCCATTAAAAGTTCATGTTAAAGATGGCGTGATCCGCCGTATTTCCAATGAAACCATGTTTGATGACTAACCTTTGGTCTTCATCAGATCCGTCCTTGCTTACGTGGACGTTCCGTTCGTTGGAAAACTTATAATCCAGACCGTTTAAAATACCCCATGAAACGTGTCGGTAAACGTGGTGAAGGTAAATTCGAGCGTATCTCTTGGGATGAAGCGACTTCGATTATCGCGGATAAGCTAAAATATACTATCGATACCTATGGTAATGAGGCTATTTATTACCAATATGGTACTGGATCTACTGGGGCTAATTTACATGGCAGAACGGCCTGTAAACGTCTATTAAGTACAGTCGGTGGCTTCTTAAGTGACTACGGTACTTACTCTTATTCACAATTAACCGGCATCGTCCCTTATGTGTATGGTGATATGCTGGAATCTCTGTTAACAGAAATCGAAAACTCAGATCTGGTTGTGATGTTTGGTCATAATCTTGCTGAAACTCGTATGTCTGGCGGTGGTCAGTTCTATGAAACACTGAATGCGTTAGATAAGAGTAAAAGTAAAGTGATTATTATCGACCCGCGTCGTACTGATAGTGTCACAACATTAGGTGCAGAGTGGATCCCTATCTATCCGGGTACTGATGCTGCATTGGTGGCTGCGTTAGGTTATGTGATGATCCAAGAGGGTATCACTGATGAGGCATTTTTACGTGAATATTGCATCGGTTGGGATAAACAAACTCTGCCAGCCTCAGCACCTGAAAATGGCTCTTACAAAGACTATATTCTCGGTAATGGTCCTGATGGGATTGCTAAAACCCCTGAGTGGGCAAGTCAATTAACCGGAATTTCCGTTGCGCGTATTATTCAATTGGCACGTGAAATTGGTAATGCCAGAGCCGCGTGGATCTCCCAAGGCTGGGGTATTCAGCGTACCAGTAATGGTGAACAAGCTTGCCGTGCAATTATGATGTTGCCATTAATGTCTGGTCATATTGGTCGTCCTGGTACTAATACCGGATGTTGGGGCGGTAGCATTGAATACCCTGTCGCAAGTTTTGCCATACCAAATCCAGTAAAAACCCAGATCCCAACGTTTATGTGGTCTGAAGCGGTTGCTCGTGGTGAAGAATTAACCAGTAAAAATGCCGGTGTCAGAAATAAAGATAAGCTGGATACGGGCATTAAATTTATGTGGTGTTACTCCAGTAATGTGATTGGTAATCAGCATGCTGATCTCAATAAAACACATGAATTACTGCAAGATGAATCAAAATGTGAATTTATTTTAGTGTGGGATAACCACATGACACCATCAGCAAAATATGCCGATATTTTACTGCCTGATGTCACTACTGTGGAAACTAACGATCTTATCAATAACTCTTATGCAAGTGGTGCGTATCATTATATGGTGCGTTTACAAAATGCTATTGAGCCGTTATGGGAAAATCGTCCTAACTATGATGTATTGGCAGATATCGCTGAAAAATTAGGTGTTAAAGAGAAATTTACTGAAGGTAGAACCTACCAAGAGTGGATTGAGTATTGCTATAACCAAGTAAAAGCAAATAACCCAGCGCTTCCTTCTTTTGCTGAAACTAACGATATGGGGATTGTGGATAGAAAACTTCCTCCTCGTAGCGCTTATGTGGCATTAGAAGCATTTCGCCAAGATCCTATCGCCAACCCACTAAAAACAGCATCAGGTAAAATTGAAATCTATTCTGAGAAATTAATGCAAGACACTGAAGGTTGGATCTTACCAGAAGGTGATCGTATTCCTGCAATTCCAGAATATTGTAAAAATGAAGAAGGTGTTGAAAACGTTACCTTAAAAGAGAAGTTCCCACTGCAAATGACGGGCTTCCACGATAAAGGTCACGTCCACTCTACCTATTTTAATGTCGCAATGTTACGTGAAGCTATTCCCCATCAATTTTGGTTAAACCCCGTTGATGCGGCACAGCGTGGATTAAAATCTGGCGATATTGCTGAGATTTATAACGAACGTGGTCGCTTGCATATTCGTGTCAAAGTGACAGATCGTGTATTACCTGGTGTGATAGCAGTACCACAAGGTGCATGGCGTTCACTTGATACAACAGGTGTAGATACCGGTGGATGTATTAATACATTAACAAGCTGGCACCCATCGCCGTTTGCTAAAGGAAATCCACAACATACTAACCTTGTTGAAGTGAAACGTGCATAAGGAGTTAACTCATGAAGCAATATGGTTTTTATTTTGACTCCACTAAATGCACTGGCTGTAAAACCTGTCAAGTCAGTTGCAAGGACGAAAAAGATTTAGATTTAGGCCCTAAATTCCGTCGTGTTTATGAATATGGCGGTGGTAGCTGGGCAAAACAAGACGGTATCTGGACACAAAATATTTATAGTTATTATTTATCAATTTCTTGTAACCACTGCTCTAACCCTACTTGCGTGGCAGGTTGCCCTACTGGCGCGATGCATAAACGTGAAGAAGACGGTTTAGTGGTTGTTAATCAAGATGTTTGTGTTGGATGCCGTTATTGTGAATTACGCTGCCCTTATGGCGCACCACAGTTTGATGAAAAGAAAAAATTGATGTCAAAATGTGATGGTTGCTATGAGCGTGTCGCCCAAGGTATGAAACCGGTCTGTGTTGAATCTTGTCCACAACGTGCACTGGATTTTGATGATATTGAAGTGATCAGAGCGAAACATGGTACAGAGTGTGGTATCGCACCAATGCCAGATCCAAGCTTAACTAACCCAAATATCGTGATAAAAGCACATAAAGATGCAAAACCTTCTGGTGATAAAACCGGCTCAGTTCAAAATGCGGCGGAGGTATAAACCATGCATGAACTTCCTCTTGTCTTTTTTACTGTTTTAGGCTCTAGCGCAGCAGGTCTGTTTCTGATCGCTTATATCAGTAAAAAGTTAGGTCAAATTGATGAACAACAACTGCGTAATGCCAATATTCTTGCTCTGATATTAATGCTTGTGGGCTTAGGTATTGGTGGATTACACGTAGGTCAGCCACTACGCTTTTTCAATATGTTATTAGGCGTAGGCCGTTCTCCAATGAGTAACGAAGCTTTTCTAAGTGGTGTATTTACTGGTTTTGCTTTTGCAACAGTGGCACTCACTATTATGAAAAAATGGCGGGGATTACGTGAAATTTGTAATCTATTTACCGTTATTTTTGGTTTAGCTTTTGTTTGGTCAATTCCGCAAGTTTACCATATTCCAACAATTGCTAACTGGAATACAGATTACACCACGTTACAGTTTTGGATGACGCTATTAATTGGCGGTGGAGTACTTGCAATGGTCAGTGGTGCAAGACGTTTAGGGGCATTGTCCTTTATTATCGGTGCCATAATTACCTTTGCCGCACGCTCCGGTTATGTCAGTTTCCTAAGCTTTAATGGCCCAGAATTAAGTGCTGAGCAATCACTGTTTTGGGGTTTCCAATTAGCAGTATTAGCATTAGGTATTGTGGTTGTCGGGTTTAGTGCATTAAAAGCGCAAACCTCAAAAGTGACCTTAGCAACTTGTGCCGCAGCGGTCGTAATTGCTGAATTATCTGGTCGCATTGCCTTTTATAACTTATGGCATATAACCATGTAATATGGGTTTTCTGTGCGATGACGCTTTATCATTATTGATTTATCATCATAAGCATAGTCATCGGTAAGAAACGAAAAACAAAATGCATATCTTTTTAGATATGCATTTTTTCTTTTTAGAATGAGGAGCCGGGTTGTTGTAAAAACGCTAACTCTTCTGGTGTGGAAGTACGGCCTAAAATTTCATTACGATGAGGATAACGACCATATTTATCGATAATCTCTTTATGGCGTAATTCATATTGATAAGTGTCGTCATCATTTAATTGTGAAAACAGCGCAATAGCATCTTGATGGATTTTTTGTGATTCTGAATGCATAAATGGCATGATCAGAAATTTGCGTTTTACTGGTGTTAGGGTGAGATATTCGGGTAACCGAATGGCTTCTTGAGCAAGAATTAACGCCATATTATCTTGGGCGAAAGCCTTTGGTGTATCACGCCAAATATTACGTGAAAATTGGTCTAGAATAATAATTTCCCCTAACCGCCCTTCAATGCTCTCGCGCCAAGAGGCAAGCTCTGCACGACTTGCGCTAATACATAGCTCACCAAATCTATCCTTAATTTCTTTATCAAAAGCGCTATCCTTTTGAAACCACTGTTTTGGGGTACATTCTTCAAACCAAAAGGTTAATACGGGTTGGTAAGGAACCATAGCGATAACCACCTTATATAAATTGATAAGAAATATTATCTCTAAAGTATACTGATTTTTAACCTATGAATAGTATGAAAAAGGTTACAGGGATCGAGCTTCTTTAAAAAAACAAAAAAATAAATCCTCTTTAAAGGCAACAAGAGGATTTTAATCACGTCCTAGTTAACACTTAGCTCCTTTAAGTGTTACCCATCCATGAGCAAGTTATACTCTAAACAATGTTGTTAATGATATATGTAACTTAGTAATCAATATAATAAGGATGTTGTTACTATAACCCCCTTTGGGATCGTTAATAGAATAGATAAAAGCCTAAAAGGGATAAAGCTTAAAAAATAGTGTTAGGGTATTAAAAAGACTTACAGTAGCAAAGACTGCGGCAAAACAAGAAAAGTTGTTATAAGCTTGTTGGATGTTACTTAAGTAAAATATGCGATCAATAATGAAATAAATGCTAAAAAAACACCAATTGCTAATGACATTTGTTGAAAATTTTTTCTTCTTAGTCTGTTTCTTTAACAAAATTAGCGTACAATTACTGCAATTTTTTTACTGAAGATCGACTATGTCTGTTATTGCAACTATTGGAATAGGCTACCTAATTGGGGCTGTACTCTCTTTTATTATCACCTTCTTTTTAACTAAAGATCCCTGCTTAGCTATGCGCCTGCTGAGTGCTTTTCTTATCGCAATAACATGGCCATTGAGTTTCCCAATGGCCATTATATTTTCTATTTTTGGTTGATTAAATTAAAATAAGATGGTTGATATAGAATATTTTTATTTAATCACTTTATTGAGAGGCTCTTAAAAATTAAGAACTATTCTAAAAACTGAAATGTATTTCACTCAATATATTAGTCTTTCACTAATCTATTAGCGCGTTTCTAGCCTAAGCTATCAATGATTTTTTATAAAACAAAAAATAAGCTCAGCATCACCTTCATCAAGGTTTTCAATATAGCCACTTTCAACAAAGCCTAATTGAATAAGTAAATTTTGCATGGGTAAATTAGATTGATTGGCTGAAGTAAACAATTTTTCTGTCGCTATTTTTTGCTGAAAATAAGTAATTAGTTTTTTGCCATAACCTTTTCCCCTATGCTCTTTAGCTATCATCACTAATTCAATAAATTGCTGACCAAAAAAATGGCGATGGACAACACCATAACCAATAATTTCACTTTTCACCTCTAGCAGATAAACGGCCTGATTAGTTAACCATACGTCGATCTCATCAATACGAGAAGGATTTTGTTGAGCATAGGTATCAAGCTTAACAAGTATGGATAAATGTCGGTTGCTAGCGAGGGTAATTTTCATAGTATATTTTATTAGAGTAATTTTAGATAAAATATAATAATACAATTATTAGCAATAACAATATAAACTACAATAAAATAGTATTAAATTGAATAATTAAAGCCACCAGAGAGGTAATAGGTGGCTTTCTATCTATATGACAATTATTACTCAGGCTTTGATGGCCATTCTAAATTTTCATCTTCAACATTGACTTTAGTTAGTTGATAACGATACTTTTTCCATCTTTCTAGTTTATCAATATCTTCTTTATTTATATATCCACCTTCCTTTGCATCTTTTAAAGGTTCTATTATTTCATTTGATTCTAATAATAATATTTTTCTTTTCTCTCTTAAATTAACTACTTCATCATCTCTAGTTGGTAATTTTGGAGGATATATTTTTCCATATTTGCCTGATAGGCAGAGTCTATAAATATTTCGCCCCAACTCTTCACTATCATTAATTGATGCTGTGTAGGGTAAATACTCATCAAAACATTGAAATTTCACCTCGCAATCAACTGATTTTTTCTTATCTATATTATATATTTCTGTTATATTTTTAATATTCTCTATAAACAACATATTATTCCCCCTTAAGCTACTCTAATAAATAATGAGCAAAATAATCTATCATACGAAGGTCCTAATAATTTCCAAGTTCCAACGCCAATTCTATTTTTTATTCCTAACTCACTGGTTGACACTCTGTGACTATCAGTGTCAACATAAAGCGTAGCCAACTCTAACTCAGAACCCGAATAATTATCTTTAAAATCGTTACGTCTATTATGACACTTAGCAAAAACATATTTACCTATACCTAATACATCATTACTACTTGCTATTAAATATCTAGCATCAGCTTGAGCTTGAGTTAAAGCTCCTATATCTTCTGCTGTTAATTTAATATCTGTATTTAGTTGCTTTCCATTAATTTTTCGACTTGTAGGTACATAATTTCCTTTAAATTGATATTTATTATCAGATTCAGTTTTAGTATAGGATGCATCAACTATTGCATAATTCCCCTTAGGCTGATATTTACCATCTGACTCTGATTTAGAATAACTATAACCTGTCGCCAAATAATTGCCTTTAGGTTGATATTTATTATCAAATTCCGTTTTAGTATAGGATGCACCCACTAATGCATAATTCCCTTTGGGTTGATAATTCCCTTTTGGCTGAAAAGCATCAGTAGCGGCTTTTTGGCTAATAACATGAGCCGTTGAGGTTCCGGTCGCTTGAGAAATATTACCCTTATCAAATTTTTTATTAAGCTCATTTTTTAAATTGGTATTAGTGGCATAATCTCCTGAAGCTTGATAATTGCCTTTAGGTTGATATTTCCCATCAGACTCCGCTTTGGTATAGCTATCACCTTTATTCGCATAATTTCCCGCAGGAGCATAATTGCCTTTGGGTTGATATTTAGTATCAGATTCCGCTTTTGCATAGCTATAACCTTCCGCTTGATATTTACCCACCGGCTGAAAACGCTTATCAGCCTCGGCTTTGTTATAAGCACCCACTTCATTCGCGGTGATATCAGCTTTTAACTCAGCCCATGCATTACCGGCAATAGGCTCAACATTATTATTCTCAATTTTAGACTGCCATACCTTATTGTTATGATAAACCACACTACGAATAGCATAGGGCTTGCCCGCTTCTGACCATTTAGCAAAACCTTGTAATTGCATTTCACCAATAGACTCGGTGATATCGTGAAATAGGCTGTTCATTTTTTCACGTTCAATATCTTTTGCAGCCGGATCAGTGACTTGGTCACGCTCATAATCATAACCGTAACCTTGAGTATAAGATACTGAGCCATCTGTTTGGATCTCAACAGGCACAACTGTTTTATCCCCTTGCGTGGCAAAGGGGATTTTAAATATTTTAGTCATAGGATTTATTCTCCGAAATTACTCTTTAAGAAATTTTTACGATATGAACCATAACCAAATGCTTTTTTAGTTATGATGCGATATTTGACGCCTACGCCAGAAGGACGTGGCATTAAATCGAAGTTTTCTAATAATAAACGTAAGCGTTCATCGGGATTAAAATTAAAAACGTAATACATATACGTCATATCAAAGGGATCAAGTACAAATACTTTACTTTCACCTCGCCAGAAAAAACGTTTTAAAAATTGATTAATATTGGTGACCGTCGGACTTTGGGTGAGATTAAAATAACGCATTCTTATCAACATTCTTTTTTGATCTAACGTCAGTGATAAGGTGTAATCGGTATTGCGTCGAAAATTTGCGTTAAAATTAGCTTTCTTTTTACCAAAGCCAAAACCTATTTTTGTTTTCTCACTTGGGGAAATATCAATGCCTAAAGGCACATCTAAAATACGCGCCCAGACTGCTAACCCAAAGTCGTTGGCGGTATCAATATTAAATATATCGCGATACCAATTTTGCCAAAATAACACGGTGGATTGGTGAAAATAGTCTGCCTTAAAATGAGCCAGTGATTTTAATTTATCGGCATTTTCATATTGCCAAAGTATCGCTTGTAAAAGATCGGAATGATAATCAAACTGTTGAATATTCATACCATCACCACTTGTATCGCCCCTTTAGGTAAGCGGGCAATTTGATTAATGGCAATGGGAATTAATGCTACATGCCAATTTTTTCCATCTGTTGATAACTCCACTTTTGTGACAAATAAATGTGGCTCCACAGCATTGACGGCAGCGGAAATCTCAAAAGGAGAGACATCTCGCCCTACCACCAGCCCATTATCCCCCTCTATCTCTCCATGACTCCATTTTTCTAGTGCATCAGGAATAATGGTTTGTGCATCAAAAGAGGATTTTTTAACGGTAACTTTGCAAAAAATCGTCACTTCTTTTGGTCGTGAAAATTTAATCGGATATGCTTGACCACTTGCTGGCTCTAAGAGATTTATTTCAATATCACCATTAAACGCCGCACCTATTGTTTTCGTTCTTAATAAAACATTGGCAATTTCATGGCTGTCTCCCCCTTCAACACAGACATAAATGCTATGTGGCAATAAGGAAATACCATCGATAGTTAATGTTTTATCAGTGAAATTTTCTCGAAAAGAGAGAGAGTTAACCCCGGCTAATTCATAGAGGGACGATGTAATAGCTTGGGCAACACTGATGGTATTTTTAGCGAGAGTCTGTTTACGCCGACGCCTGGCTTTAATATCAGATTCTGCATAACGGCCAATAATAGCGTGCGTGGTATTATTGACTTTTTCCCAGCCTAATACCGAACTTGCCACTTTATTTAATTGCCCAATACCACAAGTGATAGGCCCGTACTCTTTAGCGCGCATATCCCCAGTTATTTTTCCAGTGTCTGCGATAATAAGAGAGGTTAATGTTTCAAATACTGCGCCATTTATCGTTAGGGCTTGTGAACCTTTAGGGATAATGGTGCCGGGCACCCCCATAAATTCCACATCACTTAAATAGGAGTGTGTGGCATTAATACGCTCTCCTCCCATTAACGCCCATATTGCATCAAGAAAAATCCCCCCAGCAATATCGGGATTAATTTGATTAGCAAGTTCGGCATTATTACGCACAATGGCATCGCGATTTTCAATTTCCATTGTTGCCAAAACCCCTTGGGGCGTTTCTGGCGATAAATTGATTGATTGCCCAAAGACAGTGCGAAATTCGTCTTCTACCTCCTTTCGTAGCGCTGCCGTATCAGGAACAATAACGCCTTTATTATTAATATATCGATAATCAGCCATGTAATGTAAATCCTCCATATATCGTGCGTATATCCGCCTGATATTTCAGTACGCCATTATCTAAAAAGGCATTAAAATGGCTGATAGCCACAACTTCCTCGATTTCAGCCAGACGTTGTCGAAAAGCCATTTCAAATAAAGGAATATCAACTTGACGGCTAAATGTTGCTGACCAATAAGGAATACCTTTATCTTTTTTATGCAACATCTCACCACGAACCGCTTTAATAAAATGCTGACAAAGGTTTTTTACTGCTTCATCGTTATCACAAATTTGCAGATCACCTTTAGCATCAATCACCAGATCATTATGCTGGTTTATAGCAAATGTCCTCATATTGGACTCCCTGTGTTATCTTTGCCTGCTTGTATGCCACTATGGCGATGGGTTGAACCGATATCTTTCCCGTTGTGACGCATCACGCCCCCTTGAGAATCACTATTTCCATTTACCGCATAATTACCATTTACTGTGGCATTGCCGGTAAATATCGTTTCTGGGGCATTGATTTCATACTTGGGGGTTTCTAGTACAACTTTATCGTTATGAAGAGAAAAGCAGACAGAACCATCCATTGACTGAATAACCAAAGCATCAATATTTTTTCCGTCGATCACCCAACCTTTTAAGGTGTCAGGAAAAAACATCGCATCACTAAAGGTATGTAATCGGGTGGTATTAGGTCTATCCTCTAGACCACCGCGTTGAAAAATAAGGCTAATATCACGATCATTAGCTTTTAACCAACCAAAATCTCCCGCTTTAATCGGTGCTCTAATAAAAAAACCTCCGCCACCAAAGCGAAATACGGGAATATTTGCAACGGGTGCTCGTGAAATAGTTTGATTATCCGTGGTTAACATCATCACCAGTGGTTTGATCACGGCTCGATTGCTTTTTTCATCATAATCAATGACTGTTGCGGGCAACATATCATCCGTATTCATCATCAAATGGCGAAATGCGGACGAGAAAGCCCCTGCCAGTGAACCAACACTCGCAATATCGTTATTGGGTTTACTCATAATTAAGCTCGTTTACAAATTGCGGTATAGTTGAAATCAGCCTCATGTGAGGCAACACTAAACGCCAATTGCTCAATGATATAATCACCATTTAATGAAGGGTTTAATTTACTCTCAAGACGAAGCATTCCACCAAGCTCAGAGGTGCTATCAATCAAGTAACTTACGGTTAACCCACTTTCTGTCGCTTTGGGAATGCCAATCATGCCTGAATTCATATTTAAAATACGTAAACGGCTTTTTAGTGCTTTGTCGTCATCTTTTACAAATAACGTATCATCATCAATAAAGGCTTTAACGTCCCCAGCTTCCTGTAAACGTTCTATTTGATGCAATGCTGAGCCACAATAATACCAATTAGCAATATTCTTATCGGTAGCTTGAAAATCTAGTTTCACCCCACAATCATCAGCAATAGCCAAGGCTATTTCACTCAGCCTGCGCATTGTGCCGCCACTGGAAGAAATAATTTTTCCCGCGCTTTGATGGCTGGTTTTTGCCGATAAAGTTAACGTCACATCAGGAGGTGAATCTATTTCAGCACTGACAATATCGCCAATAAATAAAGAGAGTAATCCGGTATTAACTCGGCCGACCTCCAAATAGAGTCGTCGCGTTTGCTTATTGTTATTATAGGGACTGGTTTCTGTGAGCAGATAATCTCTTGTTTGTGCATTTAGCCCTGAGATAGTGACATTACATTCATTTTGTAATGGATTGGCATACTTTGTTCCACTGGCTGAAATACGTAATCCTTCATACCATTGAAGCCGTTCTCCGACTTCAATTCCGAGCCTTATTCGTCGAAGATCCATCTTCCTCACTCCAATACACTAATGATTGCGTCTTGGTAAATTCCTCATACCAAGGTAATGCATCATGCTCTGTTAAAAACATTAAATTAATTCCCTGATTTAAATAGCGATAAGGAATTATCGGTGTATTAGCAACAAGGCGCATTCCTGTAATAAGTATTTCGCCTTCTCGCTCGATATCACAAAACATGGTTTGATTAGCCACTTTAAGCGTTAATTGCCAATTCACACCGGCTATTGCTACAGAAAATCGTTGATTAGGAATGGCTTGTAATGGTATTTCTTGCATTTTTTCTACCTCCTAGCCCTGTTTTTTTTCTATTAGCATGGATTTTTTACTTTTCACATTTCCTCGATTAATCGTTGAGGATTGCTTAGGTTTTTTAGTCGATTTAGCTGATTTTTTATTGTATTCAGGCTCAATGCTTTTCCATTCAATAAACTTCAGTTTTAACTCAATAGCGTCTACTTTTGACGGATCTTCATCATGGCTAAGACTTTCTAATAGCATTGGTTGATAGGTACTAACACGTGTTTGAATACCCACTAACGTATTTTCGTCATATAGCTGTTTTATAGTGGCATAAGCATTGGCAATATCGCCCGTTAACAATAAGCTGATACTGATACTGATAGGGTTGATCACCACATGGTCACTGCGGCTTTCCCCATTTTCTACCGTAAATGTAATCGCTTGGTGGCTATCGTCTATGGTGACTTGAGTTGGGTTAACACTATCAAACAATGTGGTAAAAGAGGCTAAATCAAAAATTCTAACTTCCGTTATCATAATTACACCCTCCAGCCACTAGAGTGATTCTGCGATATATTTTTAGCCTCTTGCTCTGTATAAGATTTCTTGATTTCTTTAACCACCTCCGCACCATTTGTGGCTTGAGTTTCAATTTTGATCTCACCAATTTGCACATTACTTTCATTTTTAATACTTGATTGATTACTGATCATTTGACTGGTCATCGGGTTTAAACTGTTATTTGACGATATTGCTAATCCGTTATTTAACGATTTAACCTCCTGCATAGGACTATAATATCGTGTCGCTGTTTGAGATTGTGGCAAGATATAGTCAAGCTCACCCTCATTTGTTAATCGCCGCTCTACCTTTTGTACCACACGAATTTCTTTTTCTTCGTCGTCCATACCGAAAAAGCTTTTGGCTGATTGCCATATATCTTGTATTAGGTTGATTTTTTCATCGACAAAATCCAATATCTTTTCAACACAGCCCCACATCCATTCAAATAGGCTCACCACTGAATCAGAAACAAAAATAAAGATATCAATAATGGATTGCCCCCAAGCAATAAGATTATTAATCCCTATTTCTAGAGTCTGTATAAATTGGTTAAATGAGTTAGATATTAAATCCCATGCAGCAATAACAAAATCAGCAACAACAGTGACAGCCTCTTTTAAATATTCAAAGAATGATTGCCATGCCTGCCATATCGTCATGATCACACTTTTTAATACTGGGTATTTTTCTAATATACGGCCGATCATGGAATCGTTACCGTTAATAAAATTCATAATATCGTCATAGACGAGTTTAAAGGCGACACCTAATAAACCAATCACCGTTGCAATAGCAATAATAGGTAATGCCATGGCAAGTGTCGATGCGGCAGCAGAGATCATGACGGGTAAATAATAAATAGCAACAGCGGCGCCGATGGCGGAGAAAAAGCTAATCACAATATCTTTATTTTTCACACAAAAATCGACTAATTTATCAAACCATTCCATGCCTTTTGCCAGCGTAGGAATAATCATATCTAAAAAGTTATTTTTGAATTGTGCCGCTAATTGACTAAATTTATGTATTGTAGCATTGAGTTGGATCGCACTTTCAATACTGTCGTCGTTAATACCTGAGAATTGTTTTTGTACCCCCATCGTACGCTCTAGCTCTTGACGACCTTTCATCATTAATTCGATGGTTTTATCATCAACAACACCTAATTTTTCCAGCTCTTTTTGGGCATCATCAAAACTCATATTTTTAACGTTATCAGCGACCTGTAAAAGCTGCTCTATGGGATCTTGCGTATCATCAAACGCAGTTGCCATAGCGGCTAAATCCGCTTGAGCAGCTTCTTTCGTGCCACCAATTGCAGCCATCGCACCTGAAAAAGCGTCAATATCAATCGCCGCAACACCCATTTTTTTACTGAGTTTATCTAATGATTCGATTTCTTGAGAACGTTCAAGTGACGCAGAAAATACCTTTTGTAACGTCCCCATAATATCCGTTGCACCTATGGCGTTTAGGATAAAATCTTTCATTTTATCGACGGTTTGCTGATAACTTTTCCCGGTTTCATCAACACTACTGCTTAATCGACGTTGAGCTTGAGCTTCTTCTATTGCCGCTTTAATACCTTGGGTTTGCATGGTGCTGATAAATTGATCGTAATCGGCACCTAGATTTTTAATCACCTCATCAATAACTAATTTATTTTCTTTATTTTTCTTTTCTGCCTCAGTTAATAAAGTTAATTCATTATTTAATGAAGCAAGCTGATCTTCCATTGCCTGATATTCAGCATTTAAATTCGCAAGATGATTTGCATCACTATCCACATCATTGCTAAGCAAATTTCTCGTGTAATTTAATACTGACATCGCATCTTTTAGAGCGTCAATGCTTGACGTAATTGAATGGATCTTCTCTTGTGTTTCACCACTATTTATTTCAATATTTATGGGCTCATCAAGCGATAAACTCGTCAGCCCCGTTAAGATATTTTGTAAAAAAGTATCAAATTCTTGAGTACTACTAAGTGCCGTTTTAACGATTTTTTGTATCGAATTTTCAACAGTTTCAGAGGCTTGAATAATTTCTTGGTTGTCCACCGAAAGGTTTATTTCAGGCTCCAGTGATAATTCGTTAAAACTGGTGGTTATTTCTTGAACAAAGGCAAAAAAGCGATTAATACCTGCTGATGCGCCCTGCTCTATTTTCTTCATTTCCTCAAGAATTTCGTTGGTCGATTTCCTGATATTATTTAATGCGTTATCAGATACCTCCGCGTCTAACGTCAGTACCTGACTAAATACGGGTAATAGCGACATTATCTCTCCTTGGACGCCGCTAGCGCCTCGTTATAACGATTGGTAATCGCAATTTCCCACAGATCAAAAGCTTCCTCTAAATCTATGGTTGTTTTGAGTTCTGTGAAAGAGGCGAAGCCGGCTGAGATGATGACGGCAAAGAAGCCATCAGCGTTTTTATAATCGACGGGAGAGAACCGCTGAGCTTGCCTAATAGGTATTGAAGGAAATTTTGGCTCCCGCCGTTGCCGAAAAAACTGGTGTTGTACTTTAACATTTCTAATTCAAGACGAATTAACGCTTCCCCATCAGGGACGTGATTATCAATTAATGTACTGGTTTTTAAATAAATTTCTTGGCCTTCTTTTTCTACAGCAACATACGCCATCATCTTTAACATGGCCTCTTTACTGACTTCATAATCACCGATTTTAGGGGCATTTGATAATGGGTATTTAGCCAAGATCTCTCGTCCAATTGTGGCGGGTAACCGGCTAATAATAAAGGTATGCTGTTGACGATCACTATCAATCACCGTGATCTCTTTTGGCTTAATCAACATATAAAAACTCCATAAAAAAAGGCGACCGAAGTCGCCATGATAAAAAGTAAGATTAATAATTAACGCGCTCTAACACGGTCAAAATCTTGGAAAATAAAAGTGTACTGCTTAGATTTAAGGCGTCCTGCCCCTGCGACTGAATTACCTCGGCAACCGTCAGTAATACGTCCATTACGTGCCGTGGTAATAGAGCCATCGCCATAAGAAGCGACTAAAGTAATCACATCACTGGCAGGACGTCGTCCCCGTCTTGCAGTATTAGCATCAAACAAAATAGCTAGATTTTCGTCTTCTTCACTTCCCGCTAACACATTAATGGTGACCGTTTGAGGTGTTGGTGAAGACCAACTGACCAAATTACCATTAATATCTACCGCTGTTTGTGTAATATTAACTGTCGGTAAATCTAAAGGATCACCTTCATCAGAAAAGGTGGTGATCGGGATACCCGCTGGAAATGTTTTACTTGCTTGAATAATAAGGCTTAAGCCTGTTGCTGAAATATCGTTCATTGTTTGTTCCTTAAACTAAATTATGTGAGCCTTCAACTTTACGAACCCAATCGCCTTTACCGTAAATCAATACATATTTCATGGTGTATTCCGGTAAATTCCCTGGCCCTGTTTGTTCAACGATTTCAGCGTTGTACCAATAACCTTTGTTTTGTACATCGTGCCACGCTAAATCATCACCTGCCGCATCTGTAATTGCGATTTTTTGTACTTCTGTTAATGCTTTACCCGTTTGAATAGTGCCGTTATTTAATGCCTTTGTTACTGCCCCAGCAATGATCATCATCGCTCTTGCTTCACCATCTTTATTCGCAGGAATACCGCGCGTTGACAGTAGTAAACTAAGCCACTGCTGTGCAATATACGCTTTTAGCCATTGCTCATTGGCATGTACGCTCATATCTACTGGATTAGCACCATTACCACATAAAAAGCCACGTTGATAGAAGCTGATCTCAGAGCCAGATACCGCCGTTTCACCATAATAGTTCACGCGCAATTTATCTAAGCGATCGGCCACCATATCTGTGGTAACTTGCGATGGGAATGTAATACCAAATTGTCGATACATGTAATTTGTGGTGGCATTAGTACGCTCAAAATCTGTTGCTGCCATAATCGCCATAGGCAACGCTTGCACAAAAAAGTTTTCCTCGGTTTTTAAATTCAACCCTGTCGATGCTGTATTCATTAATGCCTTGCTGTACATTTCAGCTTGTTGATCTGGCACCGATAAATAAAGTTGGTATTTGACATTTTCACCTGCTACGTATTCAGCCAGTTCCACACTTTGCTCAATAGATAGTTCGGTTAAAAATGTTGCACTACCAAATGAGTCAGAAATAGCTTCTGCAGCCATAAAGGCTTCAAGGGCAGTCTGTGATGCATTACCCTCAGAAGTTTGTCCCTGACTTAACCCTAAGGCACCAGCAAGAGGTGAGTTGTTGACGCTAATCTGCGCTTTTTCTTGCACACCGCCACTGATTAAGAAAGCACTATCCATAGCATTAAAAGTCACATAACAACTGACAAATTGTGGCTCACTTTCAGCATTGAGTTTTGCTTGAATTAAAGAGGCAATATCACTATAGGACGTCACGTCTTGAAGAGAGAGCTTACTGATTTTTTTGGTCACATCGCCAATCACCAGCGTTAACTCACCCTCTTCAATCAGCTTTAATTTATCCAGTGTGGCAACCGGCCCACCAAAGAGTGTTGGCGCTCGTCCCATTGGCTCATAAGAGGCAATTTGTAGCTCTTTAGGCTTGCTGACGGGAGCCGGACTCACATAACTAAAATATTGGCGGGCAAATTGCGCTTCTGGAGAATCAGCTCCCAGAAACGCATCAACTTGACCAGAAGTAAATTCGAGTACTTTCCCTGCTGGAATTTTAGGGTTTGTTGAAAAAATACGTGCGGTCAGTTTACGCATTGGTGCAGTAGAGGCACCAATCACCGCACTCGCAATATCAACATAGCGTGTTTGTTTAATAGACATATTTATCCTTAAATACGAGATAGATTAGATATAAGTAAATGTGTAGCTGCAGTGTTTAGAGATAACGAGCTGGGAAAAGTGACATTAAAATCAAATGAAGGATTATGTTCATAGCTATTTCCTTCATTAATTATTGGCGCACGCCTAATTTCTGTCGCACGTTGTATTCCTATTCCTTTTTTTCTCATTGATTCAATAAAAGGCAGCGAATGGATGATCATTCGCGTTGTTCTAATTAAATCACCTGCAGTAAAATCAGATTGTTTGTTAGTAAAGCTCTGAACTTGATAAGTTAACTCAACAAGTTGTTGTTCAGTGTGATTGGCATTATTACCTTGAACATCATAACTTCTTTTCTGCCAACCTTGGCTCACCTCCTTAATAGGAAAAAACATAATAATATTATTATCAGTGATTTCTTCCGGTTGATATCCTGTAATAACGTCAGCATTGATATCTGTTTTTATTAATTGTTTTGTTAATTGCTCTCGAATAGCTTTATTAATATCATTATCATTCATTTCATCTCCTTTATTTTACACTCCTTTTTAATCACTTTAATTAATACACTCTTGGCGAATATAATCTTGTAGACCTAAGATGATGGACTCTGACTGAGCAATTCTTTCTCTGAGTATCCAATAATTTCGGATAGCGGCGTCAGTAGGTCTGGCGCGGATTGCATCATCCACGCGGGGGGTGGAATTGGCGTCGTTTTTTGCACAACTGGCTCTGATGTACACCCGCTCAGGATCACGCTCAGCATAACTACGCAACCGGTTAATTTCGCTCTTAGCATTGGCTAACTCCTGTAAACGTTGAGTATCCATTTGATATAATTGCTTTATTCTTAATTGATAGTTTTTGTTTTCTACAATCTGTTGCGTCAGTGTTTCATTAATTTTCACATATTTTTGTTTTAATATTTTATTTCTATCAATAACCCAAAAAAGTCCAGCAATTAAACATAACATAATGATTATTATGATTTTTGTAAGATGGTTCATAATAACAACCAAGCATCTTCAAATACTTTTTTTGCATAGGGTTGATAACCCAGTTCAATATTAATAATGGCTATAGATAAAGATATACAAACATTTTTTATTTGGGTATCAATAGGTTTATTATTTTCAACCCCTATTTCTTTTGATACGCGCTCAATATAACCTAATGTATTATTCTCATTAGGTGGTGCATAGCGATAAATAATAGTTTCAATTGTATTTAAACCATATTTTTTTTGATAGGTTTGAATTAATTTATAAATCGCTCTGATGCCATATTCTGGTGAAATAAATTGACAAAAATCTTTATCTGTTTGCGTGCTTGCTAATCCTTGCCATTTTGCACCATGGCGTATATTACCTGGGTTATTATTACGTTCACCCCGCGCTATTTTAGCCATTTTTAACTCCTATTTTTCCTTATAAGAAGTTTGCTTACAGGTTCAATGCCTACATAACCAATAAAGACACTGGCTAAGTAAGCAAATTGATGATTAATACTAAATAAAAGGAGAATATCTTTGATAAACCAAGCAAACATTGCACACATCAGTCCATCTAAAAAAGTTTTTTTCCATCCTCCTGCGTTATATAAACTTCGAAGAATAGCCATTCCCCCAGCGAGTAAGGCTGATATACCTTGCTCTTTCATTGAATAAAGAACAATGCATATTTGTTCCCATAGATCTGGATTTTCTTTCATTATTTCTTATGGCTTACCTCCAATCAGAGGAAATGTCATTAATAATATATTCATTCTTCATATCTAATTTTAAGCACAAGGCTAATATGAATATATTGACGGTTTTATTTATCTAATAAATGTAGATAAAAGCGTAGTATAAAAAATGCCATAACATAAACCTATTGGCAGTGAGATCGATTAACTCGCCAAGCTTATATAGTGGTCAGTGTGATAGTGATAAATATTGAAAACAAAAAAGCCCCACTTCAAAAGTGAGGCTTCTTAGATTTTGCTGAGAGCTTGTTAGATACAAATCTCTCACTATGGAGTTATAGTATGCTTATTTTTCCTTTAAGTCAACAATATTTTTTCATGAAAATAAATAAAAATAGAAAATTATTATTTTACAGTAACTTCTTGTAGAAATTTATCTGATAAAGACTCTTCTTTAAAGCATTCCGCCACTAAAAAATCGAATAGCGGTTTATAATGACTATAAGCAGCCGTTTTTGAAATACTCACCACATGTTGCAATTGTTGTAAGACTTCGCTGAACTTAAGGCGAGGATAACCGCGTCCAGCACATTGGCGACAAGGTTTAAATACGGCAACTCCTTGTAATTCAGTCTGTTTTTTATCAATAATTTTTCCTCGTCCATGGCAACGGCATGCTAAACGAATTTCCGCTTTACCTTTGCATGTAGGGCAAATAACGCGTGTTACTTCCCTTACCTCTCGAAAAGAAGCTTTATTTGATGAGGTTGTTTTTAGATGAGGTTTGGCATTTTGAGTAACCTGCAGGGTTGTTTTTCGACCATGGCATTTGGCGGTAAAAACTTCAACTTCGATAAAGCCATCATCACAATCAGGACATGCTCTCTTGCTGGCTGCACTTCTGGCATAATCCTGAAAAGCATATTCAGCGATAATATGTAAAACTTTAGCTTTATCATGTTCAGCTAACTTATCAATCATCTTATATTGGTTAACTTGAGTTAATGCACATTGATACAGGCTTTCTATCGCTTCTTCGGGACGGTTAATGTGGTGTTTCGCTAAAAATAGCTCTATTCCCATTCGCCCTTTACGTGTCGCTAAGCTTATTGAAGCCATTACATCAGTAATGGATAATGAATCAACAGCTTTAGGCGTTCTAACATCACTTAATACAACACTTTTTGGAGAAAAATACTTAGGTAAGTCAGCTAATCTCATACAATATTCCCTTTGATTTACTGTCACGACTTATTTGCTTATCCATATCCCACAACAAGTTAGGGGCACTTACATGCCTGCTTAAATCACCATTAGCGTATTGATGCACTCAATGCTATTTTATACTCAACCTATCCGTCATGGTTAATTTAGTTAACAAAATATGTTTAACATACTTTTATTAACTGTTAGTTAATGCTAGTATGTAACTAAAGTCACGTCAAGATAGAAAAGGAAATTAACTAGTGGTTAAAAATGACTATAAGTTAGCATTCACAAAAAGACTACAAGAAGCCTGCTTAGACTCCGGGATTGCGGGTAGAGGGTTAGGTAAAAGAATTACAGAGGCATTGGCTAAACAAGGAATAAAAGTCAGTGCGCCTGCTGTCTGGAAATGGTTAAATGGTGAATCCGTTCCTGACTCAACAAATATTTTAGCCTTAAGTCAGTGGCTAGATGTTCGAGCTGAATGGTTAGAATATGGTAGAGGCGCCAAGAAAAATGATGGCATTTCAGTTAATGAAATAATGCCTGTTAATGATTGGGATAATAGTACTCCTATAGAGCGAGATGAAGTGGAGATCCCATTTTATTCAACAATTGAATTGGCCGCAGGTTTTGGCAGTTGTACCACTGATAATCAAAAGGTGGAATTATTGAGATTCTCTCGTTCTACATTTAATCAATATGGTGTACAGCCAAGTGATGCTGTTGCTTTTAAAGTGCATGGCGACAGTATGTCACCGGTTATTCCTGACAGCTCTATTGTAACCATCAGTACAGGGCATACTAAGATTATTGATGGTGGTATTTACGCTATTCAGCAAGGTGACTTGTTAAGAGTTAAAATCTTGCACCGCTTACCCAATAATAAAATCATTATTCGTAGCTATAATACGATTGATTATCCTGATGAAGAATCAACCTTAGAAGAAGTAAAAATCTTAGGGCGTGTTTTTAATTGGTCGGTGATGGGCTGGTGATCGCTTTAGGAAAAGTGAATGAAAAAGTGAATAGTGCTAACACTAGGCTTACTGCCATTCACCGTTAAGCCTAATGTTAGCTTTTTTAAATACAATAGCTCACAAGATCAATAATCCTAGACCACGTTTTACTTCATCAAGCTTTTGTTGAGTCACTTCTTTCGCTTTATCGCTCCCTTCTTTGATCACTTGTAATAAATAAGCTTTATCATTAATAAGTTGCGCTCTTTTTTCACGTATCGGTTGCAGAAGCTCTTGTAAGATATCATTAAGCATAGCTTTGCATTTCATATCACCAAGTCCTCCTCTTTGGTAATGAGCCTTCATTGCTGTCACCATGGCTTTGTCTTGGCAAAAAGCATCTAAATAGGTGAACACCACATTACCTTCAATATGACCTGGTGATGCAACATCAATATGTTGCGGATCGGTATACATCGAATAAACCGCTTTTTTAATTTCATCGGCTGTGGATGATAAATTAATCGTATTACCTAAGGATTTAGACATTTTCCCACTACCATCTGTACCAGGTAAACGACCGACTTGCCCTACCACGACCTTACAGCTTGTCAATACTGGTTGTCCTATTAAGCTATTTATTTTGGTGACGATTTCATTGGTTTGCTCAATCATAGGCAATTGATCTTCTCCTGCGGGCACAATATCTGCACTAAATGCAGTAATATCCGCCGCTTGACTGACAGGATAGGTTAAAAATCCCGCCGGCAATGAACGAGAAAGATTTTTTTGCAAAATCTCATGTTTTACTGTTGGATTACGCTCTAAGCGAGATACTGTGACAATATTTAAATACAGCATAGTCAGTTCTGATAAAGCCGGTAGTGCGGATTGTAAGCATAATGTGGAAAGTTTCGGATCAATACCAACAGCTAAATAATCAGCCACCACATCAAAAAGAAATTTACTGACCTTTTCAGGTGTTGAGCCATTATCGGTTAACCCTTGCATATCAGCCATTAAGATATATTGTGTCGCTTTATTCTGAAATTCGACACGTTGCTGAAGAGAACCAATATAATGACCAAGATGTAAAGGTCCAGTGATCCGATCCCCTGTTAAAACTATCGATTTATTTTCAGTGAGGTGTTTGTTCATTGCATTTCCTTAGTTGGGATAAATACCGCCAGAGAAATGCCATAAACAACATCACCGCGCTCTGGCGGCAATAGTGTTATTTATATAAATAAAAGATAAATAGGACTAGGTGCCGCTTAAATAAAGCGCCACCAATTTTGAATTGATCTTAATGAGCGAGGTCTTGTATTCACAATCTTTCCTTATTAACTTATTTAGTTGTATAGCAGTTTTATCTATAAGTCAATCAAGAAAAATTATCCTAAGATCATCATTATCCCAACAAGTGAATACAAGAAAAAACCCGTTACCTCTTACGAGATAACGGGTTCTTATATGGTGCCGGCTACCGGAGTCGAACTGGTGACCTACTGATTACAAGTCAGTTGCTCTACCAACTGAGCTAAGCCGGCGAATTCTGGCGGAAGGATAGAGATTCGAACTCTAGGATGGTTTCCCATCGGCGGTTTTCAAGACCGCTGCCTTCAGCCACTCGGCCATCCTTCCATGGCGCGCAATTATGCCTATCTCTGAGCTTGCTGTCTAGTCCTGATGATAAAAAAAATGTTTTTTTTGTTTGTTTGCTTAAACTTCAGTCGAATTTTGCCTAAAAAACGATAACTTATTAATTTAGTGGTTAAATTTTGTGAGTTTTTGCTTTGTGATGATGGTGCTTTACAGATAAAAGCGATGAATAAAGGCGAGAAAAAGGTAAGAAAAAACCCGCTATCTCTTACGAGATAACGGGCTCTTATATGGTGCCGGCTACCGGAGTCGAACTGGTGACCTACTGATTACAAGTCAGTTGCTCTACCAACTGAGCTAAGCCGGCGAATTCTGGCGGAAGGATAGAGATTCGAACTCTAGGATGGTTTCCCATCGGCGGTTTTCAAGACCGCTGCCTTCAGCCACTCGGCCATCCTTCCATAGCGCGAAATTATGCCTATCTCTGAGCTTGCTGTCTAGCATTCAGCGTAAAAAAAATGACTTTTTTTGTTTATTTGCTCAAACTTCACCCGAATATCCCTTTTAAAGTAATAACCTGTTAATATAATGACTTAATACTGATGGTTGTTTAGCCAATTTTTTCTTTTTTATTGACTTAATTTCTTAAAGGCTCGCAAACTGAATGCGTACACTGACCCAATTAAAGCCAAATACATTAACTCGCTTATATGCTCTGTTTCTTCTGTTTATGGCCATATCCCTTTTTCTATATGCTTATAGCTATTTTGATACTTGGCTAGAAAGTAAAAAAAATGCCATTAACAACACGACTAATAAGTTTGCATCTCAAGTTGAAGATTACCGCTATCACGCTAACCAACTATTCCAGTTATCAAACAAAATTAATGATCCAACCCTCTTTCTGCCTTTAAAAATCAATCCGGTCAAACTACGCTCTGATGTTTATTGGCTTGAAGGACGCGATCAGACCGTTGACGCAATTGTTTTTGGTAAATCGAATGAACAAACCTTTCAGTTAGCCGGTTATTTTGCAAACGCGTTAGAAATTATTTGGGGGGTACGTAATAACTATAGCTCTCTCTATTATCTTAATGGTAAAGGCAATGATCTTATCCTTATTACTACCCACTCAATACTAAAACCAGAATTGCGCTATAAAGAAAGCTATTTAACACTAACGGCTGAAAACAAACGTTCTGAGCTATTAATGCAATCAACGGCATTAGATGAAAAAGAGAGCCTTTCTCCCATTAGGAAAATGCCGACAGAAAATATTTATTACTATACCTACCGCACCATGTTTAATGTGCCAGGGCAACTGACCAGTGTTATTGCCTTTGATTTACCCATAAATAATTTTCTACCTGCTGAGCTATCACCTCAATATTTAAGATTATTACCCACAGGACAGCAGAGTGTTTATGATAAAAACAATATTGAGGTATCAACGGATGGGACTTCACTCATCTTCTCACAGCCCATTGCAGGAATACCCTACTCTTTATCTTATGAGTATCCACTAAAATCGATTTTCAATGAGATTGTGTATAAAAATATCTGGTTACTTATCAGCCTACTCATTTTTATCTCGATTTCAGTGTTTGGCCATATCTATATTCGTAATAAATATGTATTCCCTTATATTTCGATGACGCGTAATCTTCGCATCAAAGAAGAGATGACTAACGATATCATTTCTAATCTTCCTATTGGTCTATTGGTGTATAATTTTTCATCAAACCACAAAATTATTAGTAATAGCCACGCAGAGAAACTATTACCTCATATCGATTTATCTAAGATCCGCCAGATGGCGATTGAACATAATGGTTTAATCCAAACGGCCATTGATAACGAAATTTATGAGATCCGCACGAGTAGCAACAGCAATATCGATAATACTGCTCTATTCATTTTTCTGAATAAAGACAACGAAGCATTAATCAATAAGAAATTGCAGCTAGCACAACAAGAATATGAAAAAAATACGATTGCACGCCGCAAGATCTTATCCAATATGTCGTTAGAACTCATACGACCAATTAAAGATATTAATGAGATGGTATATCAATTTAAAGATCTACTTCCTAACGATACTCACCAACAATTACTGAGTCTGCTATTAGAAAAAACGAATTATATTTCTGAGTGGATAGAAAACATTACGCTAATTAATAAGTTAGAAAATCAAGAATGGAAAATACATCAAGATGAATTTGAACTTTCAACGCTAGTTGAATCTATTCTAATAACCGCATCACCATTTATGATAAGAAAGGGATTAACACTTTATTTCCATAATAATATTAAACCTAGTTTACTTTTATTTAATGATGGCCCAGCATTAAGTAAGATTATTTTATCATTGATTAATTATGCCATTAGTACGACTAATTATGGAAAAATAACCGTCAATCTAAATTTAGAAAAAAATAATGATAAAGAAGAAATAGTAATTGATATTATTGATAGTGGCAGTGGGTTAACAGCGCAAGATCTGGCTAATATTAAATATCCATTTTTAGGTCAAGCTATGGGTGATAAATATTATTCCAACTCGGGTATTATTTTTTATTTATGTCATTTGTTGTGTAACAAAATACAAGGCACTTTGACCATTACAAGCCAAGAAAGTATTGGCTCTCATTTCCGTATCGTACTTCCATACCAGCATATAGATACAGAAGAGCGCTCTTTTGACATATTATTAGAGGGTATAACTGCAAAACTCGCCATAAAAAACCCTGAAATAGAAAAAATAATCTGCCAACAGCTTGATAAATATGGCGCTACATACTTTGATAAAAATAAAGAGAATCTTTACTCAGAATACGATATCATACTTAGAGACACTCCGGATAATAATCCTGAATCAGCAACAGTATTATTAGTTAGCTCTATTACCGGATTTGAAAAAATAGCAAGAAATTTAATAAAGTGTAACTATAACTTCGGTGATCCATTAATTGAGGCTATTACTTATTTGATTGAAGAAAATGAACAACTTTCTCTTGAAACAACTCAAACGAGTATTCGCAATGAGAATAATAACCTTGATCATCACGAAGTAATTCTTAATAATTATAGGAAGAAGTTGAATGATAGTGATTATAAGGAACTATTTATCAATACTGTTCCCATTGATGTTGAAAAACTACACTTAGAAGCAACTAATAAAGACTTTCATTCTCTAGCTCAGACAGCTCATCGTCTGAAAGGGGTTTTTGCTATGTTAGATTTAGAATATCTCAGAGAGAACTGCGAATATTTAGAAGATGACATAAAAAATCATAATGAATTAGAGATAAAAGAACGTATCAATCAACTGGATAAATGGATCCGACAGTTGCTGTAGCAAGGTAACAATTAAACATGAATAACCTTAATATTATTATTGCCGATGATCATCCAATTGTTTTATTCGGCATTCGTAAATCTTTAGAACAAATTGAATGGGTTAATGTTGTTGGTGAATTTGAAGATTCCACTTCACTTATCAATAACTTATCTAAATTAAATGCAGATGCTCTTATCACCGACCTATCTATGCCTGGTGATAAATATGGTGATGGTATTACGTTGATAAAGTACATCAAAAGACATTATCCTAATTTGTCTATTATTGTACTCACTATGAACAATAACCCAGCTATCTTAAGTGCTGTTCTTGACCTTGAAATCGAAGGTATTGTATTAAAACAAGGTGCACCTGCTGATCTACCTAAAGCACTTGCAGCATTGCAAAAAGGCAAGAAATTTATGCCTGAAAGCGTGGCTAAACTGTTAGAAAAAGTGAATGCCAATGGTTATGGTGATAAACGCCTATCCCCCAAAGAGAGTGAAGTGTTGCGCTTATTTGCCGAAGGTTTCCTTGTCACTGAGATTGCTAAAAAACTCAATCGTAGTATCAAGACTATCAGTAGTCAGAAAAAATCAGCCATGATGAAGCTCGGTGTCGACAATGATATCGCTCTGCTTAACTACCTATCATCAGTCACTATTGATAAGGAAATTAACGGAGAAAGCTAACCCGTTAACTTTTCTTCTCTATGCTGTATAGATAAAATCAGGAAGCTCATACCCATTGTGGGAGCTTCTCTGCTTTTTTATTACTTTTTATTCGCCATCACATCGTTGGCAACAAAAAAATGTTTTCCTCTCTTCCCCTATCATCCTAAGCCGGCAACCTAGCAACAATATTTATCACTGTAATATCGAAATTTTTCAATCAGATCTACCATGAAAAAACCTCGCTTTTCCGAGATTAATCGTTGGATTATGCCACATAGGTGAGTAATACGTCTTTTAATACAGTAAGAGAGACTGGCTTGGAGACACAATCATTCATTCCCGCATCAATACAACGTTGTTTTTCTTCGGCAATCGCATTTGCTGTAACGCCAATAATAGGAATAGTGCGATTCAATTCACGCACTGTTGTCGCTAATTGATAGCCATTCATATTTGGCATATTGACATCGGTTAAAATAATATCGACATGATTTTCTTGCATAAAGGCTAAAGCATCACAACCATCTTCTGCCGTTGCGGTATTAAAACCAATTTTTTTCAGTTGATCGGTCAACAATAAACGATTGATAGGGTGATCATCAACAATGAGTACTGTCAATAATTGTAGATCGTGATCCGTCATTAACGCATTATTCTCTGAGTCATCAGACTCTAATTTTGTTTGTGGTAATTGTAGGATAATCTTAATTAATTCATTTAATTTATATGTACTACATAACCAATTATTCTCAGAGATTTTCTTTGCAGGCTCAAAATAGTGTTCATAAATACGGATAAATTGGCAAGAGTTATCTAAACATTCATCATGATCGGTGATAATAAAATCATTCTCAGATACCTGAGTCACTTCCGTGAATAATTGACAATGTAAGCCTACATAACTTAGATATCGTTCAACAAAGCTTTCTAGATAGAGATTTTTAATACTGATAAAGCAGCGAATAGTACTCTCTTTATAGAGATTATATTTGGTTTGTCCATCACTCGAATTTAGTGCGCCATATAAAGGGATCCGCACAGTAAAACGACTACCTACATTTTCTTGAGAAACAACACTGATATCACCATCCATCAAGTTAATCAGTTTTTCACAAATCGCTAATCCTAATCCTGTACCTTCTGAAGCACTTTCTGTATTTTGCGAGACCTGAAAGAAGGGTTCAAAAAGCTGATGAAGCATTTTTTCATTTATCCCTCTGCCGGTATCATGAATATCGAAATAGAGATAATATTCATCTCGATACAAGTGCAAAGTAATACATCCTGTCGTAGTAAATTTAATACTATTATTTAGTAGATTAGAGATAACTTGTTGGACACGAACCGGATCGTTATTAACGATTTTAGGTACATCCGGCTCAATAAAGCAGTAAATAGCTAAATCTTTTTTAGCAATTAACGGCAAATAGTTAGAGATAACAAAAGAGACAACTTGGCGACAATTGAATGGCTTAACGTCAATTTTTAATTGTTTCGATTCTATCTTCGAGAAATCGAGGATATCGCTGATAATTTTGAGTAGCAGCGATGAAGAGTTATCCATTGTTTTTAATAATCTGGCAGTCTCTTCATTTTGCGTCAATGATTGTAATAATTCTAAGTTACCAATAATGCCATACAGTGGTGTACGCAGCTCATGGCTGACTGTCGCTAAGAACATTGATTTAGCTTGGTTTGCTTGTTCTGCGGCCGTTGCCATATTTTGTAGAGAGCGTTCCATTTTAACACGAGCGCTGATATCTACTAATACGCAAATCGCCACATCTTCATTTTGATAACGTGAATTCACAAAACTAATTTGCAAATGATTATGATTATTAGTGACCACATCCACTATATTGCTACTTTTTTCAGCAATAATAGAGAGAATATTTTGTTTATCACTATGGCTTAATAAGCGAAAATAATTATGGGCGAGCTCATTACTTAAAATAATCATGCCATCGCGTATTCTTAAGATACTTATTCCTACTGGGGCTGACGCGACTATTTTATGATTAAACTGCTCATGCTCCTCTAAGCGTGAAGCATTATTTTCTGCAGGTGAAAATATTTTTCGCTCAAAAATCCAAACGAAAATAAAGATAACAATCGCCGAAATGATATTTAAAATAATGGCATTAAAAATAGTAAACTTAAATTCATTTAAAATTTGTTTTAATGGTAGTGAATAGACCACACTAAAAGAAGAAGGAAGTAGCTTACGTTTTGCAACTAAATCACTAAAATCATCATCAAAACCAAAGTAAGGAGCACTAACATCCGGTACATCCCTTACACTGCGATAATTATTCTCTTCAGGATAACTTAAGACTGGATTATTTTTATTGTTTAAAAGATGAATAGAGATAACGCGATCTTTCGTAGGTGAAAAATACTCCAATCGGATCGCCCTTTCAATACCAATGAGTGCAATAAATTTCCCTGACGCATAAACTGGCGACATGACATAGAGGATACCGCTATCCCCCTTGGCATCAGGTACTATCCAGTATTGATTACTCTCTTTCCCTTGAGCTCGTTGATTAATGTAATTACGTGTATTTTCGTAAACCATTTTTTTCAACAGTTCAGTATCAATAGGTGATGCACGCAATGGGAAATTAATCATACACATACTATGAGAGCCAACCATAAATACTTGGTTGATACCTTGTAAAGCAGGGGTATTATCTTTCCAGTAATACAGAATACTATTAAATGATCGAAAATAATTGTTTGTTTGCCCTTTGAATAATTCACAATCGGCACTTTCACTTAATTTATGAAGTGAAAAAGGCCCTTCATAAAAAAAAGAATTATTCATCTTAGGGTTTAAATTGAGTTGCTCTTGATGCCGCTCTGCTAAATATTGCAAATCGCGGATAGTACTCGAGGTTTGGCGAAAGAAGCCCAATAAATCGGTATAGTTATTACTATATTCTTGTCGGATATCTGATTTAGTATCATTAAAGATGTTGATGAGATAAAACATGGTTAATAATGCGCCCATTGCCCACAACATGATACCCAGTGCACGAAAAAGGTAGCGGGAAATTTTTAATGACGTTTTAAATGACGAAAGATATCGCAAATAACCACCCTAATCGGTAATACAGATAATCAACTTTCTCATTCTAACAGAAGTTACTCTAGGTCTGAATGAGATGATCTTTATCATCAGGATAATTTTTTCTGATGACTGATAAAATTTTTTGACTAATAAATGCTTATAATATAAAAAAGCAGGCATTCCGCCTGCTTTTTTTGCTTTAAGTTACTGAAAAATAGCTATTATTCTTCTTCACTATCCGCATCATCTGTTGGTTCAGACTCTGGAACATCAGAGATATTGTCGCTGATCATTTCATCAACTTCATCATCATCTAATGCATCATCTTCATCTTCAACACGTTGTAAGCCAACGACTAGCTCGTCTTCTGTAGTACGGATCAAGGTAACACCTTGTGTATTACGTCCCACAATGCTGACTTCCGATACTCGGGTACGCACTAACGTTCCGGCATTGGTGATCATCATAATCTGGTCAGTTTCTTCAACTTGAATAGCACCTACCACTTTACCATTACGCTCACTCACTTTAATCGAGATAACGCCTTGTGTTGCACGATTTTTGGTTGGGTATTCACTTTGAACGGTACGTTTACCATAACCGTTTTCAGTCACTGTTAAGATATCACCTTCGCCACGAGGAATGATCAGTGAAACCACTTTATCATCATCAACCAGTTTCATACCACGAACACCTGTCGCAGTACGACCCATTGGGCGAACACACTCTTCTGCGAAACGAACCACTTTACCATCTGCTGAGAACAGCATGGCTTCATTACTACCGTCGGTTAAATCAACACCGATAAGCTCATCGCCATCATTTAAATTAACCGCGATAATACCAGCACTACGAGGACGACTGAAGTCTTGTAATGGTGTCTTTTTAACCGTACCGCTCGCCGTTGCCATAAAGACAAATTTACCTTCTTCATACTCTCTTACTGGAAGAATAGCGGTGATCCGCTCATCTTGTTCTAGAGGTAATAAATTGATAATTGGGCGACCACGAGCACCGCGGCTCGCTTCTGGTAACTGATAAACTTTCATCCAGTACAGGCGACCACGACTTGAGAAACACAAAATAGTATCGTGTGTATTAGCCACCAGTAGGCGATCGATAAAGTCTTCTTCTTTGATCCTTGCGGCTGACTTACCTTTTCCTCCACGACGTTGCGCTTCATAATCAGTCAATGGCTGATATTTAACGTAACCTTGGTGAGATAGTGTCACAACCACATTTTCTTCATTAATCAGATCTTCGATATTAATATCAGCGGTATTTTCAGTGATTTCAGTACGACGAGGATCGTTATATTGTGTTTTAATTGCTGTTAGCTCTTCACGAATAACGTCCATTAAACGCTCGGGGCTTCTCAAAATATGCAATAATTCAGCAATTTGTAGCAGTAATTCACGATATTCATCTAGCAGTTTTTCATGCTCAAGTCCGGTTAGTTTCTGCAAACGCAGATCTAAAATGGCTTGTGCTTGTTGTTCTGTTAGATAGTATTTACCGTCATGCACACCAAATTGTGGCTCTAACCACTCAGGGCGAGCAACATTGCTATCACCAGCACGCTCTAACATCGCAGACACGCTACCGAGATCCCAAGGTTGGGCAATTAATGCTGCTTTCGCTTCTGCTGGGGTTGGTGCTTGACGAATTAATTCAATCACAGGATCGATATTGGCCAAAGCGACCGCAAGTGCTTCTAAGATATGAGCACGATCACGCGCTTTACGTAATTCAAAAATGGTACGACGAGTCACCACTTCACGACGATGGCGAATAAAGGCTGCGATAATTTCTTTTAGGTTCAATAATTTTGGTTGGCCTTGATGAAGCGCAACCATATTAATACCAAAAGAGACTTGCATTTGAGTTTGTGAAAAGAGGTGATTTAATACTACTTCACCGACTGCATCACGTTTGATCTCAACAACAATACGCATACCGTCTTTATCAGACTCGTCACGTAATCCGCTGATACCTTCAATACGTTTATCTTTTACAAGCTCCGCAATTTTTTCAATTAAACGGGCTTTATTCACCTGATAAGGAATTTCTGTCACGATAATGGTTTCGCGACCCGTTTTCTCATCAGTTTCAATATCAGCCTGAGCACGGATATAAATCTTTCCACGCCCTGTACGATAAGCATCTAATATTCCTCTGCGACCATTAATAATCGCAGCAGTCGGAAAATCAGGCCCGGTAATATATTCCATTAATTCTTCTATGGTGATGTCTTCATTATCAACATAGGCAAGACAACCGTCGATAACTTCACCGAGGTTATGCGGAGGGATATTCGTTGCCATCCCAACGGCAATACCTGAAGAGCCATTAACTAACAAGTTTGGAATACGGGTTGGCATAACAGCCGGTATATTTTCTGTTCCATCATAGTTAGGAACAAAGTCGACCGTCTCTTTTTCCAAATCCGCCAGCAGTTCATGGGCGATCTTCGCCATACGAACTTCGGTATAACGCATAGCCGCCGCGGAGTCACCATCAACTGACCCGAAGTTACCCTGACCGTCAACCAACATGTAGCGCATAGAAAAAGGCTGTGCTAAACGAACAATCGTTTCATAGACAGCACTGTCACCGTGCGGGTGATATTTACCGATTACATCCCCAACAACACGGGCTGATTTTTTATAAGGTTTATTCCAATCGTTTCCCAGTACATTCATCGCAAATAGCACTCGGCGGTGTACTGGCTTCAGTCCGTCTCGAACATCGGGTAATGCGCGTCCTACAATAACGGACATCGCATAATCCAAATATGAGCTTTTCAGCTCTTCTTCGATATTAACTGGTGTGATTTCTCTGGCAATGTCGCTCATGGAGCCACTGTCCCTCATACTACGGATTCAAAGGTGTAGAACTATACCACAAATCGCCAATTTTAGGAAAACTGAAACAATGAAATTAATCACTCTTTCGCGATTCTCTTCGATTTAGCTTCGATTTCGCTCTCTAACATTGGTAGAATCATCGGTAATATGAAAATAGGAGTAATACTTTCTGATGAATGATAAAACAACCTCTTTGCATGCTAACGTAGATCAGCATGAAATCGACAAATTTGAGAGTGTCGCATCAAGATGGTGGGATCTTGAAGGTGAATTTAAACCCCTACATCGCATCAATCCACTAAGACTTAATTATATCCAAGAACGTGCTGATGGCTTATTTGGTAAAAAAGTACTCGATGTTGGGTGTGGTGGCGGTATTTTATCTGAAAGTATGGCCCGTGTTGGTGCAGAAGTAACCGGACTTGATATGGGTAAAGAGCCATTAGAAGTCGCACGTCTCCACTCACTGGAAACCGGTATCCCTGTCACCTATATACAAGATACGGTTGAAAACCATGCCGCAGAATATCCACAACGCTATGATGTGGTCACTTGTATGGAAATGTTAGAACACGTTCCAGACCCTTCCTCCATTGTAAGATCATGTGCCAAACTTGTGAAACCAGGTGGACATGTATTCTTTTCTACCATCAACCGTAATAAAAAAGCGTGGTTTATGCTGGTGGTAGGCGCGGAGTATATTCTGAATATGGTTCCTAAAGGCACCCATGATGCGAATAAATTTATTCGTCCTTCAGAATTATTAAGCTGGGTCGATGAAACCAATTTACGTAGCAAAAATATGATTGGGTTACATTACAATCCTATTACAGACAAATTCCGATTAGCGCCAAATGTTGATGTTAATTACATGGTGCACACTCAAGCGACCGATAATTCGGATTTGTGAAATAGAGAGATTGATTTGGTTTAATAAAACATCAAACGATCACATTTTTAAAAATTGACTTTGCCTCTTTTTAGCGTCGTTTTAAGTTTCTGACTGCCTGTATTTATGCAGGGTACAGGCAGTTGTTAAAAAAATTATCCCCTATTTATCCACAGAAACATTCAGATTTGTACACTTGATCAATCCCTCAATTACCATTATCTTGTTATCACCATTTGAACAAACCCCTATATATTGTGTTTCCTTAAATTTCACACCACAAGACTCCTTGGCAATGTTTGTCATCGGGAGCGCTTTTTTGCGGTATAAAATTTCAGGTTGCCCATTTATAGGTCATTAAAGCCAGAAAGGTGCATCGCTCATGAATCACAGCCTGCTCGTCACAAAACGTGATGGTCATAAAGAACGCATTGACTTAGACAAAATTCACCGTGTTATTACTTGGGCCGCTGAAGGTCTAGAAAATGTCTCTGTTTCTCAAGTTGAGTTACGTTCTCAGATTCAGTTTTATGATGGTATCAAAACTGCCGATATCCATGAAACACTGGTTAAAGCTGCTGCAGACTTAATATCTGGTGAAACACCTGATTATCAGTATCTTGCTGCTCGTCTTGCTGTCTTTAATTTACGTAAAAAAGCCTATGGTCAATTTGAGCCACCGGCATTGTATGATCACGTTAAACATTTAGTTGAACTCGGTAAATATGACCGTCATCTTCTTGAAGATTACACCAAAGAAGAGTTCGAACAGATGGATAAGTTTATTGTTCATCAACGTGATATGAATTTCTCTTATGCAGCAGTGAAACAGCTAGAAGGTAAATATTTTGTTCAAAACCGTATTACTGGTGATATTTACGAAAGTGCACAATTTCTCTATGTGTTAGTTGCCGCTTGCCTATTTTCGCGTTATCCAAAAGAGACGCGTATGGATTATATTGAGCGCTTTTATAACGCGGTATCCACATTTAAAATTTCACTCCCAACACCTATTATGGCGGGTGTAAGAACTCCGACACGTCAATTTAGCTCCTGTGTTCTGATTGAGTGTGATGATAGCCTTGATTCTATCAATGCGACCTCAAGTGCTATTGTTAAATATGTATCTCAACGTGCAGGTATTGGGATTAATGCCGGTCGTATTCGTGCATTAGGTAGTGCTATTCGTAATGGTGAAGCATTCCACACCGGTTGTATCCCATTCTATAAGCACTTCCAAACTGCGGTAAAATCTTGTTCACAAGGTGGGGTACGTGGTGGTGCTGCAACGCTATTTTATCCTTTATGGCATTTAGAAGTTGAAAGCCTACTGGTATTAAAAAATAACCGTGGTGTTGAAGATAACCGTGTACGCCATCTCGATTATGGTGTGCAGTTAAACAAATTAATGTATGAACGTTTAATCAAAGGTCAGGATATTACATTATTTAGCCCGTCTGATGTGCCGGGTCTCTATGATGCATTCTTTGCTGATCAAGACGAATTTGAACGTTTATATGTACAATATGAGAAAGATAAGAGTATTCGCCAAAAACAAGTTAAAGCGGTTGAATTATTCTCACTCATGATGCAAGAGCGTGCCTCTACAGGTCGTATCTATATTCAAAACGTTGACCACTGTAATACACACAGTCCGTTTGATCCGGCGATTGCACCTATCCGTCAATCAAACTTATGTTTAGAAATAGCACTACCAACCAAACCATTAAATGATATTAAAGATCCAAATGGTGAAATTGCCCTGTGTACACTTTCGGCCTTTAATCTTGGGGCGATTGAAAATCTAGACGATTTAGAAGAGCTAGCACGTTTAGCCGTTCGCGCGTTAGATGCTTTGTTAGATTACCAAGATTATCCAATTTTAGCAGCTAAACAAGGTGCTATGGGTCGTCGTACACTGGGTATTGGTGTGATCAACTTTGCTTATTATCTGGCTAAACACGGTGTTCGCTACTCAGATGGTAGTGCAAACAACTTAACACACCGTGCCTTTGAAGCTATTCAATACTATTTATTAAAAGCATCAAATGAATTAGCAAAAGAGCAAGGGGCATGCCCATGGTTTAATGAAACCACCTATGCAGAAGGTATCTTACCTATTGATACTTATAAAAAATCATTAGATGTACTGACTAATGAACCTCTGCATTATGACTGGGAAAGCTTACGCAAAGAGATCAAACAATACGGTTTACGTAACTCAACGCTCTCTGCATTGATGCCATCAGAAACATCATCACAAATATCAAATGCAACCAATGGTATCGAGCCACCTCGTGGTTATATCAGTATTAAAGCTTCTAAAGATGGCATCTTACGTCAAGTGGTTCCAGAGTATGAGCGCCTAAAAGGGGCTTATGAATTACTGTGGCAAATGCCAAGTATCGAAGGTTATTTGCAGTTAGTCGGTATTATGCAAAAGTTTGTCGACCAAGCGATTTCTGCCAACACTAACTACGATCCTACTCGTTTCCCTAGTGGTAAGGTTCCTATGAACCAGCTGCTAAAAGATTTGCTGCTCGCCTATAAATATGGTGTGAAAACACTCTATTATCACAATACCCGTGATGGTGCAGAAGATGTACAAGGTGATCTGGAAGAAGTCGTTGAAACGGCAGATTCAGATTGTGAAGGCGGCGCGTGTAAAATTTAATTGAGGAAGCTATGTCTTATACCACTTTTTCACAAGTTAGAAATGATCAGCTTCAGGAGCCCATGTTTTTTGGGCAACCTGTTAACGTAGCGCGTTATGATCAGCAAAAGTACCCTATTTTTGAAAAACTAATTGAAAAGCAACTCTCTTTCTTCTGGCGTCCAGAAGAAGTTGATGTTTCTCGTGATCGTATTGACTACAATGCGCTTCCCGATCACGAAAAACACATTTTTATTAGTAATTTAAAATATCAAACTCTGCTTGATTCGATCCAAGGTAGAAGCCCTAACGTGGCATTTTTACCTTTAATTTCGATTCCAGAATTAGAAACTTGGGTAGAAACATGGTCGTTCTCTGAAACCATTCATTCACGCTCTTATACCCATATTATTCGTAATATCGTCAACGATCCGTCGGTTGTTTTTGATGATATTGTTGAAAATGAAGAGATTTTAAAACGTGCTCGTGATATCTCATCTTATTATGATGAGTTAATCAATTTAACTAACCTTTACCATATGTTTGGTGAAGGTACGCATCAAATAAAAGGTAAAACTGTTGAAGTTACTTTACGTAAGCTCAAAAAACAGCTTTACCTATGCTTAATGAGTGTTAATGCTTTAGAAGCGATTCGTTTCTATGTCAGCTTTGCCTGTTCATTTGCCTTTGCTGAGCGCGAACTGATGGAAGGTAACGCTAAAATCATTAAATTGATTGCCCGTGATGAAGCATTACACTTAACTGGCACACAGCATATGCTCAATTTACTGCGTTCAGGTCAAGATGATCCTGAAATGGCCGAAATTGCCGCAGAATGCGAACAAGAATGTTATGACCTATTTGTTGAAGCAGCAGAGCAAGAAAAAGAGTGGGCAGAATACCTATTCTCAGAAGGCTCTATGATCGGTTTAAATAAAGAGATCCTTTGCCAATATGTTGAATATATTACTAATATTCGTATGCAGGCAGTAGGACTTAAATTGCCGTTTAAAGCACGTTCAAACCCTATTCCATGGATTAATGCTTGGTTAGTATCTGATAATGTGCAAGTTGCACCACAAGAAGTTGAAGTAAGCTCATATCTAGTCGGTCAAATCGACTCACAAGTAGATACTGATGATTTAAGTAACTTCGAACTGTAAAACAGAGAACTAGCGCTATACATTATGGCATCTCATAAAGTGACCCTGCACCAGCAGGGTCTATCAACCGCACTAGAATTTAGCTCTGAAACGCATCCTTCCTTGTTGGATACGTTAGAGCGCAGCAAAATTCAAATCGAATATCAATGCCGAGAAGGTTATTGTGGCTCTTGCCGATTACGCTTAGTAAAAGGCAAAGTATGTTATCGCAATGAGCCCTTGGCATTTATTCAAGCTGATGAAATTTTACCTTGTAGCTGTCACCCTGTGAGTGATATCGAAATCGAGATCTGCACAAAGTAAAACCATTGACTATAATGATCACTGTTTTCTTATATTGTTCTTTTTCTAACACAAATGCGTATTTTTAACTAAAGTTAAATAACAGAGTTATAAAAAGGATCGTTACTATGAAACTAAAAACTATTTTACCGATTTGTGCCGCCTCTTTCTCTTTACTACTATTAGCAGGTTGTTCATCTCCACAAAAAATTGAAACCGTCGATGGACAAACCATTTTGACCACAGATAAACCTCAAGAAGATGAGTCTACCGGATTAATTATTTATAAAGATGCTGAAACCGGTGCAATCAAACAAATTAATCGTGATCAAATAAGAAGAATGGTTGAGCTTGATGATTAATTAATCTTTTTTTTGTCATTCAACAACCAAAGACATGATAAATAGCGCCAACAAAATGTTGGCGTTTTTTTATATCCTCTTTATTTTGTAAACAAAACATTACACCTATCGTAATTAAAATTTGACAGAAATTTACCATTCTTATACCCTACTTTTAACTAGGTAAAATAGTTTGGAAAAACGAGGACTTTGTGAAAAATCGCACTATAGGCAGTGTATTTATTGTTGCAGGAACAACAATTGGTGCAGGAATGTTGGCAATGCCACTTGCTGCTGTGGGTATTGGCTTTAGTACCATGGTGTTATTGCTGGTGGGCTTATGGCTATTAATGAGTTACACCGCGCTTTTATTAGTGGAAGTCTATCAATACAACGATCCCCATACAGGCCTTGGCTCTATTGCGAAACGTTATCTGGGTATTGGAGGACAAGTCGTTACAGGTTTAGCTTTGCTACTTCTTATGTATGCTTTAACAACGGCTTATATCAGTGGTGCGGGTGAATTATTAGCTTCGACTTTATCTTCTTGGATTGGTCATAAGATAACCATCACACAAGGTATCATTATATTTACAGTTATTGGTGGTGCGGTAGTCGGTATTGGTACCACTTCTGTGGATATGATTAACCGCTTACTCTTTACAGCAAAAGTTATTTTCTTAATTTTTATGCTGGTAGTCATGTTACCCCATGTGGAAAAAGTCAACTTAACCTCTATGCCTATCGCTCAGGGACTCGTTCTTTCTGCGATCCCGGTTATTTTTACCTCTTTTGGTTTCCACGGTAGTGTACCCAGTATTGTCAGTTACATGGATGGCAATATCAAAAAACTACGCCTCATATTTATCGTAGGTAGCGCAATCCCTCTTATTGCTTATATTTTATGGCAATTAGCAACATTAGGAGCTATTCCCACCACCACCTTTATGGGGATTTTAGCCCAAGAATCTGGCTTAAATGGCCTACTCACCGCCATCCGTGATGTGGTTGCTACACCGCGAGTCAATATTGCTGTCAACCTTTTCGCAGCCCTTGCACTCGCCACCTCTTTCTTAGGCGTAGCATTAGGATTATTTGATTATCTAGCTGATTTGTTTAAACGCAGTAATCGCGCATCTGGTCGTTTTCAATCTGGTTTATTAACCTTTGTTCCACCGCTATTCTGTGCGTTATTTTTCCCTAACTTTGTGCAAGCCTTAGCCTATGCCGCAATTGCTTTATCTATTCTCGCACTATTATTACCGGCACTACTGGTATGGAAAGTAAGACAGCAAAAGCAGACTACAGAGCATTATAAAGTTAAAGGCGGTAAGCCAGCCTTAGCTATTGTATTTATCTGCGGGTTAGTAGTGATTGGTATTCAAATAGCGATTACCTTTAATATATTGCCACAAGTGGGTTAATCACAATTAGCTGATAAAAATCAAATAAAAAGCAGGTGTTAATTGTAACACCTGCTAAAAATAAATAACTAAACGGGAAAAACCTAATGTTCCCGTTATTGATATTAGAAACTTAAACCAGCTCCTACATAGAAACCATCAGCAAGTTTATTGTTACTGTGATTATGCGCGTTTTCAATTTCAATCACCCGATAACCCGCATTAACATGAAGTGGTTTAAATACCGTGTATTTAGCACCAACATCAGCTTCATAATAGGATTTACTTCCTGAGGTTAATCCTTCCGGCGAAGCGTAAGCTTCACCATAAACACTCAGTGAAGGTAAAACACGCCAATTAAGTCCAACACCACCAGCTAATGCCGCGCCGTCATCACCATTTTTGGGAGAGAGGTAAAGTGCTTTACCACCAATGCTTGCTGAGAATGGGCCAAGAGGTAACGCAAATTTTGCACCTAAACTACCTAATTGACCATCGTGATCACTACGTGCCCAATTACCGTTAAAAGAAAGTCCAGAATCGGCATCACCTAAACCTGCTTGTACATCGGTATAATGTTTACCCGCTTGCACATTCATCGATATGGCATTGGCATTAGCAGAAATAAGTAATGCGCTCATTGCTCCTAATAATAAAAACTTTTTCATTATGATTACCCCAGCAAATAATTTTCCTAACTTATAATTATACAGCAAATTTATTAAACAATTTTACTGAGAATTGAAAGTCAATGTTTAGATTTTTCAATCTATGTAAATAAGTTACATCTATCAATACTATCGGTCTAATGGGTTTTATTAATAATTTTAATCTTGCTAAAGTGGAATTACAGTAAAAATTAACCATAATAAATATAAGGCTGTTCGCTTCGTTTTATTCACCCATGCTATTTTTTAATGTTCACTATTCCACAAATTGGAGAAGATGTGATGGAAAAGAAAAAGCTCACAACGGCGGCTGGTGCACCAGTTGTAGATAATAATAATGTAATAACAGCAGGACCTCGTGGCCCAATGTTACTACAAGATGTCTGGTTTTTAGAAAAACTCGCCCATTTTGATCGTGAAGTTATTCCTGAAAGACGTATGCACGCAAAAGGCTCTGGTGCCTTTGGTACATTTACTGTCACTCACGATATTACGAAATATACTCGAGCTAAAATATTCTCTGAAGTGGGTAAAAAAACAGAAATGTTTGCTCGTTTTTCAACAGTGGCGGGTGAACGTGGTGCAGCTGATGCTGAGCGCGATATTCGTGGATTTGCCTTAAAATTTTATACAGAAGAAGGTAACTGGGATATGGTGGGTAATAATACTCCTGTATTCTATCTACGTGATCCACTTAAATTCCCTGATCTTAACCATATCGTAAAACGTGACCCTCGCACTAATATGCGTAATATGGCTTATAAATGGGATTTCTTTTCTCATTTACCAGAATCTCTACACCAATTAACTATCGATATGAGCGATCGTGGTTTACCTTTAAGCTATCGCTTTGTGCATGGTTTTGGTAGCCATACTTATAGCTTTATCAATAAAGATAATGAACGTTTCTGGGTTAAATTCCATTTCCGTTGCCAACAAGGCATCAAGAACTTAATGGATGATGAAGCGGAAGCTCTAGTAGGTAAAGATAGAGAAAGCTCTCAGCGTGATCTTTTTGAAGCCATTGAACGTGGTGATTATCCGCGTTGGAAGTTACAAATTCAGATCATGCCAGAAAAAGAGGCATCAACCGTGCCTTATAACCCATTTGATTTAACCAAAGTTTGGCCACATGCTGATTATCCACTCATGGATGTCGGTTACTTTGAGTTAAACCGTAATCCAGATAACTACTTCTCTGATGTTGAACAAGCTGCATTTAGCCCTGCGAATATTGTTCCAGGTATTAGTTTCTCCCCAGATAAGATGTTACAAGGTCGTCTATTCTCTTATGGTGATGCGCATCGTTACCGTTTAGGCGTTAATCATCATCAAATCCCTGTTAATGCACCAAAATGCCCATTCCATAATTATCATCGTGATGGTGCTATGCGTGTTGATGGTAATAGTGGTAATGGTATTACTTATGAGCCAAATAGTGGCGGTGTGTTCCAAGAGCAACCTGACTTTAAAGAGCCACCACTTTCTATTGAAGGTGCAGCCGATCACTGGAACCATCGTGAAGATGAAGATTATTTCAGCCAACCTCGTGCACTGTATGAGCTATTAAGCGATGACGAGCATCAACGTATGTTTGCGCGTATTGCGGGCGAATTATCACAAGCAAGTAAAGAAACACAACAACGTCAAATCGACTTATTTACCAAAGTTCATCCTGAATATGGCGCTGGCGTTGAAAAAGCGATTAAAGTGTTAGAAGGAAAAGACGCTAAATAACCTGATAACAAGAAGCTCTGTGAGCAACTCGGCAAAATAATAAGGCGCCTGTAGTTTGGGCGCCTTTCTTAAAGTCGTTCGATAAAATCGCAATATCAATTTACTTGTTGCCCTTTCACCCACTGTTGCACTTGTTTACGAGAGATTTTGATCCCCCCATTCTTTAGCTGTTCTGGTAATAGTAAACAAGCGATGGGACGTTGAAAGCCTGCTAAACGCGTATGATACCATTGTGGTAATTGATTAATTGTCTCAATATCAGTATCAACAACAGCAACGGGACGTTGACCAAATTCAATATCGTCAATCGGGACAATAAATGTTTGGCGAACATTAGGGTGACTATTTAGCACTTTTTCAATATCTTCTGGCTGGATACCTTCACCCGCACTAAAAAACAGATTATCTAATCGCCCTAAAATGCACCATTCCTCTTCTTTAAAACAACCTCTATCCCGTGTTGCATACCAATCATCCTGAGTCTGTGATAACGGCTTTAATTGACCATCAAACCAATATCCTAATGCAACACTATCAGATTTGATCTGGATTTCATTATCCACTAATCTGACCGCTTTACCCTTTAATGGCGTACCAACTCCCGCTTTACCATCTGCGCGTTTTGCACAAACAGTAGAGGCCATTTCAGTCATGCCATAACCACACCAACACTGAATACCTTTACTTTCCGCACATTGGGTTAATTCAGTTGGGATCATCGCTCCCCCTAATAAAACCGCTTTTAATGTGATGGGCGGCGAACTATCCTGTTGTGTATTTTGTAATAAACGCCAAAGTTGCGTTGGCACTAAAGAAGCATGAGTACAGCCTTGCAAAGCAGCAATAAAGGGGTGCATATTACGCACTACCAAGGTAGCGCCTCGTAATAACCAACGCCAAAGAATGCCTTGCCCAGATACATGAAAGAGAGGTAAAGACAATAACCAACTGTCGCTTTTTTCAAAGGGTATCAATTCAAGAACACCTTCTGCACTACAAAGATGAGCTTGAAAAGTATGCACAGCGGCTTTAGGTAGACCTGATGATCCAGAGGTTAAGATCAGTGTTGCCATACGAGAAGATGCCCATGCGACACCTGCCATGTTATTTTTATCTTGATGTGATTTATTATTGAATTCGACACCAGAAAGATCGAGTAACCTCGCATCTAACTCAAGTATTGATCCACTTAAATCAGCATAAAAATCGATATTTAAATGGGGTAATAAATCATCAAGTAGAGACTTAGGGAGCTGAGGATCTAACGGTAATACTTTTGCACCGCATTGAAAAACAGCAAGTAGCGTAAAAACAACATGGATATGATTTTTACCACGTAGCAACACGGTACTTTGAGTATTAACACCCTGTTTCGCTAAATGGTTCGCCAATTGATTAATATGACAACTTAATTGTTGCCATGTTATAGGTGAATCACCGGATATGATGGCCGTTTCATTTGGGTTAAGCTGCGCCCAGTGATGCCACGGCCATTGTATAAAATTAACTACTGTTGCCATACTATCTTAAGCTGTTCAAGCGTGATAAGCGGAATATCTACATCTGGCCAACAACGAATAAGTTGTTGTTTGATAAGATCAACGGTATCTAAACCGGGAATAGAATCTGGCGTTAACCACTGAGCCACTCTTGCCAGTTGTGTCAATCCAAAGCTACTTTCAATACTCGAGCTAATAATCGCCTCTAGACCTAAAGCATGTGCTTGTTCAACGATAGATTGGCAACGAGCAAGACTTCCTACTAGCGTAGGCTTGATAACAATCGCCGTAACACCCTCTTGAGCTTTCACTTCAAAACCTTCATCACGCACAGTCTCATCCCAAGCAATATTGATACCTGTTGCTTGTGAAAAGGCGAGTGACTCTTCTGGGGTTTTGCATGGCTCTTCTAAAAATGCAATGCGGTCGCGCCATTGTGGGTTCACGTACTTGGCAAAACCTTCTGCTTTAGCTGGCGTCCAACTGCGATTGGCATCAAGCCTTAGTTTTAAGTCGGGGATTGCCTCTAGTAATAAGTTGACGACAATACCATCTCGTACAGCTTCATACAGACCGACCTTAACTTTAGCAACTTTCTCCCCGCTCATTTCATTAAGACTTAAAATTAAGTCATCAGGATCACCGTTGCATAAAGGTGCGGCACGATAATTGGCTTCTTCTGGTAAAGTGCCTTCAAGCTCTGCTAATGCGCAACTAATACCAAAAGCGACACTTGGCAATTCACTGTCAGTAGGATTTTCACCTAGACACCAAGCTGCTAGCCAAGATTGTGCGGCATCTTGTGCTTGTTCTAACGTTTCATGGCTAAACTCAGGAAGAGGTGAAATTTCACCCCAACCTTGTTTGCCATTTTGCTCTAAACAGACAAGAAAACCATCACGCGTTTTTAATCTTTGGTAGCGCAGAACAACACCTGCCTCCATTGGCAGGCTGAATGAATAGAGTTTGGCGTTTCGCATTATGGGTTACGTTTAAATTTAGTGAAATCAGGATGACGTTTTTCATTAAAAGCATTACGTCCTTCTTGACCTTCATCTGTCATATAAAACAGCATGGTTGCATTACCAGCCAATTCTTGCAGACCCGCTTGACCATCACAGTCAGCATTTAATGCTGCTTTCAAGCAACGTAATGCCATTGGGCTATTTTCTAGCATTTCACGACACCAACGTACCGTTTCTTTTTCAAGAGAAGCATAAGGAACAACGGTATTTACCAGTCCCATATCTAATGCTTCTTGCGCATTATATTGGCGGCATAAGAACCAGATTTCGCGAGCTTTCTTCTGCCCGACAATACGTGCCATATAAGAAGCACCCCATCCACCATCAAATGAGCCTACTTTAGGACCAGTTTGACCAAAAATGGCATTGTCTGCGGCAATGGTTAAATCACACATCATATGTAAGACATGACCACCACCAATGGAGTAGCCAGCCACCATAGCAACAACGGGTTTTGGACAAGTACGAATTTGGCGTTGGAAATCTAATACGTTTAAGTGGTGAGTGCCACTTTCATCACGGTATCCACCGTAGTCACCACGGATCTTTTGGTCACCACCGGCACAAAACGCTTTTTCGCCAGCACCAGTAAGAATAATAGTACCAATTGAGTCATCGTAACGTGCATCGGCTAATGCTTGGATCATCTCTTTCACAGTCAAAGGACGGAAAGCATTACGCACTTGCGGGCGGTTAATCGTAATTTTGGCAATGCCATCGACAGATTTGTGGTAGAGGATATCTTCAAAACCTTCAGAACAATCCTGCCATTCAATCGGTGCATATAGCTTTTCTTCGCTCGGGTAAAGCATAATTAGGTTCCTTTAACCAAAGAGGGATAATACATGGTTTATCACCGCAGCATAAGCATCAGGCTGTGCCTGATGGGCATTATGACCAGCTTGCGGGATAGTCGTTAATGGCAGCGAATATTGCTGCGCTATTGATTGAAATTTTTTATCTTGCTCACCACACAACCAAATAAAGGGTAAGGTGAGTTGTTGTAATTCTGCAACTAACCAAGGCTGATGGCCTAAAGAGAGTGTTTCTAAACTTTCCGCAATACAAAAACCTGCATTACTACTGCGTTTTTCAACTAATAACTGACGCGTTTCATCGCTTAAATCAGCAAATACAGGCTGTTGATACCATTGCGTTAATACATCATTAATAGGTTCATTGCGAAAACGCGCGGCCCAACGTTTATCATGTGCAATACGGTTTTGTCTTTCTATTGCATCATATAAACCTGGGTTTCCCCCTTCAACAATCAATCCCATTAATCCCGATTTTTCACCAAAACATGCGTGATACATCGCAATTCTGCCACCTAAAGAGTAACCAATCAGCCAGTAATGATTAATATCGTATTCTTTTAAAGTGTCATGGAGTAATGCACTCATCTCGACAAAATTATTTACCCCAATAGAGGCAGAGTTACCATGACGGGGCAAATCAATCACGAGTGAGGGATATTCATGGCAAGCCTTAATGACGGTCTCCCACTCATGACTGTCTCCTAATAGTCCATGCAACCAAACTAACCATGGCCCTTCGTTATGCGTGTTATATTGCCTACAAGCTAAAGTCATAAGCGGTTACCTGTTTTACCAACTGATTTAAGGTTTCAGCACCCTCAGTTTCATTGACAATCAATTCAATTAATGTTGTTTTGGCTTCCCCTTGCCAACATGCAGTCACTGTAGTAAACAGATCATCCCAACAGTTTGGTGCAACATAATCTAAACCAAACATGGCAGCAGCATGTTTAAAATTTAAAGCATGGGACATACAGTAAAAACGCTCTCGCTCTGCTATAGGCGTCGGTAACATAGAGAATATCTGCCCACCATTGTTATTGACGATAATCACCACATTTGGGGCATAGACTTGTTGATGTAGTGCCAAACTATTTAAATCATATAATGCCGATAAATCACCCAAGATAGTTAACGTCGGTTTTTGAGTGGCTCGATGAACACCTGCTGAGGTTGAAAGCAATCCATCAATGCCACTAGCACCACGATTACTCATAACAGGATAGCCCTGTGGCAATTGTGCAAAAGCATCAATTAAGCGCACAATTAAACTATTGCCAACAAAAAGCTGGCCATTGTGAGGAAGTAGATGATCTAACTGATGAGCAACTTGTGCTTCACCAAAATAGTCTGTTACTTCAGTAACATGTTGATAAGTTTGTGTAGCAATATGACTTAATGACAACGCCCAAGGTAAATTATCAATAGCAGGATGTGCCGTTAACCATTGACTCGGGGATAAGGTAAACTTCTCCCCTTGATGATGCCCCGGATCTAAACGTCCCGGAATAGCATCAATCACCCAATACATTTGCGGTGAGCAATTCGCTTGCCATTGTAATAAGCGTTTGCCTGTTAAACTGGAGCCAAATTGGATCACTATTTCTGCTTGGTTTAATTCAGCCTTCACTTGTGGATTATTTAGCCATAAGTCAGCACAAGGTAGTGGTTGTCCAGTTTGTGATAACACATCACCTAACAGAGGCCATCCCAATTGTGAGGCCCATTTGGCAACGGCAATCCCCTCTTTCGCACTGATACGTCCAGCAATAACGACCCCTTTTTTCTGACGTAGTCGATCCCATTGAGGGTGTGTAGTCACAGAGGGAGAAAGCGTTTCTTGTAACCAAGGTTTATCACTTTGCCACCACTTTCCTAATGCTTGTGTCCATGGTGTGTCATGCTCTATATCATCACCATATAATGGCTCTGAAAAAGGGCAGTTTACATGCAAAGCACCATGCACAAGATTATTCATGGCATTATCTAATGTAGAAACCAGCCAACGAGCAGGAATATCTGCTGTAGGGCGTGGTAAAGAGAGTGTTTCTGAGGGATGACTGGCAAAAATACCTTGTTGGCGTATAGCCTGATTGGCGCCACAATTAATCAGTTCAGGCGGTCTATCTGCCGTGAGAAAGATCACCCGTTCACCAGTAAGTCCCGCTTCAATTAAAGCGGGGTATAAGTTTGCCACTGCGGTACCTGAGGTGACAATCACTGCAACAGGCTGTTGAGTGGCTTTTGCCAAACCTAATGCTAAGTGACCTAAACCACGCTCATCGAAATGCGTATGACAAATAAGTTTATGATTGGCGGCTGCCGCAAGCGTTAAAGGCGTTGAACGTGATCCGGGTGCGATACAGATATGACGTAAACCATGACGAGTCAAAGTTTCCAGTATAACTTTAGCCCATTGGCGATTAAACGAACTATTAGACATTGATCATCCCAATAACGAAAACCTGCAATGACTATTATAATATCTGTTCCTAAATACTTTTCCTTAGCCTAGTTCAATGAACAGAAGTTTTCGTTAAATAAATCGTGAAAAAGAACTCTGATAAGAGTGTATTATTTAAGCTAAAGTACTTATCTTTTTAGGCTTAATTTTTTATCGTTAACAAAAAGATAGCAATAACACTAGCTAGTACAAGAATAACATTAATTTATTAACAAGATGCAGTGACGAGTTGAAAGTAGCACTAAATGGCATCCTAATCAGTACTACTTATCAACACCTAGTTTATATATTATGAGAGCCATTGGATAAACTGCAAAGAATTCAACACTCTTTTTCTAATAAAGTGCGTAAACCTGCTGCTTTATTTTCAATTTCAGCCCACTCTTGCAAAGGATCAGATCCCGCAACCACCCCTGCGCCCGCATAAAGCGTTAATGCATCATCATGCAATTCACCGCAACGCAGGCTAACCGCAAATTCGGCATGAGGCAAAGACAAATAGCCCGCAGAGCCAGCATACCAACGGCGTTCAAAAGGTTCATGTTGACGAATAAAAGTGCGCGCAATAGAGCGCGGTAAGCCACAAACAGCCGCGGTAGGTTGTAAACGCTGTAAACAATCCACATCATCAGCATGGATAAGTTTACCGTGGATATAGCGACGCAGATGTTGCACTTTACGTAAGCGGATCACATCTGCTGACGACACATCAATCCCTTCTATCCCACCTTGTAATCGCTGACAAATATCATCAACTACCACCAGATTTTCATGTTGATTTTTTTTATCGTTCATTAGCCAATCAGCAAATGCTCTGGCTTGTTGTTCATTATCAGAACTTGCCACAGTGCCCGCTAACGCTTCGGTATAAAGCACAAATTCATCGCGTTTATACAATCTTTCTGGTGATGAGCCCATAAAAGCATCAGTAGGTGAAAAAGCCAGCATATAATGATAACAATGATGATTAACATCTCGACTTGCTTTCATAAATTGAATAGCTTTTAACGGATTATCTAAGCTTAAGCAGGTTGCCCGTGCAGGTACTACTTTTTCAAATACACCTTGATTGATTTCCTCTAAAGCAATGTTAAGATAGTCAGCCCATTGCTGTTGCGTTAACGAGTGCTCTACAGATGTTACTTTGACAGATAAAGGTGCAATATTCAGTGCATTTTTAAGTGAGCGAATAAAAGCAAGCGCACTTTGCTTATCTTCTTCTGCCAATAAATTAATATGGATCGACAGTTGTTGCTGACGTCTTATCTCGATGCGAGGTAAAAAAAGGTAAGCATCATCCCCCTTTTCTTTATCAATACGCCCTGGAATAATGGTATCCCACGCGTTTAATCCCCAAATACGCACATCATCAGCATGCAATGAATGCCGATGTGTTGCTAAAAATCGATGAGCGTCACGGATATGATTAAAGCACTTAACTTGTCCACAAGCGGCTACTTCTTCGCTTTCATCACGATGTTGCCAATAAAATTGCGGGTAATACGTTTGTGCTGCTAGCCATGAAAGTAAGGAAAATGACACCTCTGATGGCAAGATAACTTTCAAATGTAAAAGATCATCTTGTGCTGTCAGATTTATATTTTTAACTTTTTCGTACAGTGTCGAAAACACAGGATTAACCTTTTCCACTCTAAATACCTACTACTAATGAAAAGAAAGATTATACGTCTCTATAAGAATTATCAAAGTGCTGATTAATTATAACCTTTGTCATTTATCAAACTTTTGTTGTTTTCATGTTACAAAGGAGAAGCATTGACCAGATAATCACAAATGGAAAACAGATCACTTCTAAATTATGCCTTAATCATAACAAATAATTATACATAAGAGAGGTTATATGGATACAACCACCCTTGATCATATAGATAAAGTGATTGAACAATACCAACTTCCCGAAGTCACTCTTAGCTTAATTCTAGGTAAAAATATCGATCATGGACGTAGTGCAGGTATTTTTACACCTTATGATCTTAATAAAATCAAATCTTATATTGATAAAGTATTAAAATTACCTTATCAAAAAGACACTATTATTGAATTATTAGGCTATGAAGATATTAACATTTCCCAAATATCAGCTGAAACTATTCAAACCCTCTTCTTAAATATGAGAACACATGCCTTTGAATGGCAAAAAATTGAATACTCAGTAAAACAGCAAGCTATTGATTTAGAGATCACCGGTAGAGAAATCACGAGTACAGGTGAGCAACTATTGGCATTTATTAATAAAATGCCAATTATAAAAAAAATAAATAGGAAAATTGAAGATATCACACCAGAAGAACTCAGTTCAATAAAATATTCAACACAAGATAAAAAAGTGTCTAAGCAACTTGTTGCCATTTTAGAAAGCATGAAAAATGATATTAATGAGCAATATAATAATACCTTAAAAATAAAAAACATGATTTATGATTTTAGAATAGAAATTGTGGGAGGTGAAAATAGTAAAGGTAATATATGTCATTCAATTTATTATGATATCATTAATAAAAAGAAATATATTAATGATTTTTTTGATAATAGTGATGACTCACTAAATGAACAGAGAATTTTATTAGAAAATGAAATTGAAATATTAAAAAAAGAGTATCAACACTTCGTGAAACTCGCCTTTACGGGGTTAGCATTCGGTATTATTGGTGTGATCATTACTGGAGGGATATTTGGTTCAAAAGCTGAAAAAATCCGTAAAAAAAGAAATGAAACAATAGAGAAACTACATAATATCAATAAAGGAATAAAACAACAATCAACTATTTCTGAGTGTTTACAACGTTTTCAAGTCGATTTAGACGAAATAGAACAATATATTGAAGATGCTGATATGTCTGTGGAGCATCTTCTTTATATGTGGCAAACAATTTTAACTGAAATTAATACTTCATTAATTAATTTTAAAAAAATTGATAATGCAATGGAGTTAATTAGATTTAGTATTTATTTAGAAAAAATCATTGCACCTTGGTATATGGTGGTCGGTTACTCAAAGGAAATGATGGCGGTATTTGATGAAGCTTTATCCTCTTTTTATTCATCTAAATAACAAAAGGAAATGTTATGAATAGCGTAACTTCGCAATTACAGGAATTTGATTGCAATCAATTTTTCCATACTATTAAATCAATTAGAAAAATAACTTCTGAACTATTTGAACATGATAATATCTTAAATCATAATCTTATTACCATATCAATAAACAATAATAAAATTTACGATGAAATAATTATTTTCTCTATTCTGCTAAAAAGCCGGCTAAACCAGAAATTGTTAACCGGGATATTTAAAAATATTAATGAAATTAATCATGCAATGGCTGATAGAGCGTTGACACAGCAATTATCAGAAAAACTGCTCCAAGAGAAAATGTTTATTGAGCAGTTATTTAAAGATGAATTAACTGAATCTATAGAAATTATAGAAAAGCACATCAGTTTTATTAATGATAAAAAACAGCTCTTAACAACCACCACTATTATTAGTGAAATAGATAAATTAATTAGAAATAAAGAAGAAATATCTATTGAAATCAATGAGAAAATTGCCAAGCAAAAGTTATCGATTAATGAAATTAAAGAACAACTCGATATAATTACTAAAAGTGAAGATATTATTTATAATAAAAATATCCTCGATTTTTTTACCTCTCACCTGCCAAGTAAACAGACAATTTCTAAACTGCAGTTGGCTTCTTCAGAAAAAGATATTCTCTCTGTTTTTATCGATCTGCTAAAGCAATTTTTTACCCATCTGGAGAAAGGGTTTTCTTACCAAAAACTGGTAGAGACACGTCATACTCTTATTGATAACTATTTGATACAAATAAAAAATCTAACCAAACTAGAACAGAAAAAACAAGCTCTCTTATTTACCCTAAGTCGTTATTATGCAGTCACAGAAATCAATCAATATATTGATATGTTAAATCAACAATTATCGCTATTAGAGCAGTATTGGCATACATTAATAGAGCAACTGATACAATTAAAACGCAATCTTTCTGAGGCAAAAACCGTGCTCTCACCTCATCTTGTATTCCTTAATCACTTTTCACACCATTATCAATAATATTTTCACTAGCCAGACATCATAACCCCCTTAAAACAGGGGGGTATGATTGGTATAGTAGATATAGAGCCGTTCAATATAATCTGGTGCATTCACTTTTTTATTTTAAAACGGAAAGTGTAATCCAGTATATATGCAATGATAGGAATAATAAAAATGAAGTGTATAACATAGGATATAAATAAAAAATCAGTAACCATTACTGAAGTATATTTATAATTAATAACTTGATATCCATTAAAATACCAAACAATCATATTGATTATATAGGGAATTAATAAATATATGATAAAACGGAATTTTTTATCAAAATTAATTTTTTTAATGAAAAATAGTGTGATTAAAGCAAGAGCTATCAGATAAGAAAAAAACGAATATGATAATATTTTCTGTATTTCAATAACTATTTTAGAGTTTACAGAATAGGGATAAAGTTTAAAGAAAAACTCATGAACTGTTTCTAAGTAAAAAACAACAATACTTATAAATAGTGATATTAATGTGATAAAAAAACTAGATTTAATAAGCACCAGATATCCCTCTTCCCTCCACGTGTAGAGTAGTATAGATCAATTCTGTTCATAAATTAGTTCTATTATTTTTCCGCTTGAGCTCTAAGTACTACAAATTCAATTATCTGAATGTTGGGATCATTCCACAATTGAAACAACAGTGAATAAGATCATCTTCAGGAACAAGTTTATCAAGGGGAATTGTTGCGAACAAAAATTGCTGGGGGAAGGTATTCTTTTAACATATTGGTTAGCTCACTATTTGTACTAACCTGAGTAGATCAAACTTCTAACTAAAAGCGAGGACTTTTCCGTAGTTTGAAGAGCCTGATAAAATATCAGGCTCTTTATCATAACAACGGGCAGATAAAAATTAATTTATCGCAGGTGCAATAATTGCAAAACGTGTCAGCTCAATCAATGGTTGTGGCCATACACCTAATACAATCACGATAATGGCGCAAACTAAAGTAATTAATGTTGCCATATTTTGTGATGTGGTCGTAACCGCTGGAGCATTATCGTTATCTGGTTTACGTAAGAAAACGATAGCTGCAGCACGTAGATAGTAGAATAAACCTATCGCACTACCTAACACTACCATGCCTGTTAACCACCACAAACTTGAATCAATACCGGCAAGAATAACATACAGTTTACCAATAAAGCCTAATGTTATTGGTACCCCTGCCAGTGATAGCATCATTAATGACATCACGATGGCAGCTACAGGACGACGCCAGAAAAGCCCTCGATAATCTTCAAGAGACTCTAATTCACCTTTATTGTACGGGCTAGAAGCCACAGCAATCGCACCAAATGCACCTAAACTTGCAAAGAGATAACCTGCTAAATAAATCTCAGCGGTTTCTTGTGCCAGTATAGGGCTATATTGCAAGACAATTAATGCAACCAGTAAATAACCAAGGTGAGAGACAGAAGAGTAACCGAGTAAACGTTTTACGTTCTTCTGAGTCAGCGCCATGATATTACCAAACAGGATAGAGGCAATAGCCATAAAGCCTAAGATCATGCGTAATGTTTCGCTATCCGCCGCCGGTGCTTCAAGGAATAAGCGCATCACTACCGCAAAAATACCAATCTTGCTCGCTGTCGCTAAAAATGCACCTGTTGGTGCTGGTGCACCTTGGTATACATCCGGTGTCCATAATTGGAATGGGAATAAAGAGAGCTTAAAACCAATTCCCACTAACATCATGCCTAACCCAGCAAGTACTAATGGTTTATGGATATTGCTATCACTTAAACTTTGCCCCATCGCCGTAAAGGAGAGATTTCCTGCTTCAGCATAAAGTAGTGCCATACCAAATAACAAGAAAGAAGAGGCCGCCGCAGAAAGCAGCATATATTTAATGCTCGCTTCCAGTGAAGGACGTTGTTGGAAAGCATAACCAATCAGACCAAATAACGGCAATGTTAATAACTCAATACCAATAAACATTGACGCCAAGTGGTGCGCAGAAGAGAGTAAAATACCGCCAATGACAGCAATCGCCACCAGCATATAAAACTCTTCTTTATTATCTTGATAGCCTTCCAACCAAGGATAAGCAAAAGCAACCGTGCCTAAACCAGCAATAATAGTTAATGCCGTGAAAAAGCTGGAATAACCATCTACATGGTAGAGGGTGGTCACATCAACTACGCCTAATGCATTAACGTAGTAAAGTGATCCGAGAGCGATGATAAAACCAGTTGCTGTCAAGGTGGCAATAGTAAAGTGATCGCGTCGCCACGCAATGGACAGCATCACAACCACCACCGTCAAGATGACGACTAACAGCGGTAGCATTGCGATCAATTGTTCAGGAGTTATTGTCATGGCGAATTACAGCCTTACTGTTGAAAGAGAAGCGGAATACCAAGTCTGGAGATTTTCCATTGCTGATATCGAAGTATCTAATACTGGTTGTGGGAAGAAGCCCAAAATAACCAATAAAACCACCAAGATAAACAGGATCAAAAATTCTCTCAGATTTAACCCTTTATAGGTTCTTTCTGCTGTTTTCGGTGAACCATAGTAAGCCTGTTGCATCATCCACAAAGCGTAGACAGAAGCAAAAACTAACCCAAAGACCGAAATAATAGTGATCAGCTTAAAGTGGCCATAAGTACCAAATAGGATCATAAACTCACCAACAAAGTTACCTGTTCCTGGCATACCTAAAGAGGCAACCGCAAAGAACAGTGAAAATGCTGGTAAGAAACGGATGCTTTTCCACAATCCACCCATTTGATTCATATCACGCGTACCTAAACGCTCATACAGCATGCCACACATGATAAACAGACCGGCAGCAGACAAACCATTGGTGATCATTTGAATAATCGCACCTTGGTAAGCCAAAACAGAGCCAGCATAAATCGCAATCACGATAAAGCCCATGTGAGAAATACTACTGTAAGCGGCCAGACGTTTAATATCCGTTTGACGGAATGCTAACAGTGCAGCGTAGAATACGGTGATTAAGCCTAACCACATCGCAACAGGTGCCAGTAATGCAGACGCTTCTGGGAATAACGGTAAGTTAAAACGTAATAAACCGTAAGCGGCTGTTTTTAGCAAAATACCTGATAAGTCAACAGAGCCCGCCGTTGGTGCTTCTGCATGTGCATCAGCTAGCCAGCCATGAACGGGGACAATTGGCATTTTTACTGCGAATGCAGCAAAGAAGCCAAGCATCAGAATAAATTGCAGTTCACTACCTAATAAGGTGTGCGCTTGTAGTAAGGTGTCATAATTAAACGTCCAAATACCTGTTTTGCTGTAAAAAGCGACAGCTAAACCGATAATGGCCAGCAACATTAACAAGCCACTCGCCTGTGTATAAATAAAGAACTTAGTTGCTGCACTAACATGTTTTTCATCGCTACTTCCTTTATGTCCCCAAAGAGAGATAAGGAAATACATTGGGATCAACATCATTTCCCAAAAGAAGAAGAATAAGAACAAGTCAGTCGCTAAGAATACCCCCATAACACCTGCTAAGATCCACAGCAGGTTGAAATGGAAAGCCCCTTGAGATGGTTGATTTTCGCTCCATGAAGAGAGCACCGCTAAAATACCTAAAATAGCAGTTAATACCACCATCAATAATGACATGCCATCAAGTGCAAACTGAATATTAATCCCCAAAGCAGGGATCCACGGTACAAAGTAAAACTCTGTCCAGCGAGGTGCACCATCAACACTAATCAGTTGATAGTCACCTTGCAACCACAGTTGCACAGAAATAACGAGTGTTAATCCCATCGTCAGCAACGCAACCCAGCGAGGAACTTGCGAGCCGATTCGTTCAGCCTGCCAACTTAGCAGGCCACCGATGAAGGGAATAAGTATTAGCCAGGGTAATAACATGGCGCAATGTGTCCCTTAATTAAACCAGAAGCAGCAGAGCGATAACCAGCACTGCACCTAAACCGAGAGAAGCCGCATACCAACGCGCTAATCCGTTTTCACTGAAACTCAAGCCTTTATTGGCGCCTTTAAAGAGACAACCAAAGAGATTAAAGAATTGGTTAACAGGATCATTTTGGATAAGCCATGCCGCACCTTTATAAGGTTTGACAAACAGCACCTCATACAGTGCATCAAATCCCCATGCGTGGAACCACCATGTTGAGAAGAAACGCCCTGTTTTGGTATTTGCCACCTGAGAAACAAGTTGACGCTGTTTCAGGTATAACCATGCTGCAATGGCAACGCCTACAATCGCTACCACACCAGAAAGGATTTCTAATACATACTTACCTTCATGAGTAACGGTGCTTTCTGGGAAAACATCGCCTAACGGTTGGGTAATTAACGCCCCAATAAAGGTTGATAACAACGCTAATACCGCTAATGGGAAAGTATGAGTGAAGCCTTTAACTTGGTGTGCTTCGGTTTTGGTTTCACCATGGAATACGATGAAAATTAAACGGAAGGTATAAAGTGACGTAAAGAATGCGCCAATTAAACCTGCTAACATTAAATTGAAATGTCCGTTTGCGTACGCACCCCATAAGATTTCATCTTTACTGAAGAACCCTGCTGTTAACAGTGGTAATGCCGCTAAGGCACCTCCGCCAATTAAAAAGCATGCATAAACAAATGGGATCTTCTTACGTAACCCGCCCATCTTAAAGATATTCTGTTCATGATGGCAGGCAATAATCACTGAACCTGCAGATAAGAACAGTAATGCTTTAAAGAACGCGTGAGTCATTAAGTGGAAAATTGCGCCATCCCATGCTTGAGCACCCAACGCCAAGAACATATAACCAATTTGACTCATGGTTGAGTAAGCAAGAATACGCTTGATATCGGTTTGTACTAAAGCCGCAAAGCCCGCTAATACTAATGTCACTGCACCAACGATACCGACTAATTCTAAGATATCAGGTGCCATTAAGAATAGCGCATTACTACGAGCAACTAAGTACACACCAGCGGTAACCATGGTGGCGGCGTGGATCAACGCAGAAACAGGTGTTGGACCGGCCATCGCATCCGCTAACCAAGTTTGTAATGGCAGTTGTGCTGATTTACCTACCGCACCCCCTAAGACCATTAACATTGCCCAGTTAATGATGCTTGATCCTGCGGTCAGTTGTTCAGGAGCCAGTACCGCCATTTCGCGGAAACTTAGCGTACCTAATTGATCAAACAGGATAAACATACCGATAGCTAAGAAGACATCACCAATACGGGTAACAATAAATGCTTTCATTGCTGCCGCGCCATTAGCTGGGTTGTTATAGTAGAAACCAATTAATAAGTAACTACATAAACCAACCCCTTCCCAACCCATATACATCAGCATCATATTATCAGCCAATACTAAAACAACCATACTCGCGATAAATAAGTTGGTATAAGCAAAGAAGCGAGAATATCCTTCTTCACCACGCATATACCAAGATGCATACATATGAATAAGAAAACCAACGCCAGTGATAACACCTAGCATGGTTAATGATAGGCCATCAAGCACCAACGTAAATGGGATAGTAAAGTTCCCCGCTGACATCCAAGTCCAGAGTGTTAAGACTTCTGTTTCTTGTCCGTGAGCAAAGAAATCTATCCCCACCCAAAGTGCCACTAAAGCTGATAAACCAACAGCGCCCGTGCCAATCCATGCTGATACATTTTCAGACCAACGACCACCTGAGAATGCGAGCAGTAAAAATCCCAGCAGTGGTAGCACAAAGGTTAAATAGAGTATATTCATCCGCGCATCTCACTGACTGTATCAATATTGAGGTTTTGGCGATGACGATGAAGTTGTAATAACAATGCCAAGCCAATACTTGCCTCTGCCGCTGCCAAACTGATTGCCAGAATATACATAATCTGACCATCTGTTTGACCCCAATAGCTACCACCAACCACAAAGGCTAGCGCAGCTGAATTAATCATAATTTCGAGTCCGATCAACATAAATAACAGGTTGCGGCGAAGTACTAAGCAAGTAAAACCTAACACAAATAGTACCGCAGCCAAGATCAAACCATGTTGAAGAGGTATCATTTTGGCTCCCCTACTTTTTCGTTTTCGACGAGATCGTCATGGCTCTGATCACGACCGATGTGATAAGCAACAATTAATCCTGACAATAAGAGAACGGATGCTAACTCAACAGCCAGAATATAAGGCCCAAATAAGCTAATACCGACTTCTTTCGCCCCAATAATCTCGCCACTAATCTCACCATGAGTGACACTACTAATTGCATAAACCAATACAATTAACAGTACCAGAGACAAAATCGCCGGCCCTATCCAAAATCTAGGCTGTAACCATTTTCTCTCTTGCTCAACGACCGATTTTCCTAAGTTAAGCATCATCACAACGAATACGAATAACACCATAATCGCGCCGGCGTAAACGATGATCTCTAAAGCACCTGCAAAATAGGCGCCTAACGAGAAGAACACCACTGAAAGGCCAATTAATGAAACAATCAGATACAGCAGTGCGTGTACCGGATTGGTATGCGTTATTACTCTCAAAGTGGCAAGGATTGAAATCAGTCCTGCAATATAAAATGCAAATTCCATGAATATCGCTCCTTACGGTAACAGGCTTTTGACATCGATAGGTTTCGCTTCATCATCTGCTTCACCTTTATCTTTGCCATTAATCGCCATACCTGTTTTACGGTAAAAGTTATATTCAGGATATTTACCAGGCCCTGAAATTAATAAATCGTCTTTTTCATAAACCAGATCTTGACGCTTAAATTCACCCATTTCGAAATCAGGGGTTAATTGTAGAGCCGTTGTTGGACATGCTTCTTCACATAAGCCACAAAAGATACAACGCGAAAAGTTGATACGGAAAAACTCAGGATACCAACGACCATCTTCATGTTCTGCTTTTTGTAATGAGATACAACCAACAGGGCACACCGCTGCGCACAAGTTACAAGCAACACAACGCTCTTCACCATCAGGATCACGGGTCAATACAATACGTCCACGATAACGCGGTGCAACATTGACAGGTTCTTCCGGGTACATCTGCGTTTCGCGTTTGGCAAAGGCGTGTAAGCCAATCATCCAAATGCTGCGTACCTGGGTGCCGAAACCAGTCACTAACTCTTTTAAAGTCATGGTTCAATCACCCTTATTGAGCGTTGTAGAGGATCACTGCAGCAGTGACCAACAGATTGATTAAAGTTAACGGTAAGCAGATCTTCCAACCAAAAGCCATCACTTGGTCATAACGCGGACGCGGTAATGATGCACGGATCAGAATAAACATCATCATGAAGAATCCTGTTTTCAGTGCAAACCAAACGAATGACGGTAAGAAAGGACCTTGCCAACCACCGAAGAATAACGTCACTATTAAGCCAGAAACGGCAACGATACCGATATATTCACCGACAAAGAACAGACCGAATTTCATACCGGAATATTCAATGTGATAACCATCCGCCAACTCTTGCTCTGCTTCAGGTTGGTCAAAAGGATGACGGTGACAAACGGCAACGCCAGCAATCGCAAAGGTAATAAAGCCAAAGAATTGTGGGATAATGTTCCACATATGGGCTTGCGAATTGACAATATCCGTTAAGTTAAACGAACCCGCTTGTGCCACAACACCTAAAATAGAAAGTCCTAAGAAAACCTCATAACTAACTGTTTGTGCTGAAGCACGCATTGCACCTAATAACGAATATTTATTGTTACTTGACCAGCCAGCAAATAAAACGGCATACACCGCTAAACCCGCTACCATCAAGAAAAATAAAATACCGATGTTTAAATCAGCCACAACCCAGGTTGAGCTAACTGGCACAATAGCAAATGACAATAATAAGGAAGAAAAGGCAATCACTGGTGCTATGGTAAAGATAAAGCGATCAGCAAATTTTGGGATCCAGTCCTCTTTAAAGAACATTTTGATCATATCCGCAATTAACTGTGCTGAACCTGCATAACCTACACGGTTAGGCCCATAACGGTTTTGGAATAATCCCAGTAGACGACGCTCCCCCATACTCATAAAAGCACCACAAGTGACAACCACCAGCAAGATCACCACGGCTTTTAAAACAGTGAGTAAAATCTCTGTAACTTCAGGAGATAACCAGCTCATTATGCAATACCCCGCAGTTGACGAACCGATACACCCACCAGTGATGGCGAAATGCCAGCCATCCCTAACGGAAGGCCAATTTGACCTCGGGTTAAGTGAGCACTGATTTTCACAGGTAAGGTGAATTCACGACCTTCGTAAGTAAACATCGCTTGTTGACCTTGAGATAATGCTAATGCGATGGCATCAGATTCACTCACGGTTAAATAAGCGTTGTCCATACGTTGTTGGATCACTTGTGAACGTTGCGATAACTCTTCGCTACCAAACAGACGATAGTAAGGAGCTACAACCCATTGATTTTCAACTAGGTTAAAGGCTGGTGGAATATCAGTGAAATAACCTAATGTGTTATCACTACATTCGATTAAGCGTACACCCGGATCACCAAAACGTAAGCTTCCCCCGACTTCAGACTGGAACTTATTCCATGCTTGTGGTGAGTTCCAACCCGGTGCCCATGCAAATGGAATTTGCTGGCGAGGAGCCGTTGGACTGTTGTTTCCTTCCATAGAGAAAGCAAATGGGCTATCAATATCTTTCGGTTGACGCTGTTCATGTACTGAAACATTTGCCAACATGGAAGTACGACCACTATAACGATGCGGTTCGCGGGCTAATTTTTGACCACGAATACGGAATGATGCATTAGGTGCCGCATTCACAATACCGGCAAATTGCGGTAGACGCGTTGCACATAGCTCAATCACATGATCTAACTGCGTCCAGTCAAGATTACCTTCATGCCATTGTGAATCAACAGCACTTAGCCAACGCCAGCTTTCATGCATCACCACTTCTTTGTTATAGAAAGAAGGTTCAAACACTTGGAAGTAACGTTGCGCTCTGCCCTCTTGACTCACCATAGTGCCATCACTTTCAGCAAAGGAGGAAGCAGGTAACACAAGGTGTGCTTTTTCCATGATCTCAGTTTGCTGATGGTCAATCACAATTAGGTGATCCACTTTAGCAATCGCGTCATCAATGACGTCGGCGGCAAAATGGCGATACAAGTCGTTTTCCATCACAATAGCGCTATCTGCTTGACCACTACGCATCACTTTCAATGCGTCATCCAGTGGTTTCGCTTTCATCATCGCCAGCCCCATGCTATTGGCATCATCTGCCACATAAGAGAGACCAACTTCGCTCCCCTTGGCTTTTAAGGCAAAAGCGATATTAGCAGCCGCTTTGATAACTTCTTCGCTACCGGCATGACTACCACTAATAATTAACGGTTTTTTCGCTTGCGATAAGGCTTGAACAATCATGTCAATCTGTTTATTCAACGCTTCATCTAAGCCATCAACCGCAGGGGCTTCACCATTAATATGATGAGCAATGGCAAAACCTAAACGCGCTTGTTCAACCACCGGCGCACGATAACTCCAAGCGGCAACATCATCCAGACGAGTTTCATCAACATGGGTGACAAATAGTGGATATTTCGCCCGTTGACCGATATTCATGATGGCGGCAATTTGCCAATCAGCCACTTTTTGTGCGGCTGCCATCTCACGTGCTTTACCTTTTACGGCTTGACGTACTGACAGTGCCATACGAGCACCTGTCTGTGTTAAGTCTTCACCTAATACCAGTACTGCGTCATAGTCTTCAATCTCACGGAGAGATGGAGTATAAACGCCACCTTTTTGTAAAATATCCAGCATTAAGGTCAAGCGAGCCTGCTCGGCAGCCGAAATACCACTATAGAAATTTTCAGCACCAACCACTTCACGTAAAGCAAAGTTGCTTTCAATACTGGCTCGTGGTGAGCCGATACCGACAACACGTTGCCCTTTCTTCAGCATTTCTGCAGCGGCTTGCGTTGCTTGTGTTGCACTGATTTCAAGCCAGTTACTGCCTAAACGTTTTTTAGGTTGACGAGGTCTACTCGCTAAATTGACATAACCGTAGCCAAAACGACCACGATCACAAAGGAAGTAACGGTTTACTGTACCGTTATAACGGTTTTCAATACGACGCAATTCACCATAGCGCTCACCTGGGCTGATATTGCAACCCATGCTACAACCTTGGCAAATACTTGGGGCAAACTGCATATCCCACTTACGGTTATAACGTGATGAGTGAGTTTTGTCAGTAAAGACACCCGTTGGACAAATCTCAACTAAGTTACCTGAGAATTCGCTCTCTAATGTGCCATCTTCAACCCGTCCAAAGAACACGTTGTTATGTGCACCAAAGACACCCAGATCAGTGCCATCAGCATAATCTTTGTAGTAACGAACACAGCGGTAACAAGCAATACAGCGGTTCATTTCATGAGAAATAAACGGCCCTAACTCTTGATTTCTATGTGTACGCTTAGTAAAGCGATAGCGACGCATAGTATGACCTGTCATAACGGTCATATCTTGAAGGTGGCAGTTTCCCCCTTCTTCACAAACAGGACAATCGTGAGGATGGTTAGTCATATACCATTCAACAACGCTTTCGCGGAATTTTTTCGCTTCTTCGTCATCAATTGAGATAAACGTGCCATCAGCCGCAGGTGTCATACAAGACATTACCAAACGACCGCGGGTATCCTCAGCATTTTGATACTGCTTAACCGCACACTGGCGGCAAGCGCCAACGCTTCCCAGCGCTGGGTGCCAGCAAAAATAAGGAATATCTAAGCCTAAATTAAGACAGGCTTCTAACAGGTTATCAGCCCCGTTAACTTCATATTCTTTGCCGTCTACATGAATCGTAGCCATAGTCAGCATGCTTCCCAAAGGCCTGCATTGCAGGCGTTAAACCTAGAATGTATCGTGAAAAACTACCAGCGGCTTTTCAGCAAATTAGGCTGAATACCACGGATAAGATTGGCATTGGTATAGTCTTCTTGAATAATGCCAGCCTCAAATTCTTCACGGAAATATTTGATTGCGCTTTGTAAAGGCTCTACTGCCCCTGGTGCGTGAGCACAGAATGTGTGCCCTGGGCTTAAAGAGCGGCAGAGGTGCTCAAGAGTCTCAATATCACCAGGACGACCTTGACCTTTTTCTATCGCGCGTAATATTTCGACACTCCATGGCAAGCCATCACGACAAGGTGTACACCAGCCACAAGATTCGCGCGCAAAGAACTCTTCCAAGTTACGGGTTAATGAAACCATGTTAATTTCATTATCTACCGCCATCGCCAACGCAGTACCTAAACGGCTACCAGCTTTGGCGATCGTGCCAAAATCCATAGGGAGATCGAGATGATCTTCTGTTAAGAAATCTGTTCCTGCACCACCGGGTTGCCAAGCTTTTAATTTCAGCCCATCACGCATCCCCCCCGCATAATCTTCTAAGATTTCACGAGCTGTAGTACCAAAAGGTAATTCCCATAAGCCTGGATATTTCACGCGACCAGAGAATCCCATTAATTTAGTACCTGCATCTGGACTTTTACCGGCGCTTAAACCGATATACCAATCTTTGCCATGCTCAATAATCGCGGGTACGTTACACAGCGTTTCAACGTTATTCACGCAGGTAGGTTTTCCCCAAGCACCGGAGGTTGCAGGGAATGGCGGTTTCGAGCGAGGGTTAGCACGACGACCTTCCAGTGAGTTGATCAGTGCTGTTTCTTCACCACAGATATAACGACCTGCTCCTGTGTGAACAAATAGCTCAAAATCGATACCAGAGCCGAAGATATTTTTGCCTAAAAAACCCGCTGCTTTGGCTTCTTCAATAGCATGACGCAGGTGCTTAGCCGCTTCAATATATTCACCACGTAGGAAAATATAACCACGATAAGCTTTCAGTGCATGCGCACCGATAATCATCCCTTCGATTAACAGATGTGGCAGTTCTTCCATTAACAGGCGGTCTTTATAGGTTCCCGGCTCCATTTCATCTGCATTACAAAGGATGTAACGGATATTCATACTTTCATCTTTTGGCATCAGGCTCCATTTCAAGCCTGTTGAGAATCCAGCACCACCACGTCCTTTTAAGCCTGCATCTTTAACTTCAGAGGTCACCTCATCGGGTGCCATGCTTTTTAATGCTTTTTCTGCCGCTTTATAACCGTTTTTTGCACGGTATTCATCCAGCCATACTGGCTGACGATCATCACGTAAGCGCCACGTTAGCGGATGCGTTTCTGCGCTACGAATAATCGGTTTTGCTCCTGAAATTGCTGTCATGGATACTGCTCCAGTAACGTTTCAATCTCTTCAGGTTTAACAAAACTGTGAGTATCGTCATCTACCATCATAGTAGGACCTTTGTCACAGTTACCTAAACAACAGGTTGGCAGTAAGGTAAAACGACCATCTGGTGTTGTTTGGCCAGGAAGGATATTGAGGTGCTTCTCAATAGCTGCCTGAATGCCTTGATAACCTGTAATATGGCAAACCACACTGTCACAAAAACGTATAATGTGACGACCGACGGGTTGGCGGAAAATTTGACTATAAAAGGTTGCTACCCCTTCTACATCGCTAGCCGGTATACCGAGCACATCGGCAATAGCATAGATAGCACCGTCTTCAACCCAACCTCGATTTTTTTGCACTATTTTCAGCGCTTCAATCGATGCAGCACGGGGATCTTCATAGTGATGTTTTTCTTGTTCAATTTCAGCACGCTCTTCTTGCGTTAAAACAAACGTGTTTTTCTTTGAATGAGTTACATCAACGATTTCAATCTTCGCGGCATCCTCTTTATGGTTTAATTCATTTTGCATGATTAACGATCCACATCCGACATTACAAAATCGATACTTCCCAGATAGACAATCAAGTCAGAAACCAGACTACCGCGGATAACCGCTGGGATTTGTTGCAGGTGAGCAAAACTTGGCGTACGAATACGCGTACGATAGCTCATCGTGCTGCCATCACTGGTTAAATAATAGCTGTTGATCCCTTTAGTGGCTTCCACCATCTGGAATGATTCATTCGCAGGCATAACAGGGCCCCATGAAACCTGTAAGAAGTGGTTAATCATGGTTTCAATATGCTGTAATGTGCGCTCTTTTGGTGGCGGAGTCGTCAGTGGATGGTCGGCTTTAAATGGCCCTGCTGGCATATTTTTATAACACTGCTCGAGAATACGTAAGCTTTGACGTAATTCTTCGACTTTCAGCATGACACGATCGTAACAGTCACCATTGCTTGCTACTGGAATTTCAAACTCAAAGTTTTCATACCCTGAGTATGGACGCCATTTACGCACATCAAACTCAACCCCTGTAGCACGAAGCCCGGCACCCGTTACCCCCCAATCTAACGCTTCTTTAGCGTTATAAGAGGCAACACCAATGGTACGGCCTTTTAAAATGCTGTTTTGCAAGGCGGCTTTAACGTAAGAATCAAGACGTTTTGGCATCCAATCTAAGAATTCACGTAGTAAGCGTTCCCACCCTTTTGGTAAATCGTGAGCAACACCACCGATACGGAACCATGCCGGATGCATACGGAAACCGGTAATTGCTTCCACAATATCGTAAACTTTTTGACGATCAGTAAAGGCAAAGAATACCGGTGTCATCGCACCAACATCTTGGATAAAGGTACTGATATACAGTAAATGGCTATTAATACGAAATAGCTCAGACAGCATGACACGAATGACTTTAACGCGCTCAGGTACTTCAATACCGGCAAGCTTTTCCACCGCCAGTACATAAGGCATTTCGTTAACACAACCACCAAGGTATTCAATTCGGTCGGTATAAGGAATATAACTATGCCATGATTGACGCTCGCCCATTTTCTCTGCACCACGATGGTGATAACCAACATCAGGTACACAGTTGACGATTTCTTCGCCATCAAGTTGCAAAATAATACGGAATGCACCGTGAGAAGATGGGTGATTAGGACCGAGGTTTAAGAACATAAAGTCCTCATTCTCAGTACCGCGTTTCATTCCCCACTCTTCTGGTTTAAAGGTCAGTGATTCCATTTCCAGATCCTCTTTCTGCTTAGTCAGCACATAAGGATCAAATTCTGTCGCACGAGCGGGATAATCTTTACGCAGTGGATGACCTTCCCAATTCGGCAACATCATAATACGGCGTAGATTAGGGTGTCCGTTAAAGACGATCCCAAACATATCCCACACTTCACGCTCATACCAATTCGAGTTCGGAAAGATAGAAGTGAGAGTCGGTAGATTAAGATCTTTTTCACTTAATGCGACTTTCAGCATGATATCTTTATTACGATCGAGTGATATCAGATGATAGAAAACGGAAAAATCAGCTGCCGGCAAGCCTTGACGATGCGTGCGGACACGCTCATCAACGCCATGCAAGTCGTACAGCATGACATATGGTTTTGGTAAAGATTTGAGGTATTGCATAACCTCAATAAGTTGTTCCCGCTTAACCCATACCACTGGCATGCCAGTACGAGTCGGCTGGAATGTAAACGCATCTGGCCCAAATTTCTGACGCAGTTCGTTAACCACCTGATCATCAATATGATCGCTGGTTTCCCACGCTGGCCGTGCGCTATTTTGCGCTATCTGATCGGTCATTTCTATTCACCACAACTTTGATCAGGGTTACTATGATCGCAACACATTGCTCTGGTTACGTCTTAGGCAAAAGCCTTTAAATTTCGTCTGGAGTACGCAGATTTTTTACTGCGATCCGCTCACCGTGTTTTCTTTCTCGTTCTGACTGCATATTGGCACGGTAAACGCCTTGGTCGCCCACCACCCAAGATAATGGGCGACGTTCTTTACCAATGGACTCTTGTAATAACATCAATGCTTGCATATAAGCTTCTGGACGAGGTGGGCATCCTGGGATATACACATCAACAGGAATGAATTTATCGACACCTTGCACTACCGAATAGATGTCATACATACCACCAGAGTTAGCGCAAGCTCCCATGGAAATAACCCACTTAGGCTCTAGCATCTGATCGTATAAACGCTGAATAACGGGCGCCATCTTTGTAAAGCAGGTTCCTGCAACCACCATAAAGTCAGCTTGACGAGGGGAAGCACGTAATACTTCAGAACCAAAACGCGCTACGTCATGGACCGCAGTAAATGACGTCACCATTTCAACGTAACAACAGGAAAGACCAAAATTATATGGCCATAAAGAGTTTTTTCTGCCCCAGTTCACAACGTCATGTAACGCATGTTCCAGTTTTCCCATATACACGCTGCGATGAACGTGAGCATCTAACGGGTCACTGACAATTTCCTGTGATTGCAGGGGATAACGGTCATTCTCACCGTTCGGATCTATGCGGGTGAGCGTATAATCCATTTTTAATGCCTCGCTTATTACTGCTGCGGATGTTTGCCGCTGGTTAATCTGACATGGCTTTTACCCGCGGTTTCACGGCGAGAGCGAACTGGTGTCCAATTTAATGCACCAATACGAACCAAATAGAATAATCCAGCTAATAAAATTGCGATAAAGACAGCTGCTTCAATAAAGCCTAACCAGCCCACTTCACGTACGGAAACGGCCCAAGCATAAAGAAACAGTGCTTCAACATCGAAAATTACGAAAAACATGGCAACTAAATAGAATTTAGCTGACATGCGCAGACGAGCGCTGCCAACGGAATCAAGGCCAGATTCATAAGGAACATGTTTAGCCCTTGCTTGTGCACGGCCGCCTAAATAGCGGGCACCCAGCAACATGAGCGAACATAACCCCAATGCGCCTATTAAGAAGACAGCAAATGCCCAATAGTGGGCGATAACTTCGGTGGTCGTAGACATACTCATTGCTTACTCATCAAAGGTGGTGTCAATTAACCAACTCTTATCCGGCGGTTTACACCACATTTATTAATACGAAAAAAAAGGTAAAACAACAGACTTGCTAATTAAATAAATGATAACAATCTATTTAAACCTTTCTTCTTTTAAGGAAAACATTGTGATAACTCACTCAGTTTTCCGTCGCTTCTTAACAAATTTAACACTCATTTTTAACACCCAATTACTGGCCAATGCTAAAACGTGTCAGTCAACCTACAAATTTTCTGCTAACACGCTTAGTCTAACCGATAATTCGATTTTACTACACCAGTATCTCAGGAAAAACCTGACTCTATATAGGCAAATGTGCCTTATTTTTTTGATCAAACTCACAAAATAGTCGAAAAAATACATAATCAGTTTAAATTTTATCCAAATTTTAACAAATTAACTTTCCAATAATGTGGAGAAGGTCAAATATCCGTTTTCATTTGACTATTTATTCCCTGAAAACCTAGACAAACCTTTTATTTGTTAACAATTTCTACAAGCGTGTAACCCATCACAACTGCATACAATTTTTTAACAAAGCGACTGAGCGGGAAAAGAGAGGTGGATCACACTGTGATATACATTAATCTCTATAAATATTAAACCAATGTGACTATTTAAAAATAAAGCATAAAAAAACGGAAACAAATGCGTTTATAGCACCTGTTTCCGTTGATTGTGATATATCACTTTATTGTTTCGTTTGACTATTTTTAACCGTTAATATGGGTTATCCAAATAATCATGATAACAATATCACTCTGCGCCTTACTCTAAATCTAAAGAATGCGCTTCTTCAACTGAAGTGACAGTATAAGGCGTTTTCTTATTTTCGATGGCATTGAATACCGTTAATACAGCTTCGTTTTGCTCATCAAAATTACGATATAACCAGTACTGAGTCTCAGGCAAACGAGGTAACCCTTCGCTTTCGCCTAATATACGTAAATCAGCATTTTGCATTTCTAATGGACGAGCTGTGATCCCCACTTCGGCATTTACAGCAGCACGAACGGCAGATAAAGAAGCCGCTTCATACGCAATACGCCATTGAATACCTGCGTCATCTAGTGTATTTGTTGCCAACTGACGGAATGGGTTAGTTTCGTCCATGACCACTAAAGGAATAGGCTCATTCATTTGTAATTGGAAATCAGGGGCACAATGCCACAAAACAGGTGCTGTACGTAACGCTGTGCGTGGATGATGTCCAATACGTGCAGTGGTTAATGCTAAGTCGATTTCGTGGTTATCAAGCATAGTCTCAATAAATTGAGAACGCTTAATACGCACATCAACCGCTAAACGTGGATATACTGATGCGATACGATTTAACAAAAATGGTAATAGTGTATCGACGGAGTCATCAGATGCACCAATACGTAACTCACCTTCAGCATCGCTATATGTTAATGAAGCAGTTGCATCATCATTAGCACGGAGAATTTGACGTGCATAGCCTAATAATTGTAAGCCATGCTCTGTTAACAGTTTATTACGACCATGACGGGCAAAGAGTTCTCTGCCGACTAATTGCTCTAAACGTTGCATCTGCTGACTGACTGCAGATTGAGTTCGACATACAGCGGCCGCGGCGGCTGCAAAAGTATTCAAATCTGCTACAGCAACAAACGTTCTAAGCAGATCGAGGTCGAGATTCATTATCGGACGATTTGCATTAATCATTGTTTATTCTTCACTTATTTTTGATTTTTAAATTACATATACCTGGTGTTTTTTATCAAAAGTCTAAATTGGACTTCCGATTCAGACAGTACCTTACTCTGAAAAAGAGAGCAAAGACATACTGAATACTTTACATTTGTTTGTTGTCGTTTACACCTCCTAGTTCGCAAGCAACTGCATTTTTTTGTAACAAATTAAATTTTATTATCATTCTAAGGATCTACAAGAAAGAACTGTATACCATCATTACAAGTTAGATGTAGATCATACAATGCTCTCTAGGAATACATAAATTTTAACATTTTTAAAATAATTTAAATTACCTTAACTGTGTATGCTATTTTAAGTATCCACCCTTATAAAATATATTTAAGATTTCAATTTAATTTATATAAAAACTATTTGATTGATATGAATAAAAATAGATTTAACCATATTATTTGAAAATTTAATATATTAAGTAAGATAATACAAATCCGATAAAATTATTCAATAATTGATTATGCAACATCTTATCAACTTCCCTCTCACATCTGGTTATTGTTAAAAAACGCACTAAAAACCCTCTCTTCACCAGCATAATATTTTTGATTTTTATTCAAAATAAGAACATACCACCAGATTAAGTGATACTTTCAGCCATCAAAATAAGTTCTTTAGAATAAACTGACCTTTTACACCAAAAATTATCTAGCATCTTCAAAAGTTTGTAGTGTAAGAGTAGAGTGATAGAACAGTTAATTTGCTGGGACAGCCTTTTCATTTATATCTTTCCGAGATGTGTATGAGAAATATAAATGTCGCTATGTAGATAAAGTCATACCCGATTAGGTAAACGTGCTATGAATCAAATAAAAAAATCAAGTAAACTCGACCATGTTTGTTATGACATTCGAGGACCGGTTTTGCAAGAAGCAAAACGTCTGGAAGAAGAAGGTAATAAAGTATTAAAACTCAATATTGGTAACCCAGCACCTTTCGGTTTTGAAGCGCCAGATGAAATCTTAGTAGATGTTATTCGTAACCTACCTAGCTCCCAAGGCTATAGCGACTCTAAAGGGCTTTTTTCAGCACGTAAAGCCATCATGCAACATTACCAAGCACGTGATATGCGTGATGTAACTGTTGAAGATATCTATATTGGTAACGGTGTTTCAGAGCTTATCGTACAAGCTATGCAAGCATTATTAAATGATGGCGATGAAATGCTAGTTCCAGCGCCTGATTACCCATTATGGACCGCTGCGGTTTCTCTTTCTGGGGGTAATGCTGTTCATTACATGTGTGATGAGCAACAAGGTTGGTTTCCTGATTTAGATGATATCCGTCGTAAAATCTCCCCCAGAACGCGCGGTATTGTGATTATAAACCCTAACAATCCAACCGGCGCGGTATATAGCAAAGAGATTTTGCTGGAAATTGTTGAAATTGCCCGTCAACACAATTTGATTATTTTTGCTGACGAAATTTATGACAAAATTCTTTATGATGATGCCCAACATCACTCTATCGCCGCAATGGCACCTGATTTATTAACTGTTACCTTTAACGGTTTATCAAAAACCTATCGCGTCGCAGGATTCCGCCAAGGTTGGATGGTACTTAATGGCCCGAAAAAACAAGCAAAAGGCTATATTGAAGGCTTAAATATGCTGGCATCTATGCGCTTATGTGCCAACGTGCCGATGCAACACGCGATCCAAACGGCATTGGGTGGCTATCAAAGTATCAGTGAATTTATTCTACCCGGAGGCCGTTTATACGAGCAACGCAACCGCGCATGGGAGCTTATCAATCAAATTCCAGGGGTTTCTTGCGTTAAACCAATGGGAGCGCTGTATATGTTCCCTAAAATAGACTTAAATCGTTATAGTATTAAAGATGACCAAAAAATGATCCTCGATTTACTATTACAAGAAAAAGTCTTATTAGTGCAAGGTACTGCATTTAACTGGCCTCACCCTGATCATTTCCGTATTGTGACACTCCCTCGTGAGAATGATTTAGAGATGGCGATTCAAAAATTTGGTCGTTTTATTGTCGGCTATCACCAATAGTTATTATTAATAAAGATAAAACGCAATATCACTGAGGTTATATTGCGTTTTTTTATTTTCTTACTGATCACCGTTTACATCTAGTGTCTATCCACTCACAATAATCTCTTCAATCACGCTATTGGGAGATATTATGAGTTACTTTTTTGCCCACCTTTCTCGTTTAAAGCTAATTACACGCTGGCCTCTGATGCGTAATATTCGCCAAGAAAATGTCTCTGAGCATAGTTTACAAGTGGCTTTTGTTGCCCATGCATTAGCGGTGATTAAAAATCGTAAATTTGATGGCAATGTCAACGCCGAGCGTATTGCACTACAAGCAATGTATCATGATGCCAGTGAGGTTATCACCGGTGATATGCCAACTCCTATTAAATACCACAATCCACAAATTGCTCATGAATATAAAAAAATAGAAAAATATGCTCAGCAAAAATTGATTGAAATGTTACCCGAAGAGTTACAAGAAGATTTTCGCCCTCTTATCGATGAGCAATTACATAGTGAGGAAGAAACTTTTATTGTCAAACAAGCTGATAGTTTATGTGCCTATTTAAAATGCCTTGAAGAGTTAGCTGCGGGTAATAGCGAATTTAATTTGGCCAAAAATCGTTTAGAAAAAACGTTAGCAGAAAGACATAGCCCTGAGATGGACTATTTTATGAAAGTGTTTGTACCAGGCTTTAGTTTATCGCTAGATGAGATCAGTGAGTAAGTAGCAAAAACGCCGTTATAATAAATGAAACTAAACGGCGTTTTTGCAAAAGATAACCGATTAAAATGGGAATAATAGCGGTATTAAGAAAACGCTAATCAACATCACAATGATGGTAAAAGGCACCCCTATTTTAATAAAATCAGCAAATTTATAACCACCAGGCTCAAGGATCAGGGTATTAACCGGGGATGATACAGGTGTCATAAACGCCGCCGATGCAGCAACACCAATAACCATTGCAAAAGGTAACGGAGAGACATTCATTTGATGGGCCGCTGCTATTGCAATCGGTGCCATTAACACCGCCGTTGCCGTATTAGAGATAAATAAACCAATAGTGGCACAAAGTACAAATAAACAGACTAACATAACCTGTGGCCCAGCATTCCCTGCTACATCCATAAGTCCATTAACGATAAGCTCGATACCCCCAGTTTTTTGCAATGCAGCCGCAAAAGGCATCATCCCGACAATCAAGATTATACTTGGCCAATGAATAGAACGATAAGCACTTTCCATATCTATACAGCGAAATTTTCCCATCAATAAGCAAGCAATTAACGCGGCAATAAAGTTAGGTACTTCATTGGTCACCATTAATGCAACCATTAATGCTAATGAAAAAAGTGCATGTGGTGCTTGCGATGAGGCCGGTGCAACAGTATCAATTTCAGCCGCTAAATTTAATACAATAAAATTACGCGGTTTTGTCGAAAGTATACGAATTAATTTCCAATCACCAATAACCAGTAACACATCTCCCAGACGTAATGGCTCATCAACAATTTTCCCCGGTAAAGCACTCCCTTCACGGCGAATAGCCACAACGTTTAGCCCATAACGTGTACGGAATTTGATTTCTCTTAATGATTTTCCTAATAATTCTGAGTCAGGGTTCATAGAGACTTCCGCTAATCCCACATCACGAGATTGCTCAGAAAAATACTCTCCACGTAACACCATCGGCTCTAACATTTGTTCACGACAGAACTCTCGTAAATCTACCTCACTTGCTGACATATCCACTAATAGGACATCTCGCTCTCTTAATTCAGTGCCTCCCGTCGCACTGACCATAACACGCCGAAAACGCCTCCAGCGTTCAATACCGACAACGTTTGCTCCATAGCGAGAGCGTAAATGTAATTCATCTAGAGAGTGACCTATCAGTGGTGAGCCTTTACGTATGGCTAAGCGACGTGCACGCCCTGCTAATTGGTAATCACGGATAAGATCACGAAAAGTACGACGATAAACCTCTTTTTGCTTACCCCCTTCACTTGAACCTAACCAACGACGTACCACCAGCATATATAATACACCCGCAATTAATACAGCGATCCCTATTGGGGTAATAGAGAAAAACTGAAAACTGGGTAGCCCTTCCCTAACTAATTCACTATTAACCACCATATTAGGCGGTGTCGCAACTAGGGTCATTAAACCACTAATTAACCCCGCAAAGCCAAGAGGCATCATTAATCGACTGGGAGAAGTTTTCATCCGTGCCGCCACACTGAGCACCACAGGAATAAAAATAGCCACCACCCCTGTCGAGCTCATAAAAGCCCCTAAACTTGCAACACAGATCATTAATAGCACCAGCATTTTTACTTCGCTACTACCCGCAACTCGTACTAGCCAATCTCCCATTTGATATGCCACACCTGTTCTTACTAATCCTTCCCCAATAACAAAAAGGGCCGCAATCAGTAATACGTTCGGATCGCTAAATCCTACCGTGGCTTCATTTAATGAGAGTGTGCCGCTAAGAACAAAAGCGACGATGACAAGTAAAGCGACCACATCCATGCGGATTTTGTTGGTCGTAAAAAGGACAATAGCTATCAATAGCAGGCTTAAAACCCATAATAATTCGCTATTCAAAATGGCCTCGATCAGCAATAAGTGAAAACAGATTAATACGTCAATTCACTGCATTGATAAGTAGACCATTTTTACCAATATAAATCTCGTTATATGATCAAATAAATGATTAACATTTATGCTTAATAACGACTTGCTGATTTTCTTTGTCAATTTGTAAATCATTTAATGAATCAATGATTAAATCAATTTCATTACGACGAGGAAGGGAAATCGGAGCATGTACGGCAATAACCTGACACCCGGCATCTAAACCAGAATAAATACCTGCAGCAGCATCTTCAAAAACCACACACTCTTCGGGAGCCAAGCCTAATTTTTTTGCCCCTAAAAGATAAGGCTCAGGGTTGGGTTTCCCTTGAGTGATACATTCTGCCGTCACCCAATGTTTAGGCTCAGGAATACCTGTAACTGACTGACGAGTAGAGGCAATTGGTACTGTGCCTGAGGTGACAATTGCCCAAGGGATCGCTAAGTCGTTTAAGCGATTAATGAGTTCGATAGCCCCCGGAAGAGGGGCTAATCCTTCTGTTTGTGTCGCTTCTAACTTTTCTAGCCAACGAAAAGTCTCTTCAATCTGTGCTTGCGTAGCATTAGGCATAAAATGGCGAATCGACTCAATGGCCGGCTTTCCATGGATATAGTTATTAATTTCTTGTGTTGATACCCCTACTCGCTCACCAAATAGTGCCCAACAGTATTCAACAACAGGCAATGAATCAACTAATGTACCATCTAAATCAAAAAGAAAGCCTTTACAGGTGATTGTCATATTTTATGCCTACCTTATCGTGATGCGTTAATAATTACGCATTCAGTATTTGTTGGATCTCAACACTGCTTAGGTGATATTGACGTGGACAGGCTAACCAAACAGCCAGCATTCTTTGGTATTTCTCCCACATAGGCGTTTGAGAGTTAAAACCATGACTACCACTATCAAAATGCGTATATCGCCCTTCAGTATTGACCATAAAGCGTACATAACTAAGATAACGAGATTCTGTTGCTGCATCAAAGCCCATAAATGCCACTCGACGAGCATCCGGCATTTCTGGTGATTTTAAATTTTCTCGAGAAACTTGCAATGCATGGTACATTTCCATGATGTTAATAATGGTTCGGCAGGTCTCTTCTGACATCTCATCAAAATCGCGGTCTAATTCACGTAATTGTAATCCATAACCACGTTCAATAATTGTCTGATAGCGACGATAACGTTCAGCGTTATCAGGATCCATCATGGTCATCATTTTATATTGATTAGAGAGGATCAAGCGTTGTGCGTGTGTCATTTCCATCATTAATTCTCCAAAGAAATTATTGGAGAGAGCATGGCATTAATCAAAACACTTGAGTAGTGCTAACAACACGTTTTTTGATCTAAACAGGGGTAATTTTAATCCATTAAATAACCCATGAAGAAGGTAGAACAAATGTTCTACACATCATCAAGAAAAGAGCGATCAAGTTGCTTAAAAGCACGTTTAAGCAAATGCGCTAATGAGAGATAGGTTGGCGTCTTTTCTACTGGGGCTAATGCAATACCCGCTTGCTCAAATTTTTCACGAATTTCATAAAACCAATTGAGTAACACAGCGGGTAATGGCGTTGCAGCGCGTTTTCCTAACCACCATAATCCTTGCATTGGCAGGCTACAGGCAAAAAGTGCAGTAGTGATCGCCGGCCCCAAATCACCACCTAATGCAATTTGCCAGGTCAATGTAAAAATAGCGATAGGAGGCATATAACGTATACCAAAACGCGTTGCTTTTATCATTCTATTTTCAGGAAAAACTGGGGCTAATTGCTTCTCAACCGGCCAGGTTTTTAGATACTCGTTCCCTAGGCGTAACTTTTTGAAGAAACCTGGGGGAGTCACTGTCGGTTCGTTCATAATGACCTCAATCAATTTTTTCTATAACTTTTAAAAAACATCTATAAAGAATAAAAATCTTTTAGTAGAATTAAGTATATTTTGTCTTTGTTGCCTTTACTCTGTATCCTGTGCTCATTCTAAAGGTTTGTGGCAATAAAGCGCTATATTTTGTTTGCCGGCGTGATTTTCAACCCTTTTCGCCGATTTTCGGGCAAAAATTTCGGGGTGAATAAAAATCGTCCAATTGATGATTGGCAACTATAATTAGCATCAAGTTTTTTACCCTAAGCATGATGCGTATCATTAATGTCATCATAGTAATGCGATAGGCTTTTATGAGTGACGTTTTATTAACCATCGTCTTTATAATATAAAAGACACTACGACAACAAGATAAATAGGTAATTCCATGTCAAGTAAGCTGGTGCTGGTACTGAACTGCGGTAGTTCTTCTCTTAAGTTTGCAATTATTAACCCAGAAAATGGTGAAGAATTCCTTTCAGGCTTGGCTGAGTGCTTCAACCTTCCTGAAGCCCGCCTGAAGTGGAAAATGGATGGTCAGAAACATGAAGCGGCTTTAGGCGCTGGTGCTGCCCACAGCGAAGCATTAAACTTTATTGTTAATACTATTCTGGCTGAAAAACCAGAACTTTCACAACAAATCGCAGCAATTGGTCATCGTATTGTTCACGGTGGCGAGAAATTTACTAAATCTGTCGTCATTACTGACGAAGTCATCAAAGGTATTGAGGCGGCTATTCCATTTGCCCCATTACATAACCCAGCTCACCTTATTGGTATTGAAGAAGCGCGTAAAGCCTTCCCTCATTTAATTAATAAAATGGTGGCAGTATTTGACACTGCATTCCACCAAACAATGCCAGAAGAAGCTTATCTGTATGCTCTGCCATACAGCTTATATAAAGATCACAGCATCCGCCGTTACGGTGCTCACGGAACTAGCCATTTCTTTGTTTCTCGTGAAGCAGCTAAAATGTTAAATAAACCTGTTGATGAACTGAACGTAATCACTTGCCATTTAGGTAATGGTGGTTCTGTTTCTGCTATTGTTAACGGTAAATGTGTTGATACTTCTATGGGTTTAACACCATTAGAAGGTTTAGTCATGGGTACTCGTAGTGGTGATATCGATCCTGCTATCGTGTTCCATTTACATGATACTTTAGGTATGAGCGTTGAAGATATTAATAAACTGCTCACTAAAGAATCTGGTTTATTAGGTTTAACGGAAGTTACTAGTGACTGCCGTTATGTTGAAGATAACTACGAAACAAAAGCTGATGCTAAACGTGCAATGGACGTTTACTGCCATCGCTTAGCGAAATACATCGGTTCTTATTGTGCACTGATGGAAGGTCGTTTAGATGCCATTATCTTCACTGGTGGTATCGGTGAAAATGCAGCAATGGTTCGTGAATTATCACTGAAAAAACTCGCTCTATTAGGTTTTGAAGTTGATCATCAGCGTAACTTAGATGCACGTTTCGGTAAATCAGGCACCATCACTACCGATAACAGCCGTCTTGCTGTTGTTATCCCAACTAACGAAGAGTTAGTTATCGCTCAGGATGCTAGCCGCCTGACCGCTTAAGTTTTTTGATGTACTGCCAGTGTTATGCTGGCAGTACTGTTTCACATAACGAGCAACCGATATTTAAAGAGGTTTCCGTGTCCCGTACAATTATGCTAGTCCCAACTGATACACGCGTAGGTTTAACCAGCGTCAGCTTGGGTGTAATCCGTTCTATGGAACAAAAAGGCGTTCGCCTTAGTGTATTCAAACCTATCGCACAGCCTCGTGTTAAAGGCGCATTAGATCAAACCACTGCGATTATCCGCTCTCACTCCACAATTCAATCCGCAGAACCTTTAAATATGGATTACGTTGAGTCATTACTCAGCTCCAATAAAAAAGATGTTCTGATGGAAGAAATTGTTGCTAGATATCACGAAAATACTGCTGATGCAGAAGTTGTACTGATTGAAGGCTTAGTGCCAATGCGTAAGCACCCTTTTGCACAATCTTTAAACTATGAGATTGCCAAAACATTAGGTGCTGAAATTGTTTTCGTTACTGCATTAGGCAACAACACCGCTGAGCAGTTAAAAGAGCGCATTGAATTTGCTCGTGCTGAATTTGGTGGTGTAAAAAATCAAAATATCACAGGTGTGATTGTTAATAAATTAAATGCCCCTGTGGATGATCAAGGTCGTACTCGCCCTGATTTATCAGAAATTTTTGATGACTCAAGCAAAGCGATTATCTCTAATATCGATTTAAATACCATCGAAAAAAATAGCCCACTTCCTTTATTGGGTTGCATTCCATGGAACTTCGATTTAATCGCTACTCGTGCTACAGATATGGCAAAACACTTAAATGCGACTATCGTCAATAAAGGTGATATTGAAACTCGTCGTATTAAGTCTGTGACTTTCTGTGCTCGTAGTATTCCACATATGTTAGAGCATTTCCGTCCAGGTTCATTGCTTGTCACTTCTGCCGATCGCCCAGATGTGTTAGTTTCAGCATGTCTTGCTGCAATGAATGGCGTTGAAATCGGTGCTATCTTACTCACAGGTGGTTACCAAATCGATGCACCAATTAAACAATTGTGTGAGCGTGCATTTGAAACTGGTTTACCTATCTTTATGGTTAATTCAAACACTTGGCAGACTTCATTAAATCTGCAAAGCTTTAGCTTAGAAGTGCCAGCAGATGACCATGAGCGTATCGAAAAAATTCAGAACTATGTTGCTCAACATATCAATAACCAATGGATTGATTCACTGACAGCAAACTCTGAACGTCCTAATCGTTTATCACCACCAGCATTCCGTTATCAATTAACGGAATTAGCTCGTAAGGCGAAAAAACGCATCGTATTACCTGAAGGTGATGAACCTCGTACCGTTAAAGCCGCGTCTATTTGTGCTGAACGTGGTATCGCAACCTGTGTACTGTTAGGTGATCCTGAAGAAATTCGTCGTGTTGCTGCAGCACAAGGTGTTGAATTAGGTACAGGTATTGAACTCGTCAATCCTAAAGAAGTACGTGAAATTTATGTACCTCGCTTAGTTGAACTGCGTAAAAACAAAGGTATGACAGAAGTTGTTGCTCGTGAACAGTTAGAAGATAACGTTGTTCTCGGTACCTTAATGTTAGAAAAAGGCGTCGTTGATGGTCTTGTTTCTGGCGCTGTTCATACAACCGCTAACACTATTCGCCCACCACTACAGTTAATTAAAACTGCACCCGGTAGCTCATTAGTGTCTTCTGTGTTCTTTATGCTACTACCAGAACAAGTCTATGTTTATGGTGACTGCGCAATTAACCCAGATCCAACTGCAGAACAACTGGCTGAAATCGCTATTCAATCTGCAGACTCAGCAAAAGCGTTTGGTATCGACCCACGCGTTGCGATGATCTCTTACTCTACAGGTAACTCAGGTGCTGGCAGTGACGTTGAAAAAGTGCGAGAAGCAACTCGTTTAGCACAAGAAAAACGTCCAGACCTGATTATTGATGGTCCTTTACAATATGATGCGGCTGTAATGGCTGACGTTGCTAAATCTAAAGCACCAAACTCACCTGTTGCGGGTAAAGCAACTGTGTTTATCTTCCCTGATCTAAACACCGGTAACACTACCTATAAAGCAGTACAACGTTCAGCTGACTTGGTTTCCATTGGACCAATGTTACAAGGTATGCGTAAACCCGTTAACGATCTTTCTCGTGGCGCGTTAGTCGATGATATCGTCTACACTGTTGCATTAACTGCAATTCAAGCAAGCCAACAAGAAAATGCCTAATTATTGAATTCACTTCAATAAATTATAAAAACGCCAGTTCATATCACTGGCGTTTTTTTATAATGCTTGATAAATCAAAAAACACATTATAAACCCCGCTCATAAAACAAAATAACCCATTGATTTAACAAATCTTTTTAGCTTTATTTTAGCAAAATAAACAGAGACACACGGCTATTTTCTGTTAGTATACAGGCGGGTGCTTGGATCATTTTGGTTCAAGCATTTGCAAGGACCAAAAAGACGAAAGCCCCGAATTCTATTTACATAAAATTCGAGGCAGTCTCAAGTCCACAACAACTTGATTCTGTCTCCTTTAACAAGGAGTGTCAAGAGAAATGACTAAGCTTGCCCTTATTGGGCTGATTACTGTATGTATTACAGTTTTGTGTTTTACTCTACTGAGACATGAAAGATTGTGCTCTTTTAATATCAGCAGTGGTAACACCCTAGTTCAAGCGAATTTATCTTGCGATAAATAGCTTTGTGGGGGAATTTTC
>NZ_JAABLS010000043.1:0-90251 GCF_009915195.1 Proteus sp. G2674
TGCCGACTCACAGCTCTTGTGTGAACGTGATAACGAGGGTGATTGATTCTGTGGTCGGCATATACGAAAAAAGACCGCCTAAGCGATCTTTAAGAAATTTATAACAGATTAAGGTTGAACTTCCTTATCTACTCAGCATCATTTTCTTTAGTTAAACAATAACGCAAATTTTGTCTAATCGCTTCAATTGACCAGATCCAAAAAGCGGTTCCAACAAACTCAGAAATTAATGCTTGATAACCTGCTGTCCAAAGCCAGCCAGACAATCCTAGTAGAGGTACGACTAAACCATGAGCAAAAACAGAAACGCCAATACCAAAACAAATACCGTGTAATAATTTAACCTTTGGCAAGAATTCAGCAATAACACAATATGTCACAGCGATAACTATTGAGAATAATATATGAACACCATTACCGCCCCAATTAATACTATATCCCATCCAATGATAAGTCATAGTATCTATATTTAATCCAAGCTTTTCGAGTAAGACGACTGGCGGGGGTGTCGTTTCAAGTGTTCTCGGGGGAATTAGGTCTTCAAAACCAGATTTAACTAAAGCTGAAAAGATACCCGCTATAATACCAACATATATTGCTATACCAATATGCCTAGAACTTTTTTTCGTTAACTTAAACAAATCAATCATTATATATACTCGCTCTATAAATTGAATATTATGAGTATAGTAGAGATAAGAATACCTGTTTATTATTTTAATTATTAGTTAAACACTGCAGGTTTATTCTTATAGGATAACAATAAATTTCATCTTGAATATAAACAAACAATCAATGAAAACGAAAAACTTCCAACAAATTTTTTAATTAATAATTATAAATATATTTTAAAAAAAACAAAACCCCGCCGAAGCGAGGTTTGAAATACTTACATTTATAATATTATATAAATATTGCATTTAATTTATAGAAAAAAACGGAGTTTTGCAACTTTTTTAATCAGCTTAAAGCGCTAATTTTGAATAGCGAATCTCTATCTAATTGATAGCAACAATCTAATAAACAAATCCAATACAGTTTATAGCTCTTTCGCCAAGCATCAGCACTGACGCCCAACAATTCAGCGAGCTTAACATCCGTATATTTTTTTGCTGTTTGATTAATTTCTGCTTTTACCGCCTGAATGGCTAGTAAGGTAATAGATTGAAGTCGTTGCTTAACTTTTTTCGTTATCCTTTTTTTACTATTTAATCGCTGAAACTCATGCCAAATATAGGGAACAATGAGTATTTGCTCACGATAATATTGATAATCACCATAGCAATAGAGTAACCATAAGCGCATTTCGTTAGGCAATTGATGAATACCTCTGCGCCATGATGAAGTGCGATAAGTAACTTCATTAATTAATGGTTTTGATTTTCCTTTGGCATGTTTTTGCTTAATTTTGAGTGGATGTGAGGGGAGTCTGTATCGAGACTTTCTTTCACCCGCATAGCGTATTGGGTTTCTTTTAAACCTATCGGTTACAAGTATTGCTTGTTCCTCCATGGCACTTAACGGCCCATTTTCTATAATACAAACATTCATCAACGCTGTACTTACTCGCTCGCGTATCCACTCAATATTCACTATCGCACCTCTTGGATAATTATCTGCCCCCTTTTTCCCCACACTTTTGTTACCCGCCCATCCCATACACGTGAATCATCGTCAAAAATAGCATCAAGTAATGCTTTTTCGAGATTATCTTTATCCGGTTTTTGTTGATGGGGTTTACCGTTCATTTCGGAGCGTTTAGTTTTACTCCAACTCTTCGGCATGGGTAGAATGAATGTAATGTGGTAATGTGATTCAGGTAGGGTGATTTTGTTTAACTTTACTTCGTCCTTAAACGCAAAATACTTTAAAACTGGGGGACGTTTTTTCCATTTATCAGCCTGAGTCATCCTTGGTTTAGGTACTGGTTCGATATTAAAGACCTTCACACGTTCAACTTCCCTTCTTGGATCAATATGGCTTGCGTTCTCAAAACACCTTCTAGATGACATTGTTTTGCATACTCCATATCCGTAAATCGTGTTCGTCTATCAACTTCATCGTGACATGCACTACAAGCCCAAGCGCCAAATAAGTCATGCGATTTTATTCCGACGCCACAAAGACCTGACATTCTGTAATGGGCTAAAACAACCGTTTCAGAGTTACCATTACAAACTGAAGGTATTCTAATCTGACATTCACGCCCTTTTGCCTCATTGCGTAAATTCATCATGAGCCTCCTGATTACTATTTTTTATCACTTTAAAATAAAAACGATCATGTTATTAACTGAAATAATCATCACTATTTCCTATTCTTCTTGCTTTCTTTTCAAACTCATATATTCAGAGTTACGAGGAATGATGATCGGAATTCCCTTCTCAATGCACCATTGTTCATGTTTCTCCATCATGTAAAGCATCCTTGCTTTATCCATCTTGCTGGTTTCTTCACGCTCACCGTTTTCATTGCGCCCTAACCAGTGTCCAACGAAATATTCATGCGTTTCCTCATTAGTAATGGGCTTTGATAAAACGATTTCACCGACACCATTTTTAATATCGATAACAACGCCACGTGCACGTAACCACTCGCCTGTGGTTTCCATCCACATACGCCATGTTTTATTCATGGGTATGGTTCTTAAATCACGCCACTCGGTGATTTTGATGCGATAGCGTTTACCTGTTGTCACGATTTCGGAGAGCACTTTGAAAATACTGTTGAGATTGGATTTATGGAGACAGATATCATCTGTCACGAGGTCTCCTTTTTACTTTCATGAGTTAAAACGATTTTTCACAATACCTTTTAGGCTCTCGTTTCGGTTGAGCGCGATAAGCAGCCATATATTGATCAACTGGTGTAATACTCAATCCTTGTTGGTCAACATACACCGTGCCTGTTTTACCGTGCCGATTGAGCCTTAAAATCATCTCGGTCAGCGTTTCATCTGCATTATCGTGGTACACCGCATCACGATAAATGCCTAACCAATAATCACAATCTTGCTCGATTTGTCCTGTGTCTCTTGAATCACTTGGTACGGGGCGTTTATCAGCTCTGTTTTCCAATCCTCGATTCAGTTGTACAAGCAACACAACCACCGTATTGAGCTCTTTTGCTAATATTTTTAGCCCCTTAGTGATTTCACCATAGGCAATGTCATTACGGTCAGCTTTTCCCGCTTGCATCAGCGTGAGGTAATCGACACCAATGAACCCAATATCACCGACTTTGCGTTTAATTTTCCGACTTTCAGAGCGAATATGCTGTAAGGACATACCTGGTGTATCATCCACCCAAATATTGGGCTCATCTTTAAGGCGACCGATGGCATTGCAAAGCCTATCCCATTCATGCTCTTCTAACTTTTGGTAAAATTTATCTGAATTAATCTGGGTTTGTTGGGCTAGTGTCCGTTCAACAAGCTGTTTATCCGTCATTTCCATGCTGAACAGTAATACAGGCTTACCTTGTTGTGAGACATTTTTTGCCATTTCAGTGAGAACGGTTGTTTTTCCCATCTTTGGACGAGCACCAATCACGAACAGTGAGCCTATGACAATCTGTTTCGGGCTTAATAGACGGTCAAAATCTTTAAATCCCGTTTTTAATCCTCGATGTTTCTCTGGGTTATCTTGTCGATCACAAATGTCGGTAAAAACATCATCCAGCACATCATCAATTCGGCGTAACCCTGTTTTTCTCCCCATTTTTCCAAACGAAGTAGCTTCATCAAGCAAGCGTTGTGCTTGTTCAATTTTATCTGTAAAACCTAACTCACTTGGCGCCATCATGAGCTTTTGAATTTCAACCGTCTTTTCGATAACAAAACGCTGTGCGGAACACTCTCGGATTTTTTTCGCATAAGCCATAATGTTAGCAATACTCGGTGTTTCTCTTGCCATCTCAGCAAGATAGGCAAAACCACCTGATTGATTAATTCGGCCTTTTGACTCCAGACAATCCGTCACCGTCATGATGTCTATTGGCATACGTTGGGTATACATTTCTCGCAGGGTGAGATAAATAATTTGATGGTGTCGGGCATAAAAATCTTCAGGTTTTAGCAGTGAAAAAATTGATTGCGCATTATCACTTTGCGGGTCAAGCAGTAGTCCTCCAATAACATTTTGTTCCGCCATTAAATTATTCGGAACTTGGTTCATCACAGTGCTCCTTCCCTTGTTTTGAGTACCGTTTCAGGTCTGAGTAAATAATCAAAATTCGCTCGCCAACCCCGATTATTTTCGCCAAAATACCAAGCACTCGCCGTTTCCATAAAATAATCAAAATAATTTTTAGCTGATTCAACTGTGGGTTCTTTGAGCTCTTTCAGGAATTTGGATATTGCTCGTTTGCGTTTGTCATTCAGTGATTCGGCATTGGGTAATCTATCCCCTACCGATTCGTTGAAGGCTTGCATGATTTCCTGATAAGGAATTTTAGCTTGTCGATTAATTGAAATCTGCTTTGCAGGTTTCGAGTCGTCAGACGATAGTTTTTTAAGGTTAATTGACTGGTTAAAAGACTGACTGGTTCTGGGTAAAAATTTTTGACTACCCCCTAGTCCAACCGTTTGACTACCGTGGTCAAATTCTTTGACTACCTCTGGTACAGAATTTTGACTAGGTGGTACTGTATTTTGACTACCGTCATCAAGAGATTTAGCCTCCAAATCCAGAATATATAAATTGGAAGTATGCACCTTATCAGTTTTTCGCGTAACTTTACGAACAAACCCTTTTTTACATAAACTTTTAATGTGGTTTATCGCACTTTGACGGCTAATTTCGCAATGACGTGCAATAGTTTCATAAGAAGGAAAACACTCACCTTTATCATTGGCATTATCAGCAAGTTTCAGTAGCACCATTTTTTGTGCTGTACTCCCCACCTGTAATTGCATGGCTTTTGCCATGAGAAGCATACTCATTTTCGCTCTCCTAATAACTTATCCCGATGTGCTTTCCTTAATTTTGCGTCTTTCAATGCTTCCTTTAAACGCTGACAACCCAGTGGGGTTATTTCTTGTAACAACCTATTTTCCATGATGTTTTTATGCTCATCACAGCCATTAAATTCATGATTTATTCTTTGTCTCATGGTATAATTTCTCCATTCCAAAGCTGTATCAAAAAAGGGAAACCGAAGTTTCCCCTTGTGATAAAAACTGGATATTGATACAGTGTATTTGTACGTTAAATGGTGAATTCCATTGAACAACACGCCTCGTTTGTTGCCGCAATCGAGGCGTTTTCTTTTATTTTCATTTGAGAAAGTTCACCCATTTGTTTCCACAAAAATCGGTACTCTTCTTCTGAGATTTTTCGTTCTCCTTCCATCACAAAATCAATAATTCCCGATGCGACAAGCGTTTCGCATATTTCAGGATATTTTTCAGTTCGACGTAGGATAGTTGAATCATGAACACCTAACGTTCTAGCCACGGCAGACTGAGTTTTATTTCTCAATGCTTGTAATGCTGAAGCTATTAGGTGGTTAGAGATAAATTGATTGAATTGTTTGCGTGTATTTGCGCATTCCATTGTTTAAAGTCCTTATGAGTTAACTAAGGGACAATAATGATCCGTGACTCATTCCGTATGAGTTGATATTGGGGGAAGAGTTGTCGCTTTATCAGCGACTCCGTAGCAGTCAAGAACCCTGCGGTTGTTAAAGAACGTGGTGAAATCAAGCTACTTTTGGAGGGAAAACGTCGTCTAAAGAACAATTTGCCCCTAATTTTTGTAATGCTTCAACAATAGCTCGGCAGTCATTTAAGCTAGGAGTTCTAATGTTTAACTCATAGTTAGCAATTCGTGACTGCCCCCATCCTATTGATGAAGCTAAAACAGCTTGAGAAATTCCCAGTTTTTTTCGCTGTTCTGCGATATTGTTCATGTGTGTATCCTCCTTGTTTATTCCAATATTACACACAATATGTGATTAACTGTCAACCACAAAACGTTTAAATACATTTATCACGGTTTGTGTTAAAAGGTATACATGAAAAAAGTAAATGAAGTTATTGGCGAAAGGTTAAAATCCATTCGTGAATCAAGAGGGCTAAGTCAAGCTCAATTAGCTAAATTGTGCGGCTACTCTGCTGCGTCCAGAATAGGAAACTATGAGCTTGGAGAGCGCAAGATTAGCGCTGATGATGCGATTGTTATAAGTGAAGCTCTTGGTATATCACCTGCCGAATTAATGTTTGGCAGTCAAAGTGAGCAAGTGATCAAAAATTATGAATACCCTCTATTCACAAAGGTACAGGCCGGCGCTTTCTCAACAGAATTTAACTCATACACCCAGAAAGATGCTGTGTCGTGGATACCTACAGCTAAGAAAGCTAGTGAACGTTCTTTCTGGTTAGAAGTTGAAGGTCAATCAATGACAGCACCACCAGGAGGCAAGCCAAGCTTTCCAGAAGGAATGCTTATCTTGGTTGATCCAGAGGAAGAAGTTGAGTTCGGAGATTTTTGCGTCGCGCGTTTACTGAATGATGAATTCACATTCAAACGATTGATTAGAGATGGTGGAATTGAGTATCTAGAGCCATTAAACCCTCGCTTCGATCTGATCCCTATTAACGGGAATTGCACAATCATAGGTAAGGTAATCAAATCACAATGGCCTGACGACACGTTTTAGGAGGAAATATGGCGTTTAGTAATATTGAGATAGCAAATATTAGACGGTGTATGGAATTTTTCATGGAAAAGCGTCGCCCAGCAGAACACCTAAGGGATGAATTAGATTTACAGTATCGCATCGAGGACGACTCAGTAATTATCTTTGAAATTAGGCAACTAATATGGAGTGATGGCAGAGTAGAAGAACCTATAGCAAAAATCACACATAATAGATATTCGAATTCATGGTCTCTGCTTTGGATGGATAAAAATAGTAACTGGCACAACTACGATGAAATAATGCTAGGTAGTTTCTCTGACGCCATTAGGCTCGTTGAAGATGATGTGCGAGGTTGCTTTTTTGGGTGACGACACGTTTTAGAGTGTGGTTGGTGTGATGCACTTGGAATAATAGGTATAACCGAATTGATATTTTATTTAATCAAACACATACTTATCTTAATAACATAGCGAATAATACATCAAGGCATGCAATGGCTCAGGCATTTATAAACAATAATATACTTACATGGGCGAGATGCCGAGCATCTCTCTCTGTGGATTATATTGCTGAAAAATTCAAAAAGCCTGTCGATGCAATAATTGCTTGGGAAGAAGGTAAGGAACCAATTACTTTTGCCCAAGCTCAAAGGTATGCAAATATAACAAAAATACCATTTGGCTATTTATACCTAAATACACCTCCAGAGGAAAAACTACCTATTCCAGATAGAAGAACGGTAGGTAGCCGGAATAATGAGATAAGCGTAGCACTAAAAGACACTATTAGTGATGTGTTAATTAAACAAGACTGGTACAAAGACTACGCCTTGTCCAACGGCCTTCCTGAAGTAGAGTTGGTAGGAAAGCTTCCTCCTAATAGTAACCCCAAACAAATTGTAGCTACAATTAAAGAGCATATTGATATTCAAATTCCACCAACAAAAGGTAAGTGGAAGGATTTTTTCTCTGCATTAGTAAAAAAGATAGAATCTCAAGGGATCCTTGTGATGAGAAGCGGTGTTGTAAAAAACAATAATACAAGACCGATTAGCGTTGATGATTTTAGAGGGTTCTGTATAGCAGATAAGATAGCCCCTGTTATCTTCATTAACACTAATGATGCAAAGGCAGCTCAAATATTTACGCTGATTCATGAACTTGCTCATCTGGTTTTAGGTCAATCCGCTATATCCGATCTATCTATAAACTCCAGAGAGAAAGAGGAAATGATTTGTAATGCAGCTGCGGCAGAGTATTTAACTCCTGAAGTAATATTCTTAAAAAAATGGAACGAATCCTTATCTATTGAAGAGAACATTGATGATCTAAGAAGCATTTTCAGAGTAAGTAGTTGGGTGATAGTGCGACGAGCCTTAGACTTAAAACTAATATCCAAACATGAATATAGTCGGTACGTAAGTTTAATAAATGAGAAAAGCACCTCTAGTGGCGGTGATTATAATCGAAACCAGAAAGTTAGAAGTAGTGAGAGGCTAACTGTTGCTGTTGTGACTCAAGCATTGGAAGGAAAAATGCTTTTAAGAGAAGCTCAGAGCTTAACAGGAATACAACCTAATAAACTGTATGAATTTGCTCAGAAGGAGTTTGGGCTTTGAGCTATCTAATTGATGCAAACATATTTATTCAAGCGCAACAAGATTATTACTGCTTTGACTTATGCCCTGGATTTTGGGAGTTTATGGGGTCTAAATTCATGGACGGACAATTAATAAGCATTCGAAATGTCTTTGATGAATTACAAAAGCAGGACGATGAAATATGTACTTGGTCAAAAGGTATAATGCATTGTTTTCAAAGTGTTGATGATCAAGAAACTCAAATGAACTTTAGAGCTATAGCTAATTATGTTCAACAAGAATATGCCCCAAGACATAAAAATAGCCTACCACACATTCAAAAATTCTTATCAGTAGCAGACCCATGGATTATCGCTAAGGCAAAAACAACAAATGCCACCGTAGTTACTCACGAGGTTAGAGATAAAAACAATGGATGCAAACCTAAAATACCTGACATATGCGACTATTTTAATGTGAAAACTATCCGGACAAATGAGCTTTTAAGAGATTTTCAGGTTCAGTTTATTCTTTCACAACAGTAATTCCGTACCAGCCCTCCCCGCGAGGGCTTTTTTGTACCCTCTCCCCTCCAAAGAAGTGATCTCCATTCCAATCTTATGTGACAAACAACACATTCCGTGTTTATTTACCATTTATTTTATATTTCAAATCATCGACTTAATTTAAAAACAAATAAATAAACACATTTTGTGGTTGACATTAAAATCACAATTTGTGAATATACTATCCATCAACGGAACACAGCACGTTGATGTTCTTTAACAACGATGATGGCGAGCTGTGTATTAGCTATCAGAACGGTGACGCTGATAAAGCGTCAACCTTCTCAGAAGGTTTTGGGATTGGTGTAGAAGATGGCGTGACGTAGCCACTTTCGCATAGCGGATCATGATTAGTCACATGACTATGCCAATCACCAAAGCCAACTGTTTGGAGGATATATGGCAACTATTACAGTTAAAAAATCACGCAAGCCTGAGTTTTTACGTGGAGCATCTGCAAATAGACGTCACGCCAGACGGAAAGCAGAAGCTATTGCAAAAAAGAATATTGAGTTGAAATTAGAATCAGTATTTCCTCAGGAGAAAAGACTTACATCAGTAGAAAAAACACTGTCATTAAGTCACATACCAGTTACTAGAAGTATTGAACCTAAATACCAACCATCGGTAGATAACTGTTGCTTACCTAATGTAGCAGTATTTTCAGGAGTTAAAACAAAACAGCCGAGCAGTGGGTTCGGGGTTACGGCGAGATAGGATTAAACATGATTAACTTAAAAATGTATGAATATCTAAGAAATGACGGAGCAAGAATTTTCTTTAAGACAGAAAGTATTTCTTCAATAAAGGAAGAGACTTTGTCAGATGGGCAACCAATCACTAAATTAACTCTAAATTGCGGAACAACCATTATGGACTTAGTTCCGCTAGAAGAGTTTTTAAAAATGCATCACATAAAGATAGAGAAATTAAAGTCTTAGATTGTACTTTTTAGCAAAACCCCCATTGGAGGTGGAGTCTCTTTTTTGTATTGCTTTTCAGCCACTTCTAAACACTCAGGATAAAGCGATTCAATTTCAGCCATAAGTTGCTCAGGAGTTTTAATAGAATCCTGTTTAACGGCTAAAGCTAGCGCCATATCAAAAGCAACTCGTTTAACAGGGTTGTCATCAGAAATTACTTTAATACTCATTAGTTCAATCCTTTTCTTTGCATTGGGGTGATTAAATTATACACAAATTTCTTGCATTGGGGAATGTAAGGAACCACCTCGCCTGACGTGGTTAAAAGCAGGCACAGTTAACTAATTACAGTCCATCAAGGTGGGCTGTGGTGAGATAGCTTTTTTAGACCAATAAACCAAAGGCGATAAATCGGTCTCGCCATATTTACTAAGCACCGTTTGAATCGGAGGATTTATGTAAGCTGGCTTGCTAGCCTGAGCGCATCAGGTAATTAACCTACCGCACCAACACCAGAGAAACCAAATAACAATCGCTATCGCAAGATTAGCGCAGATTTCGCACATCCAGAGGTAAGCATGAATATTGATAAATACAAATTACGTGTAGCCCAAAGTAAAGCTGGAATTGCTTTATCTCTCACGGACGAGGACGGATGGAGCGAAGCAAACGAAACATTAAAAACAGCATACGGAGTACAGCATGAACGCAAAGCAGAAACACATAAAACATCAGATATTCGCACTATTGCGAGAGTCTGAAATGACAAATGAGCAAATCGACGACTTAGTTTTTCAATGGAAAATGAAAGTGTCTATGGAGCGCACAAACCTCATTCAGCATGAAATTAACACACGCAAGGAGCGCGCGTTTACCTAAGGAGGCTCTATGTTAACGAATACATACGGACTCAGAAACGACTGGTACGAACGCCAAATGGAACGAGAAGCGTTTGTTAATTCTCAGGAAGATAAAATATCAGTTGATGAGGTTATGGATAGCCTGCCCGAAGAACTACTGTGCATGGATTTGGCAAGGAAGTTAAATCCGGTATTTGAAATTAGCCCCCAAGCACTTGATGCAGTTTTAGATGGAATTAGAACAGCAATACAGATTGGGATAGATAAGGAGGTATTGTGAGCACGTCAATTATTGAGTTTGTGCAGCAACAAGAACCATTGTTTTGTAACGCACTGACAGATCAAACGATCACATGGGCTAAGGAAAGCCAGTTCGCAATCCAAGCGTTTCAACGAAATGATGAGCTAGCAAGAGTGGCTATGGAAAACCCCGCTAGCGCACAGAACGCCATTATTAACGTCGCAGCGATTGGGATCACATTGAATCCAGCAAGCAAACTGGCGTATTTAGTGCCAAGGAAAGGTTTTGTTTGCCTTGATATTAGCTACATGGGGCTTATGCACTTAGCTCAAGCGACTCAAGCTATCGAATGGGGTCAATGCAAGTTAGTGCATGAAAATGACGTTTATGAATCCAATGGTCTAGACACCCCACCAACCCACAAATATAACGCATTTAGTGACAGAGGTAGTGTTATTGGTGGTTATTGCACAGTGAAAACAGCAAGTGGTGACTATCTCACGGAAGAGATGAGGCTAGATGAGATAAAAGCTGTTGAAGCTACAAGTAAATCAAGAAATGGGCCATGGAAAACATGGTGGGATGAGATGGCTCGTAAAACAATCGTGAAAAGAGCAAGTAAATACTGGCCTCGTCGTGAAAGGTTAGATCAAGCCATTGATTATGTGAACACCGAGGCAGGCGAAGGCAATGATTTTGATGTGCCAGCAAATAAAGCAAAGGACATAACGCCAGCAAGTGAAGATCAATTAAAGGCTATCACGGACTTGATGCTTAAAGTTAATGGCGAGTGGAGTGATGCTTTTTTCACATTCATTAGTAAAAAATTCAACCATCAAATATCCCATCCAGAGCAATTAACCGCATTTGAAGCCAATACCATTATCGACATGCTAAGGAAAAAGGCAGAAGGGAAATGATTAGTAATGACATCATTCTAAGCAAAACAGGCATCGATTTAACCAAAATAGAGCAAGGAAGCGAAGAATGGATGTCTATCAGGCTCGGTGTTGTAACCGCCTCTGAGGCATGGAAAGTTATCTCTAAGCCAAAGTCAGGGAAAAAATGGACAGACACAAAGAAAACATATTTAAACACACTTATTGGTGAAGTCTGTACAGGAGTTTACAAGGAAGTATCAGCAAGGACGCTGGACTGGGGTAAAAACTACGAACTAGAAGCAAGGATGACATTCGAGTTTTACACCGGATTAACGGTAAAGGAAGTGCCAATAATATTTAAAGATGAGCAACTACGGATGGCTTGCTCACCAGACGGCATTTGCAGTGATGGCTCTGGATTAGAGCTTAAATGCCCTAATAACACGGACGTATTTATAGACTTGGCATTGAATGGAATCGATGCAATGAAAAAGGAATATGTGGCTCAAGTTCAATATTCCATGTGGGTTACAGGTAAGGATATCTGGCACTTTGCAAATTTTGACCCACGCATGCCGGCAGGGAAAGAAATCGCATATTTCCCTGTTGAGCGTGACGAAAAAATGATGAAAGAATTCGACGAGTTAGTACCTGAGTTCATTGAGGTAATGGATCAGGGGTTAAACAAGTTAGGCATTCAATTTGGCAATCAATGGAGTGTATATGGCAATTAACACAATAACGGCAAGTGGAAACTTAGGTAAAGATTGCGAACAGCGATGGACGCCAAATGGTAAAGCGGTTGCATCTTTTAGTTTGCCAGTGAAACAAGGTTACGGAGAGCACGAAAAAGTATCTTGGGTTATCTGTAAGATGTTTGGTTCTAAAGCTGAAAAGCTACCTGAATACTTAACCAAAGGAACAAAGGTTACGGTTACTGGTGAGTTCGTCATGGAAGAATGGACAAGCCAGAGTGGCGAGAAGAAATCAGCTCCAGTAATTGTCGTTAACCAATTGGATTTTGGCGGTAACGGTGGTAATCAGGCAGGAAGCCAGAAGTCACAGTCTCAAGGATGGGGACAACCACAGCAACCGCAAGCACAGAGTAGTCAGCCACCAATGGATTTCGATGACTCTGATATCCCGTTTTGACCACCCTACCCGTTTAACCAAAGAATATAACCATTACTCAGTGCAAGGATGCAAACAGGAGATAGATATGACAGATAAACTCAAAGAAGAAAATGAAAAGTTGAAAGAAGTGCTTTTTGCTGGCGCTTTCTTAATGGCTAAAGCGGTTCATAAATATGATTTCGGCGTTGGAATGGAAGAGCAAGCCACCGACTTTATGAAGGACGCAGAGGAACTTACAGGTAATAAGCTACCAAAGTTCGCATGATAATTTAACTCGCAGGGATGTAATGAAGAGGAATGAATATGAAAGACAGAATCAAGTTTAACGATGTAATGCTAAAGGCTGTCATAGATGGCAGAAAAACGCAGACACGCAGGCCGATTAAACCACAACCAAAAGTAACCGAAGATGGGTTACGCTATCTTAGCGCATGGCAAGGTGGTTACACACTATCAGAGCAAGTATGCGCAGCATGGCGGCATGGATTTGTTGATGTTGATTGCCCGTATGGTGAGATTGGCGACATTATCAACATTGCAAACAAGGACGGTAATATCAAAGGGAAAATTGAAATTACTGATATTTGGTTGCAGCAAGTAAATGATATCAGCGAAAGCGATGCCAAAGCCGAAGGACTCGATAGGAAATTGAACTCATGCACGTCTGAATTCGCCGCTGTATGGATTAGCATATACGGAATTGATAGCTGGATGAATAAAGATTGGGTATGGGTTATTGAGTTTCACTATATAAAAAAGTAAAGTCATGACAACGTAATCCTGAAAAATATTTATCAATATCATGGAAAATAAACATATAAAATCTTATCGAAAACTATTTTCACATACGCCTTATATGCGAAAAAAGATCGACCTACTTGCCGATGAAAATTATAGAAACAAGGAGTACAATTTTTATTTTATATCATCAGCATCCTTATCAATAATTTCAGCAACTTTTTTTATAGGAATGCTAAGTTTTAATTTTAAATCGGCTGGAGTAATTGAGTTAATAGAAATATATTTATCAATATTTTCATTTTCCATGTCTCTTTCATTAAATTCATTTTTTCTTTTCTCATTATTTATATCATCTAGTAATGAGCTTGATAAAGTAGAAACAATAATAATTTTCAAGTATAGAATTTTTGGTATGTTTAAATTTCTATCATTTACATTTCCGTTTATTGGAATGTTTTTTCTAATATCATATTTCAGTTTTTTAATTGCCTTTTTCTCATTGATAAGTTTTTTTGTTATGAATTATTGTTATGATAAATTAACAAAGAAGGCAAAAAGAAGAGCTAATGAAATTTAAAAATCATCACCCTGCACTAGCAGGGTTTTTTATACCTAAAATTCAGAGTAACAATTCATGCAAATAATTGAATATGTATTACTCATGCTAATACAGGGTTCTACTGTACCTGTAACGGAAGATATATACACGCAATCGGAATACAATAAACGTGCTGAATATTTAATGTCAGTAAGGAATGTTAAAGTTGTTTGTGGAGAGGTATGGAATGAAAGATAAATATTATGCTAGCTTAGAAAATTACAAAGATTGTATTGAGATTGAACCTACAACAAAAGATTGCTTTGTTTTAAATACTCCATCTTGGAATATAGATGTGTCAAAACAAGAGTTAATTGACATCAGAAATACTATTAATGAAATACTAGGAGATGATAATGAATAAATACACCGAACTCTCTGACTTCGAGATTAATAAAAAGGTCTCTGAATTGATATTCATTAGCGATGAGTACGAAGTGGAATCCAGCCTATTCGGGCATGTAACTGTCAATGATGAAATATACGACCCATGCAATAACCCATCAGACGCAATGCCGATTATTATTGAAAATAAAATAGGGTTATCACCAATGTACCATTCTAATAAATGGACAGCTGACTGCCTTGATTATGACTTCATGTCAGTAAATAAAACCCCATACCGTGGCGCTATGGAAGTTTTTTTAATGATGAAGGATACGGAGAATAATCAATGAAACGAATTACATTATCAGAATGGAATAATAAATATTTCGCCAAACCTAGAAGTCCACGGCAATTATCTCGCTATATAAAGGAAGGTAGGTTATACCCTGCTCCAGAAAAGGTTGGTAGAGAATATGAGTTAGAGCCGTGGACAATTCTAACAAATGACAAAATGGTAAGGGAACCGCAATATTTAATGGAGAAAATTAATGGGCAGAAGCAGAAGTGCAAAGAACAAGGGGCTACCGCCTAACTTGTATTTGCGTAAAGGGATTTACTATTACAGGGATGTAAGAACTAAAAAGGAATTTTCTGTTGGCTCAAACAAATCATTGGCAATAACCGAAGCCATACAAGCCAATTTAGCTATTTATAAACCTAAAGAGCCATTAGTTGACAGAATTAATAATGTTCACTGTGTAACATTGCATGAGTGGCTTGATACTTATAGGGGGAAGGTAAACAGCCGGGGGTTAAAAGAGAAGACGCTCTACGATTACGAATCAAGAATAAAGTTAATCAAATTACACTTTAATGACTGTCCAATTGAGAATGTAACACCAAGAGATGTAGCCACATTTATTTCAGAGTACCCTAAAAAGGCAATGGCAAAATTACTAAGGTCCACTATGCTAGATGCTTTTAATGAAGCCATTGCGGATGGTGTGATAAAGGAAAATCCCGTTTCCGTGACAAAGCCGCCAAAAACAAGCGTTCAGCGCTCAAGGTTATCGCTAGAAGAGTTTAAATACGCCTTGGAGCACACAAATGACAAATATAGGCATATGTTTCTACTAGCGGTCCTTACAGCTCAGCGCATTAGCGATATTATCAATATGAAGTGGGATGATATAAAAAATGATAGGCTGTATGTCACCCAAATAAAAACAGGTTCTAAAGTAGCAATACCACTCTCATTAAGACTTGAGTCTATTGGTTATTCTATTAAAGATGTTTTAAATCTCATGAATAGGAACTCAGATAAAATCTGTGGCAATACCACAGCAAAAACATTAAGAGGTAAGTTTATCGAAGCCCTACCTGAGTATTTGGAAAATAAACCAACATTTCATGAAATTAGAAGTTTATCTGCAAGATTATATGAAGAAGAAAAAAGTGCTGAGTTTGCAAAGAAAATACTTGGCCACAAATCTATGAGAATGACAGATAAATACCTTGATGATAGAGGTAATGGCTACGTTGAATTGTGAGTTAATAGTGAGTGATTGTGAGTATCGATATGTATGACATTGATTTATAATACAAAAAAATGAACACCACTATAATCCAATAAGCAGGTTTCATAAATACCCTAGCGAAAGAGAGCGCAGAGATATTTATCAAGATAGGGATAAAAAAACGGGAAGTAGACAACACTCCCCGTTTTATCGTCTTATTTAACCATCTCTTTATAGAGGATTAAATATCTATATGATATTTATTTTAATACTTTATAGATTATGGTGTTATTTGCCGTCACTTGACCGGATGCAATATCACTCACTTTATCAAAGTCATCGATATTACTGATGATAACCGGACTTATCATTGATTTAGCATTAGTGTTTAAATACTCAAGATCTAGCTCTAAGATAGGCTGACCAACTTTAACCTCTGTACCTTCTTCAACCAGACGTTTAAAGCCTTTTCCTCCTAATGCGACCGTATCAATCCCCATATGGACGATAATCTCAACACCGTTATCCGTTTCAATACAAAATGCGTGGTTAGTATCAAAGATTTTTACTACCGTACCGGCAGCAGGTGCCATCACAATATTTGATGTGGGTTTAATAGCAAGACCATCTCCCACAACACCGCTTGAGAAAGCTTCATCAGGCACATCTTTTAATGCAACCACTTCACCATCAAATGGCGCGACCATTTCAAGAATGACTTTGGCATCATTATTAGTCTGTTTTTCTGATGTTTTTTCTGTCGATACCGCGTTATCTGTATGTCTACCAGCATAAGCGGCAACTGGGCCTTGTGCTAATACATCACGCATGGCACTTGCAACAATTTCAGCCCGTGTCCCCACAATCACTTGAACACTTTGTTTATTTAAGCGAATAACCCCTGAAGCACCTAGGTGTTTTGCGTAAGCATCGTTGACTACACTGGCATCTTTTACATTTAAACGTAAACGAGTAATACAAGCATCAATACCACTTAAGTTATCTGAGCCACCAACCGCAGCGATATATTGACGTGCTTCTTGTTGCACTGCTTCTTTGCTATTAGTGGGTACGGCTTTGATATCTTCATCATAGCCGTCTGCGGTTTCATCACCCGCCACTTCATCTTCACGACCCGGTGTTTTCAGGTTAAATTTAGTAATAGTGAAACGGAAAATACCATAGTAAATGAAGAAGAATGCGATACCTTGCACAATCAACATATACCATTTAACCGCCAGAGGGTTGCGTGAAGATAAGAACATATCCACAAGGCCCGCACTAAAGCCAAAGCCTGAAATCCACTCCATACTTGCGGCAATATAAACAGAAATCGCCATTAAGAATGCGTGAATAACATAAAGCACTGGGGCAACAAACATAAAGGAGAATTCAAGTGGTTCAGTGATCCCCGTAAAGAATGCCGCAAATGCCCCAGCCATCATGATACCGGCAACTTTTGCTTTATGCTCTTTGCGCGCACAATGATAAATAGCCAGTGCGGCGCCTGGTAAACCAAACATCATAACGGGGAAGAAACCTGCTTGATAACGTCCTGTCACACCGACCGTTGCCAAGCCCGCATCAATCGCTTGCTGACCAGCAAGGAAGTTAGGAATATCATTAATACCCGCCACATCAAACCAGAACACAGAGTTCAGCGCATGGTGTAAACCAACAGGAATTAATAGTCGGTTAAAGAAAGCATAAATACCGGCGCCCAAAGCTCCCATATCTTTAATGCTTTCACCAAAGCTCACTAAGCCACCGTAAATTACCGGCCAGATATACATTAGAATAAAGGCGACGATAATCATCAAGAATGACGTGAGGATCGGCACTAAGCGACGACCACTAAAAAATGATAATGCACGAGGTAATTCGACACTGCTAAAACGGTTATACAGCTCAGCTGAAAGTACCCCAACCAGAATACCGACAAACTGGTTGTTTATTTTACCAAAAGCCACAGGCACTTCTGCAAGTGGTAGACCTTTGATCATCGATACCGCAGCAGGTGAACAAAGTGTAGTCACCACTAAAAAGCCGACAAAGCCAGTTAAGGCCGCCGCCCCGTCTTTGTCTTTTGACATACCATAAGCAACACCTATGGCAAACAATACTGACATATTATCGATAATGGCAGCACCAGATTTGATCAGTAAAGCAGCTAGCGCATTATCGTTTCCCCAGCCTACCGGATCAATCCAGTAGCCTATTCCCATCAGAATTGCTGCAGCAGGCAATGTCGCAACGGGCACCATCAATGCCCGTCCTATCTTTTGCAGATAACTTAAAATATTCACACACTCCCCCTTGGATAACCCCTATTTGGGATCTTATTTATACTCATTTATATTTATTGATGAGCTAATTATTTAATTCCATTTTAGTCTAAAAAAATTATTTTGTATCGCAAATTAATTAGTGCTAATTTGTGATTAAAGTCACCTATATAGGATATTTTTTAGCTTAAATGCTGGCTAAGTCAGAAAGCTTATTTTATGATTAAAAATATCTTTTGAAGGATTGATGTCTTCATTGACTAAAAATGAAAAGCAATTCGTGTTATAGATGAGTCGCTGATAATCACCATTAGAAACAATACGGTACTTGATTGTCAGATTTGTCTTTTTTCTATGAGGTTATTATGAGGTTAATCCCCCTATCCACGGCACAGCAAGTGGGAAAATGGTCGGCTAATTATATCGTTGAGAAAATCAACGCATTTGCGCCAAGCGCCGATCGTCCTTTTGTTCTTGGTTTACCTACTGGTGGTACGCCATTAGCAACGTACAAAGCGCTAATTGAACTACATCGTGCAGGTAAAGTAAGTTTCCAGCATGTTGTCACCTTCAATATGGACGAATATGTTGGCATTCCAGCAGATCACCCACAAAGTTATCGTACTTTTATGTATGAGAACTTTTTTAATCATATTGATATTAAAGATGAAAATATCAATTTATTAAACGGTAATGCAACAGATCCACAAGCAGAATGTGCACGTTATGAGGCGAAAATAAAGTCTTATGGCAAAATCAATCTGTTTATGGGAGGTGTTGGTAATGATGGTCATATCGCTTTTAATGAACCCGCCTCATCACTCTCTTCTCGTACACGGATGAAAACACTGACTGAAGATACTCGTCTCGCTAATTCACGATTCTTCGACAACGATATCAATAAAGTGCCTAAATATGCGCTAACTGTCGGTGTAGGGACATTATTAGATGCAGAAGAGTTAATGATTTTAGCGACTGGCATCAATAAGGCTCAAGCAGTACAAGTGGCAACAGAAGGTGCTGTTAATCATCTATGGACTATCTCTTGCGTGCAATTACACCCTAAAGCAATTTTAGTCTGTGATGATCCGGCGACAATGGAACTGCGTGTGAAAACACTGCGTTATTTTCAACAAATTGAAGCGCAAGAGCGCCAGCAATACCAAGATTAAGTTTAGTAAATTAAGTACCTACGATAAGTAGTGGAAAACTAAGCTCTCTTACTTATCAGCCAGAATTTGCTGGCTGATATCGGTTTTTTAGATTGACTTCCCTTATATTAGGAGACAAAGGTATGTTTGCCTTAACAAATGCTGTTATTTATACAGGTTATGACCGTTTAGAAGATCACGCCATTATTATTAACGGGTCACGTATTGAGCAGGTTTGCCCACAGGATCAACTACCAAAAGATATAGCCACTCGTGATATGCAAGGTGCGATTGTCTCCCCCGGTTTTATTGATTTACAAGTCAATGGCTGTGGCGGTGTACAATTTAATGACACCGCGGAAAATGTCACAGTAGAAACGCTAGAGATTATGCAAAAAGCCAATGAACGCTTAGGCTGTACTAGCTATTTACCAACATTAATTACCTGTTCTGATGAATTGATGAAAATAGGCATTGAAGCAACTCGCGCTTATATGCAAAAACACCAAAATAAAGTGTTGGGATTACATTTAGAAGGCCCTTATATCAATATCATTAAAAAAGGGACACATGATCCTCAATTTATTCGTCAACCAAGTGCACAAATGATTGACTATTTGTGTGATAACGCTGATGTCATCGCTAAAATTACACTCGCACCAGAAATGGTCGATGAAAAATATGTTCGTCAATTAATCACAGCAGGTATTGTTGTTTCTGCAGGCCACTCAAATGCCACCTATGAAGAAGCGCGTAAAGGCTTTCGTAACGGTATTTCATTGTCGACTCACCTTTATAATGCAATGCCTTATATTTCAGGTCGTGGCCCGGGTCTTGTAGGGGCAATTTATGATACCCCTGAGGTTTACGCAGGGATCATTGCCGATGGTTTACATGTTTCATGGGCAAATATCCGTAACAGTAAGCGCTTAAAAGGTGAAAAACTGTTATTAGTGACAGATGCGACAGCTCCTGCGGGGCTTGATCCAAATAAAAATGAGATGGATAGCTTCGTTTTTGCTGGAAAAACGATATATTATCGCAATGGGCTGTGTGTAGATGCGGACGGTACATTAAGTGGTTCATCACTCACGATGATTGACGCTATTAAAAATAGTGTACTTCATGTTGGTATTCCATTAGATGAAACGTTGCGTATGGCAACACTTTACCCTGCCCGTGCGATTGGTGCAGATAACGAACTCGGTACAATTGAAGCAGGTAAAATAGCAAATATTGCTTCTTTTGATAAGGACTTCAACCTTTGCACAACATTTGTCAATGGTATTGAAATAACAGATAACTAATGGATGTAAATGCTGATGAGTCACAACAACACTGAAACGCAAATTGGCAATATCGATCTTGTTAAGCAACTTAACAGTGCGATTGTATATCGGCTCATTGATCAACACGGGCCAATTTCTCGTATTCAAATCGCCGAGCAGAGCCAACTCGCCCCTGCCAGTGTCACTAAAATTACTCGTCAGCTTCTTGAACGTGGCTTGATTAAAGAAGTTGATCAACAGGCTTCAACCGGAGGTCGTCGCGCAATATCCATTGTTGTGGAACATCGCCGTTTTAATACCGTCAGCGTCCGATTAGGACGCAATGATGCCACTGTTGCTCTTTATGATCTCAGTGGTAAAGCCTTAGTAGAGCAACACTACCCTTTAGAACAAAGCACCCAACAAGAAGTTGAAACCTTGCTTATTAATGCTATTGATGATTTTATTAAACAAAATCAACGTCGTATTAATGAGCTTATTTCAATTTCAATTATCTTGCCCGGGTTAGTTGATCCTAATAAAGGCATTGTCCACTATATGCCTCATATGAAGGTAAATAACTGGGCATTAGTTGATAGCTTAGAAAAACACTTTGATCTGCCTTGCTATGCGGGCCATGATATTCGGAGTCTCGCCTTAGCAGAAAACTATTTTGGTGCCACCAGAGATTGTGAAGATTCTATCTTGGTTCGTATTCATCGTGGCGCAGGGGCTGGTGTTATTATCAACAACAAAATTTTGCTCAACCAGCGTGGTAATCTTGGTGAAATTGGTCATATCCAAATAGATCCATTAGGAGAGCGTTGCCACTGTGGTAACTTTGGTTGTTTAGAGACCATTGCGTCCAATAGCGCAATAGAAGCTAAAGTCCGCTACCAACTTGAACAAGGCTATCCCAGCCAGCATTTATCTGTAACACAATGCCAAATTCAAGATATATGCGATGCAGCGGTAAAAAACGATCCCCTCGCTGTTGAAACCATTAAACAAGTGGGTCTTCATCTAGGTAAAGCTATCGCCATTGCAATTAACCTATTTAACCCACAAAAAGTAGTTCTGGCAGGAGAAGTGACCGAAGCGGCTGAAATATTACTACCGTCGATCCAAAGTTGCATTAATACCCAAGTATTAAAAGAGTTTAGAGAAGCGCTTCCTGTTGTTATCTCCGAACTTGATCATCGCTCAGCCATTGGGGCATTTGCACTTACCAAGCGAGCAATGCTTAATGGAGAGTTACTACAATATTTATTCGACAAATAATCTTTTTGTTACAATAAAACAGCTTTTTAAATGAAGGCTGTTATTTATCTCAATTAAGATTAATTTTAGGATAAATTTCAACCAGTCATCTTTCTTTAAAAGACAACGTGCAACTAAAATAACTGTGCGTTGTTTTATTATGTCACCACCACACCGCTATATCCCCTTCCCTGTGCTATCAAATTATCACCTATTAGGCTGTTTTTTCTTTTTATTCAGACAATCTGTTATTATTTACTTAGTAAGATTTTTCATCAATAAGGTTGTTTTTTGGATCTTTTTTCGACAAAATGATTAACCAGCGAGCAAACGAACACTTTTCTCGAAAATTAATGCAAAAAGCAGTTGACGGATTTGTCTGTAATACGCATAATGCGCCCCGCAACGCCGACGAAGGTTATGCAAAAAAAAGATGGCTATGTAGCTCAGCTGGTTAGAGCACAACACTCATAATGTTGGGGTCACAGGTTCGAATCCCGTCATAGCCACCATCTTTTTTGCGGGAGTGGCGAAATTGGTAGACGCACCAGATTTAGGTTCTGGCGCCGCAAGGTGTGCGAGTTCAAGTCTCGCCTCCCGCACCATTTTAACCGTCGTCAATTTATCAGGTGGGGTATCGCCAAGCGGTAAGGCACCAGGTTTTGATCCTGGCATACCCTGGTTCGAATCCAGGTACCCCAGCCATTTTCCTGATAGATAATATGCGTGTTGACAATTGAATTAGCGGATGGGGTATCGCCAAGCGGTAAGGCACCAGGTTTTGATCCTGGCATTCCCAGGTTCGAATCCTGGTACCCCAGCCATATTTCTGCTAAATTCAATAAATAGTGAGAAATTATCTCCTATTGGCTATGTAGCTCAGCTGGTTAGAGCACAACACTCATAATGTTGGGGTCACAGGTTCGAATCCCGTCATAGCCACCATTTTGGGGTATCGCCAAGCGGTAAGGCACCAGGTTTTGATCCTGGCATGCCCTGGTTCGAATCCAGGTACCCCAGCCATATTCTGAAAGAGAGACTCGTTAAACGAGTCTTTTTTTCTCAAAGGTTGTTGCGGGAGTGGCGAAATTGGTAGACGCACCAGATTTAGGTTCTGGCGCCGCAAGGTGTGCGAGTTCAAGTCTCGCCTCCCGCACCATTGATTAATAGTGTCAAACACTAAATAAAATCAACAAACAAGACTCGCTATGGCGGGTCTTTTTTGTTTTTAGCCTTAAATATCCCCTCACTCTCACCCTTTATCAACACGCTGACGCCTTGTCTATTTCCTCATTACTCTCATACTTATCATTGTTTGCTCGATAATCTACATAGACTCATCGTAACGTTATTTTTTGATCAAGCTGTACATATATTCATACCAATACTATACTCCCCCATAGTATAATTAAGGATTATATATGCCACACTCACCAGCAGAAAAAAAAGCCGCGTTAACCCGTGTAAGAAAAATCAAAGGGCAAATTTTGGCATTAGAAACCGCCCTTGAAAACGAAAATGAATGCGGTCAAGTTTTACAGCAAATTGCTGCCATTCGGGGTGCTATCAATGGCCTGATGGCGGGCGTACTCGAAAGTCATTTACGTGAAGGTCTAATGGACGCCGTCGCTTCTCCTGAAGATCAAAAAAATTCCGTTGATGATGCAATCTCACTAATACGCACTTACCTGCGCTAATAACAACAAGGATATCATTATGAAATCTCGTGCTGCGGTCGCCTTTGGACCAGGAGAGCCTTTAAAAATTGTTGAAGTTGATGTGATGCCACCTCAAGCAGGTGAGGTATTGATTAAAATTAGTCACACTGGCGTATGCCATACTGATGCCTTTACCCTTTCAGGTGATGATCCTGAGGGTGTTTTCCCTGCCATTTTAGGTCATGAAGGCGCGGGGGTGGTGGTTGAAGTAGGTGAAGGCGTCACCAGTGTCAAACCGGGTGATCACGTGATCCCTCTCTATACAGCAGAATGTGGCGAATGCCTATTTTGTAAATCAGGCAAAACGAATCTCTGTGTAGCAGTAAGAGCAACCCAAGGTAAAGGCTTAATGCCTGATGGCACAACGCGCTTTTCCTATAATGGACAACCTATTTATCACTATATGGGCTGCTCTACCTTTAGTGAGTATACGGTAGTAGCTGAAGTATCACTCGCTAAAATCAATCCACAAGCCAACCATGAAGAAGTCTGCTTACTTGGTTGCGGCGTGACAACAGGTATTGGTGCTGTACATAATACGGCAAAAGTACAACAAGGTGACTCGGTGGCTGTATTTGGTTTAGGTGGCATTGGTCTTGCTGTACTGCAAGGCGCTAGACAAGCCAAAGCAGGCCGTATTTTTGCGATTGATACTAATCCTGAAAAATTTGCATTAGCACGCCAATTTGGTGCCACAGACTGTTTAAATCCCAATGATTATGACAAACCTATTCAAGAAGTACTGGTTGAAATGACTCAGTGGGGCGTTGATCATACTTTTGAGTGTATTGGTAACGTCAATGTGATGAGAGCCGCTCTAGAGAGTGCTCACCGTGGTTGGGGGCAATCTATCATTATTGGTGTTGCGGGGGCAGGACAAGAGATCTCAACACGCCCTTTCCAACTCGTCACAGGTCGTTCATGGAAAGGGACTGCATTTGGCGGAGTAAAAGGTCGTAGCCAACTACCCAATATGGTTGAAGATGCAATGAATGGGAAAATCGAACTCAAACCTTTTGTGACCCACACTTTACCTCTTGAAAAAATAAATGAAGCCTTTGATTTAATGCATGAAGGTAAATCAATTAGAACTGTTATTCATTTCGATTAATCACTCTCAGGCCTATTATCAAATAGGTCTGACTTTGTTGTTAAGGAGTCAAAATGAACAACATTGAACGCCATGCCTGTTTTGGCGGTTGGCAAGAGGTTTATCAACACACCTCTACCACCCTCAATTGTGAGATGAAATTTGCTATCTATCTCCCGCCTATGGAAGATGGGCAAAAATATCCGGTTTTATATTGGTTATCTGGATTAACTTGTAATGAACAAAACTTCATTACTAAAGCTGGAGCACAGCAATATGCTGCGCAACACGGTGTTATTTTAGTGGTCCCTGATACTAGCCCTCGTGGTGAAAATGTGGCTGATGATAGTGCCTATGATTTAGGACAAGGTGCTAGTTTTTATCTGAATGCCACACAAGCACCTTGGAATAGTCATTATAAAATGTATGACTACATTGTTAATGAACTCCCTAAATTGATTGAGACACATTTTCCTGCCAATGAGCGACGTGCTATTAGTGGACATTCAATGGGGGGACATGGTGCATTGATGATTGGTTTGCGTAATTTGTCTCGCTATTGCAGTATTTCAGCGTTTTCCCCCATTGTTGCACCAACCCAAGTCCCTTGGGGACAAAAAGCCTTCAGCGCTTATTTAGGCGACGATATGGCACAATGGCAACAATATGACACGATTGAATTACTGAATAAAACACCACAGACAGTGCCCATACGAGTGGATGTCGGTCTTGATGATCCTTTTTACCAACAGCAACTACAGCCAGAACGTTTAGCACAAGTGTGTGATAAAAAACAGTTTGCGTACTGTTTAAATTTACATCAAGGCTACGACCACAGTTACTATTTTGTCGCGAGTTTTATCGGTGAACATATAGCCTTTCATGCTAAGCACTTAAAGGCTTAAACCTAATGCGATGATCGATGAAGACAATTCAGATCATCGCATTGCTCATCATTTAATCCCTAAAGCATAACGTAGCGCGGCTTCTTTCGCTTTTCCTGCATGCTGCGCAGCTAATAATCCGATATTTCTAGCTAATTTTAAGCCTGGTAATTGATGGCTAAAAGCGTGGTAAAAGAGATCCATTCCTGCTTGCATCAGCATATTATCAGGCATACGACGGCGCTGATATTTTTTTAACAATGCCATTGAATGCCAAGGTTCAAAATGCTGTTTCGCTTGCGCCACTAAATTAAGCAAGCAATCCACATCACGATAACCGAGGTTAACCCCCTGTCCTGCTAATGGATTGATAGTATGTGCCGCATCCCCCACTAAAATCACACCATTATCAACATAACGACTGGCATGCTGACGAGTTAATGGGAAAGAGCCTGCTGCAATAGGTGTCACTTTGCCTAAGCGTTCAGGGAAAGCATGTTCGATTTCTTTTTCTAACTGTGCCATTGACATTGTTTGTAGCTTTCTAATTCTCTGCGGAGAATCATACCAAACTAAGCAAGCCCAATTATCAAACAAAGGCAAATAAGCCCGTGGCCCTGAAGGGTAAAAGCGTTGCCATGTACCCTTTTCTGGTGGCAATTGCGTTTTCACGGTGATTAACATACAGGATTGACGATACTGCCAACCATTACTGCCAATCCCCGCCATTTGACGCACTTGCGAATTAGCCCCATCGGCTCCTACAACTAACTGAGTGGTGATTTCCTGACCATCAGCAAGCGTGACTTGCCATTTATTATCTAAGTATTTCATGTTACTTAGACTATTTGGGCATAATAAAGTGATATTGCTATAACGTTCTGCTTCTTGCCACAATGCCAATTGCAAAATGCGATTTTCAACCATATAACCTAATTCAGGTAAACCAAGACTTTTCGCATCAAAAATAACATGGGCATTATCTTCTTCCCATGTTTCAAGGGTTAGGTATGGCGCACTGCGCATCGCTAAAACATGTTGCCATGCACCTAGCTGTTTTAATAAACTAACGGACGCGCAGCTGATCGCAGAAATACGAATATCAGGATGAGATGAGGCATCAAAAGGTGCTGGAGATTGCCGTTCTACCATTGCAACACGCAACCCTTCTTGCGCCAGCCCAATGGCAACGGCTGCGCCAATCATGCCACCACCGGCAATGACTGCATCAAAATCGTTTTTTACATTTCTCATCATTGTTATGCCATAACTCATTGCTTTAAAAATAATAGGTAAGCGCTATATCAGTTTATTAGAAATAAGCAAAACTGAACGCCAGAAAGAATTAGCGCCGACTGACTCTAGTCACTGACCACACAAATGACTACAATAACCGCCTTATTGGCTTATTACACGCAACGTTTTTCAGTGATTAGCTATTATCTCACTGTAAATACCGGATTTATACAATGTCGACGATAAAAAAACTGTACATTAAAACTTGGGGCTGCCAGATGAATGAGTACGATTCATCTAAAATGGCAGACCTACTCGAAAGCACCCACGGTTATCAGTTAACCGATGTCGCCGAAGATGCGGACATTCTACTGCTAAATACCTGTTCTATCCGTGAGAAAGCACAAGAAAAAGTCTTTCATCAGTTAGGACGTTGGAAAAATTTTAAAGATAATAAACCTGATATTATCATCGGCGTTGGTGGTTGTGTTGCCTCTCAAGAAGGTGAATACATTCGTCAACGTGCGCAGTGTGTCGATATTATCTTCGGACCACAAACCTTACACCGCTTACCAGAAATGATTAATCAGGTAAAAGGCACCAAAAGCCCAGTGGTCGATATCAGTTTCCCTGAAATTGAAAAATTTGACCGTCTACCTGAACCTCGTGCTGAAGGCCCTTCTGCATTTGTTTCTATCATGGAAGGCTGTAATAAATACTGCTCATTTTGTGTAGTGCCTTATACGCGTGGTGAAGAAGTCAGCCGCCCTTGTGATGATATTCTATTTGAAATCGCACAACTGGCCGCTCAAGGGGTACGTGAAGTTAATCTATTAGGTCAAAACGTCAATGCTTATCGTGGTGAAACCTTTGACGGGCAAATCTGTAGCTTTGCAGAATTACTACGCCTAGTGGCAGCGATTGATGGTATTGATCGTATTCGTTTTACTACCAGCCACCCTATTGAGTTTACTGACGATATTATTGCGGTTTATGAAGATACCCCTGAATTGGTTAGCTTCTTACACTTACCAGTACAAAGCGGATCAGATCGTATTTTAACCTTAATGAAGCGTAATCATACAGCTCTTGAATATAAGAGCATTATTCGTAAATTACGCAAAGCACGCCCTGATATTCTGATAAGCTCAGACTTTATCATTGGTTTCCCAGGTGAAACGCAAGATGATTTCGAAAAAACCATGAAATTAATTGCGGATGTAAACTTTGATATGAGCTTTAGCTTTATCTATTCAGCCCGTCCAGGAACCCCTGCGGCTGATTTACCTGATGATGTGAGCGAAGAAGAGAAGAAACAGCGTTTATATCTGTTACAACAGCGCATTAATCAGCAAGCAATGAACTACAGCCGTGCCATGCTTAACAGCGTACAACGTATTCTTGTAGAAGGCCCTTCACGTAAAAATGTGATGGAACTTTCAGGTCGTACCGAAAATAACCGCGTGGTTAACTTCGAAGGTACACCGGATATGATTGGTAAATTCGTTGATGTCGAAATTGTTGACGTTTACGCTAACTCATTGCGTGGTAAAGTGGTCAGAACGGAAGATCAAATGGATTTACGTATCCATGAATCACCAGAATCCGTTATTGCCCGTACTCGTAAAGAAGATGAATTAGGTGTAGGTGTTTACCAACCTTAATTGATCAGACTTAACAAAAGGATACTCAGTGACAGTAATAGCCCATACACAGGTAGCGACCCAAGAGATTTTCTTAGAGCCCGCAGATAATGACCGTTTAATGAGTTTATGTGGCCCATTTGACGACAATATTAAGCAACTTGAACGCCGTTTAGGTATCGAGATCAATCACCGTGATAACCGTTTTAAACTAACGGGTAAATCACTGAATGTGAATGCAGCTGCAGGAATTTTGCGACATCTGTATGTGGAAACCTCACCCATTAAAGGTGTGATACCCGACATCGACCCTGAGCAAATTCACCTTGCCATCAAAGAGAGCCGAGTGCTTGAGCAAAGTGATGAGCATGTGCCTGAATTTGGGAAATCGACCAATATTCGCACTAAACGCGGCGTGATAAAACCACGTACGCCTAACCAAGCGCAATATATTGCCAATATCCAAACTCACGATATTACTTTTGGTATCGGGCCTGCAGGTACAGGGAAAACCTATCTGGCTGTTGCTGCCGCTGTCGATGCCCTTGAGCGTCAAGAAGTACGCCGTATTTTACTGACTCGCCCTGCGGTAGAGGCGGGTGAAAAGCTCGGTTTTTTACCCGGCGATTTAAGCCAAAAAGTCGATCCGTATTTACGACCACTTTATGATGCGTTATTCGAGATGTTAGGTTTTGAAAAAGTTGAGAAACTGATAGAGCGTAATGTGATTGAAGTGGCCCCTTTAGCTTATATGCGAGGTCGTACACTCAATGACGCATTTATTATTCTCGATGAAAGTCAAAACACCACAATCGAACAGATGAAGATGTTTTTAACGCGTATCGGTTTTAACTCTAAAGCGGTCATCACAGGTGATATCACGCAAATCGACCTTCCTCGAGGCCATAAATCCGGATTGCGTCATGCCATAGAAGTGCTATCTAATGTCGATGATTTAAGCTTTAACTTCTTCCATAGTGAAGACGTGGTTCGCCATCCTGTGGTTGCTAAGATTGTTGTCGCATATGAAGCTTGGGAAGTTGAAGATCAAAAACGCCGCCAAGCAATTAAAGCAGAAAAAGAGAGACTGCAGAGAGAAAATCATGAGTGAAGTGATTCTTGATTTACAAGTTGCCACTGAAAATACACAAGGGCTTCCGAGTGAAGCCCAATTTATCACTTGGCTGGAAGCCGTACTACCGCAATTTCAACCTATTAGTGAAGTGACTATCCGTATCGTTGATGAAGCGGAAAGTCATGAGTTAAACCTGACTTATCGTGGAAAAGATAGACCAACTAATGTACTTTCTTTTCCTTTTGAAGCACCGCCTGAAGTGGAATTACCTTTACTGGGTGATTTAATTATCTGTCGTCAGGTCGTTGAAAAAGAAGCCGATGAGCAAAATAAAACTGTTGAAGAGCACTGGGCACACATGGTTATCCATGGTTGTCTGCACCTTTTAGGCTATGATCATATTGAAGATGATGAAGCTGAAGAAATGGAAGGTTTAGAGACAGAAATCTTACAAAAATTAGGTTATGAAGATCCCTATTTGATTGAAAAAGAGTAACAGTTCTCTTTATTTTATGATAAATACTATATCTAATAACCATTCAATGAGGAAAAATAGTTAAAACGCCATGAGCGACGACCAATCTTCGAGTAACGATAACCCTGGTCCTAAAAAGGGGTTTCTCACACTGCTTAATCAGTTATTCCACGGTGAACCTAAAAATCGTGATGATCTGATGGAGCTTATCCGCGATTCTGAACAGAAAGAATTAATCGATCCTGATACCCGTGATATGTTAGAGGGGGTAATGGATATCGCTGAACAGCGTGTACGGGATATTATGATCCCCCGCTCGCAAATCGTCACATTAAAACGCAATCAAACCCTTGATGAGTGCCTTGATGTGATTATTGATTCAGCGCACTCTCGCTTTCCTGTCATCAGTGAAGACAAAGATCATATTGAAGGCTTATTAATGGCAAAAGATTTATTGCCATTTATGCGTACTGGTGCTGAGCCATTTAGTATAGACAAAGTTTTACGTTCTGCTGTCGTTGTACCAGAAAGTAAACGCGTTGACCGCTTACTAAAAGAGTTCCGTTCGCAACGCTATCATATGGCTATTGTCATTGATGAATTTGGTGGTGTTTCTGGTTTGGTCACGATTGAAGATATTCTTGAACTTATCGTCGGCGAAATTGAAGATGAGTATGATGATGAGGATGATATTGATATTCGTCCATTAAGTCGCCATACCTACTCAGTGAGAGCATTAACCCAAATAGAAGATTTTAATGAGGCATTTGGTACTCACTTTAGTGATGAAGAAGTCGATACGATTGGTGGTTTAGTTATGCAAGCCTTCGGTCATCTTCCTGCTAGAGGTGAAACTATTACCATTGATAATTACCAATTTAAAGTTGTTATGGCAGATAGCCGTAAAATTATTCAGGTTTATGTGCACATTCCTGACGATGCGCCTGTACCTGAACTAGGTAATGATGTGTAGGATATTAATGAATAATTTCTCTTTATTAAACCGCCAGTGGGTTCGCACCCTACTGGCGGTTTTTTTCGGTGCCAGTGGCACACTCGCGTTTTCTCCCTTTGATTTCTGGCCTGCAGCGTTAATTTCTTTATCAGGTTTGCTACTGATAATAACGCAACGAACCACACGACAAGGGACATGGCTTGGTTTTGCCTGGGGATTTGGATTATTTGGTAGTGGTGTAAACTGGGTATATGTCAGCATTGCTGATTTTGGGGGAATGCCATTTGCTATCAATATTTTCTTAGTCATATTGTTAGCCTTTTACCTATCGCTTTATACCGCCCTATTTGCCGGATTATTAAACAAGTTCTTTCCTAAACCTACCGTTTGGCGTTTTGTCTTTGCGGCTCCCGCTGTATGGCAACTCACTGAATTTTTAAGAGGCTGGGTGTTATCAGGGTTTCCGTGGTTACAATTTGGTTATAGCCAAATTGATGGCCCATTAAAAGGTATTGCACCTATTTTTGGTGTCACCATGATAACCTTTTTGCTGACCATAATTAGTGGACTTATTGCTGTCGCTATCTATCGTAAATCACTATATAGTGCGGTGATCGGAGCAATATTATTACTCTTACCTATCAGCTTTAAATCTTATCAATGGTATCAACCTTTAACTGATGAAACACAAGAAATTGCCTTAGTTCAAGGTAATATCGCGCAATCATTAAAATGGCAACCCGGTACTTTAGAAAGTACGTTAAACACCTATCTCACCTTAAGTCGCCCTTTTATGGGTAAAGCAAACTTAATTATTTGGCCTGAGTCAGCTATCCCTGATGTTGAAATTCAGCAACAAGGCTTTTTAGCGCAATTGGATAAACAATTAAGAGCACAAGACACGCATCTAATGACAGGAATTATTGATGCACGTCCTACCTTAGAAGGCTATCGTTTTTATAATAGTGTTATTACATTAGGTGAACACTATGCTTACCAATATCCGGCAACAGATCGCTATAACAAACATCATCTTGTGCCTTTTGGTGAGTATGTCCCTTTAGAGTCCTTATTGCGCCCATTAGCGCCATTTTTTAATTTACCTATGTCATCATTAAGCCAAGGTGAATACATACAACCTCAACTGACGGTAAATGATGCTAAAATAACCGCCGCCATCTGTTATGAAATTATTCTTGGAGAACAAGTTCGCGCTAACTTTAAGCCGGATACACGTTTCTTATTAACTATTTCAAATGATGCTTGGTTTGGTAATTCAATTGGTCCATGGCAACATTTTCAAATGGCTAGAATGCGTTCATTAGAGTTAGGACGCCCATTATTACGTTCAACTAATAACGGCATTACCGCCTTTATTGCTGCTAATGGTGATGTTATTGCCCAGCTTCCACAATTTAAAGCCGGTGCATTAGCTGAAAAAATGACGCCCACGACAGGATCAACACCTTATTATAAAATGGGGAGTTATCCAGTGTGGATTTTAGCCGGGGTATTTTTAATTCTTGCTTTTATTAAGCGTCGTTCTTAATGTTAAATAAAGCCCTACTCAATTAATCTTAAAACAGTTAATTAAGTAAGGGCTTTTCTAATAAAAGGACTTTTCAATGATCCATTACCCTGAATATATTCTTGATATTATTTGGCAAAGAGCGAAAAAAATATCTGCCGATAATGAAACGAAAGGATTTCGTGAAGATAAAGAAACTAAATGGATCAAGCGCCAAATGTTTAATCAACAAAATGAATTTGGCTGGGTATTATCAAAACAACCCAGTTCGATTCATCAACTTATTGAAGATGAAACAATTGTGCCTTTACATTGGCAAACAGCGAGAGCCTATGAGCAAAAACAAGAAGCAAGATCTAAACGTCTCAATATGATCCCACTTGACCCACCAGCACTATCGCGACTCATTCAATCACCAACAGATGTTTTACCTTATTGGCAACATGCCCATCAGATTTCCAGCGATAATGAAGAAAAAGGTTTTCGTAAAGATTATTACGGTCGTATTATCCAGAAAAATGCGTTTGGAGATAAACAACATCAATATGGTTGGACATTGGCTCAATTAACACCAGCCAATAAGAATAATCAAATCGTTATTCCTATTAATATTGTACCAATACATATTAATACCTCAAAACGCACTTACAATGAAAAGGAATTAATTGTTCAAGGTAGCCAAGAAGCAAAAATAAAACGCAGACGTAAAAAACTTGTCTATGAGATAATCGATTTTATTGTCAGCTTACCTGGTATTATTTTTTCTTCATTTAAATTCTGATAAACAAGTTAAATTGAAGCCCACCATAACCTAAGTTTTAATCCCCAAGAGGATGTCCAGCCACTTGTAAAGTGCACCATTTCACCTTTATAGAGAATAACAAAAGAAGGTGTAGCACTTATCCCCCAACGTTGAGAAATAGCCCCTCTATCATCATTAATAACCGGAAAAACCAGTTGTTTGGAGTTAATGCCACGTATTATTTTGGCATCATCACCAGAGCGGATAACTACAGACGTAACATTATAACCCTGTTGTGCTAAATCATTTACCGTCGGTGTAGTTAACTTACAAATGCCACACCAACTCGCCCAAAAATAGATCAGTAATGGTTTTTCTTGGCTAAGGGCAATCAATGAGACTGGTTTATCATCAACTGTATAAAGCGTAGATAAATCAGTAAGTTCTGGTGGCGTTGGTTGACGCCACCAGTCCATAGCAAATGAAATAGCCACAAAAATAAGGGCGAGAATAATTAATTCTTTACCCCATTTTCGTAAACGATTTGCCATTATTTTTTCACTTTCGCCAGTTGTTCTTTCACAATAATTTCTAACTGATCATAATCAACAGCACCCGGTAAAATAGTATCACCAATTACCGTCGCTGGCGTACCTTGAATACCCAGTTTACGAGAAAGCTCTAAGTTATTTTGCAACGTTTTTAAGCTGTCATCAGTTAACTTAATTTTGCTAGTATTAGTGCTCTTCATTGCATCTTCAATACTTGCATTATCTAGCATCGTTTTCTTCTGCATCAAACGTTGATGAAGTGCTAAGAATGCTTTTGGATCTTCTTTCCAAACAGAAAGCACCGCCTGAGAGGCTTTAGCAGAGCTTTCGCCTTTAAATGGTAATGGTTTAATGATAACCGCCACATCAGGGTATTGTTCGGTGATCTTTTCTAATAATGGGTCAAAGCGTTTGCAATACGGGCAGTTATAATCGGTGAACGACACTAACACTAACTTAGCATCTTTAGCGCCAATACGTGGACTTGCCGCATCGTTGTATAATGCATCATGTTCAGAGGCCAATGCTTGACGGAACTGTGCTTGTTGCTCATCTGCCTTCTTAGTTTGCAATGCCATGATAGCTTCTTCCAAAATCTCAGGATTACTCACTAAAGTATCACGAACTAATGCACGTACTTCTTTTTCTTGAGCTGCATTCAAGGCAGCGGCTTGAACATTTGCACCAAAAAGTAACGAAGAGATAACCAGTACAGAAAGTGTTTTTTTCATTATTGGGCTCCTTTAGCCTCTGAAAGAATAGTTAACATTAGATCTTTATTTAAAAGAGGCGGTAGGATCTCCCCCTCCTTGTTACATGGTCCATAAATCTGGTTAAACGGCACGGCGACTTGACCGCGCTGTTTTAAAAATTGGGTGATCTGTTCTGACGGTTTCGTCCAATCCCCTCTTAATGCGACAACATCAGGCTCTGAAAGTGCCTTTTGCACATCATCGCGTAATAATACATTGTATTTATTTGCTTTGCAGGTAACACACCAATCTGCGGTAACATCAATAAACACTCGTTTATTTTCAGCTAACGCTTGATGAATAGCCTCTTCTGAGAGTGGTTGCCAATTTACATGATCTTGCCCCGCCAAGGTCTGAGTATCAGGCTGAGCAATAAATAGATAGCTTGTACCACCTAAAATAAGGGTGATCACCATTGAAGCAAATAGCGTTTTTTTGCCGTAATGTTTAGCAATAGCAAAAAGCAAGATCAGGGCGATAACCACAAAAATAGCCGCAACAATGCCAATACCAAAATGGGGGATCAATAAAGTGATCAGCCAAATACAAGATAGCAACATCATAAAGCCTAAAACAACTCTTAGGCGATTCATCCATTTACCGGGTTTTGGCAACACTTTGGCAATTGATGGAAACATAGCAACCATGATCCATGGTAAACTCATTCCAAGACCTAATGCGGTGAAAATTAACCATAACTCACTTAATGGTGCTATCAATGCATAAGCAACCGCAGTCCCCAAGAATGGGGCTGAACACGGTGTGGCAAGCAATGTAGCAAAAGCCCCTTCCCAGAAATGTCGACTATAACCTTGGCCTCCTGCTGTCGCTATTTTGGTATTCATATTACTTGATAAACGTAATTCAAATAGGCCAAATAAATTAGCGGTAAAAATAGCCGTGATCAGCACCATAAAGCCGATAAACCAAGGGCTTTGAAACTGTATGCCCCAACCTATTGCTTCTTGACTGTAGCGTAATACGGTCATAAACAGCGCTAAGGCCCAAAATGACACTAAAATTCCCACAACAGAAACAGAAAACTGTTTACGAATAGCCCCTGTATCACGTTTTTCGATATGAAGAATTGAGCCCAATTTCATCGCCAAAACAGGTAACACACAAGGCATTAAATTAAGAATTAAGCCCCCTAACAGCGCAAAGGATAAAATACTCCATAATCCTACCCCCGAGTCAGCAGTAGGCAGAGATACGCTATCGCCTTGGCCTATAGTGTCATTGACTTGACGTGAATAGCCATCGTCAGTCACAACAAAGGAGAGTGGTTTTCCTGTAATGTCACCCGCAGCGTCTCCCCAATCATCGGTTACATCGACAGTAACAGATAAATGATCACCTTTTGCTGTTAACTGTGGAATGCCATATAGCATTCCTTGTGGTGGATCGAGATAAATATTAGGTTGATACCAATCACCTTGTTCTCGTTGTAATGAGAGGGTTAATTGACTATTTCGATAATCAGATGAAACAGCAGAAATTAATCCACTTGTCACAGGTACTTTGGCCATGGCTTGATTATATTGCCATTCAAAGTCAGCGGGAGCAGGCTCGTTTAAATCCAGATTTAATGAGTAATCAGTTAAAATACAGACATTACTACAGGTTGAAAGTGTTAATACCCCATTTAAGTTATCGCTATCGACAGATTTTAGTTCAATGGGGAAGACGACTTCTTTATCATAACCTTGGGTATGAATACCTGCGACATCAAAAGCGGAAGGTGATGGCCAATGCCATATCATATCAGACACAGATTGCGTCCAATTAATTTCAGGTGCTACGCCACCTTCTCCGGGAGAGCGCCAATATGTTTTCCAGCCCGGCGCTAATTGCACCTCAAGCAATATTTTAACATCGCCTGTCGATGACTTGTCAGCCGTAGCCCTAACCTGAGCATGATCATTGTCTGGCATAGTTAGCCAACCTGTATCGGCGGCTAATGAAGATAATGAAAATAGCATCAACATCAATGCTATTAAAAAAGAACGAACCATAGCAACTCCCTAAAAAATCCTCTAACGCTACACATAAAACAACGCCTCAATATAAGACGTATTATTGAGTTAAAGCGCTACTAATCCCTTAGAATACAGTAATGAAGGTGAAGCCTTATTCGTGGAGGTGGGTGATGTTGTTTTTTCTGGCTACGTTGACGAGAAACATAAATGGCAGCCATACCAAATAAAAGTAATACCGCCCAAGTATAAAAAAGCGGTTCAATCGCTAAAGGAGGAATCGATAAGAGTGATTTAGCACTTAATTCGCAGGTTGAAAGTGAATATTTCCCTTCACTTGCATTTTGTTGCTCTGCAATTGGCGTCGAGAATGAGGACTGTGTTTGCGAAACAGCAGATGCTAAGCGCTCACTAATCACATGAGCCCCCATAGAGCGCTGAACAATACAACACAAGATCAGCAATACTGTTATCAACACTAGCCAGCGACCTGACCGCCAATTATGCATAGATTTCCTCATTTGTTGACCTGCTATCTTAACGGTAATCTACAGACAAACAACTCCTTAAGATAAACTTTACAAATTCTTTTCTTTTTTAGATTAACGCCTTTTTCTTCTTTGTTCTTTTTAACCTTTAACTTCTCATGGTTATTACTATAATAATTTTAAATATTGAAAATCACTTCCAAAAAACATTGAACAATTTTTTATTTCATCCTTTTATTGAGAGATAGCTCTCTTATTTGGAATATTGCACTTCCCAACCGTATGTTATTTGTTCTATTTATTAACATTATCAAAACAAATTAAAACAAAAAAGTAACACAAAGCAACACATCAATATCACCACGACAGGAGTTATTATGCGCATGCGTAAACTAGCATTATCATTAATGATTTTAGGGGCTGCAGGAGCTGTGCAAGCAGAAGAACTCACTGGTACCTTAAAAAAAATCAACGATAACGATATTATTATTGTTGGTCATCGTGAATCCTCTGTTCCTTTTTCATACTACGATAATCAACAAAAAGTGGTCGGATACTCTCAAGACTATTCCAACCTAATTGTTGAGGCAGTAAAAGAAAAATTAGGCAAACCTAACCTACAAGTTCGTCTTATCCCTATCACTTCTCAGAATCGAATTCCACTATTACAAAATGGTACATTTGACTTTGAGTGTGGCTCAACGACCAATAATCTCGCTCGCCAACAACAAGCTGATTTCTCGAATACTATTTTTATTGTTGGTACACGTTTACTTGCGAAAAAAGACAGTGGAATTAAAGATTTTGCTGATCTTGCGGGCAAAAATGTGGTTGTTACGTCAGGCACCACATCTGAAATGTTACTCAACAAGCTCAATGATGAGAAAAAAATGAATATGCGCATTATTAGCGCAAAAGATCATGGCGACTCATTCCGTACACTTGAATCAGGGCGTGCTGTTGCTTTTATGATGGATGACGCCTTATTAGCGGGTGAACGAGCTAAAGCGAAAAAACCTGCGTTATGGGAAATTGTGGGAACACCTCAATCGGAAGAAGCTTATGGCTGTATGTTACGCAAAGGTGATACACAATTTAAGTCGTTAATTGATGAAACCATTGCTAATGCGCAAAAATCTGGCGCAGCAGAAAAATCGTTCAACCGTTGGTTTAATGCCCCAATTCCACCGAAAAACCTCAATTTAGAATTCACTATCTCGGATGAAATGAAAGCACTCTTTGCATCACCAAATGATAAAGCATTGAACTAACAATGCATATAAGTAATTGATGCAAAATTAATAATTATAAAGTATCTGTTGGACAGACAGATCAGTGAAGTTTGGGGCAGCCGTTCCCTGCCCCATTTTTTTCACCGGAGGTGAAATCATGTCGATTGATTGGGATTGGGGGATATTCTTCCAAGAAGCCCCTTTTGGAAATACCACTTACTTAGGTTGGCTTATTTCAGGCTTTCAAGTTACTGTCGCTTTATCTCTTTGTGCTTGGATCATCGCTTTTATTGTCGGCTCTTTTTTTGGTATTTTACGAACCGTACCTAATCGCTTGCTCTCTAGTTTAGGGGCTATCTATGTTGAACTATTTCGTAACGTCCCCCTGATTGTACAATTCTTCACATGGTATTTAGTGATCCCTGAACTCTTACCACAAGCTATTGGTGATTGGTTCAAAATGGACTTAACGCCGAATATCCAATTCTTTGTCTCTTCAGCACTCTGTTTAGGTTTGTTTACCGCAGCGCGCATGTGTGAACAGGTGCGGGCGGCAATCAATTCATTACCAAGAGGACAAAAAGCAGCAGGCTTAGCACTAGGCTTAACACTGCCACAAACCTACCGCTATGTTTTATTACCTAATGCTTATCGCGTCATTATTCCGCCAATGACCTCTGAAATGCTGAACTTAGTCAAAAACTCTGCAATCGCCTCAACGATTGGCCTGATTGATATGGCTGCGCAAGCGAATAAATTATTAGATTATTCAGCTAAAGCTTATGAATCCTTTACCGCTATCACGCTAGCCTATGTCTTTATTAACGTCATTATTATGTTGATTATGCACTGGTTAGAAAAACGGGTGCGTTTACCTGGCACAGCAGGAGGTCAATAATGTACGAGTTTGACTGGAGTTCTGTTGTTCCTAGCCTACCTTTTTTAATGGATGGCATGGTCATTACTTTAAAAATCACCATAACAGCAATTGTTATCGGTATTTTATGGGGAACAATACTTGCAGTGATGCGCTTATCTACTTTTAAGCCCATCAGTTGGTTTGCGGCCGCTTACGTTAATACCTTTCGTTCTATTCCTTTAGTGATGGTATTACTGTGGTTCTATTTAATTGTGCCTAACATATTACAAAATGTTCTAGGCCTTTCACCAAAAAGTGATATCCGTTTAATTTCAGCAATGGTAGCGTTCTCTCTATTTGAAGCTGCTTATTACTCTGAAATCATCAGAGCAGGTATACAAAGCATCAGTAAAGGCCAGTTTTCAGCATCCTTAGCTTTAGGAATGACAAAATCACAAACGATGCGTTTAGTGATTTTACCTCAAGCATTTCGTGCCATGATCCCTTTATTGCTCACACAAGGTATCGTTTTATTTCAAGATACCTCACTCGTGTATGTATTAAGTCTGACCGACTTTTTCCGAACAGCGGCAAATATTGGTGAGCGTGATGGCACACAGGTTGAAATGATCCTTTTTGCTGGTTTTGTCTACTTTATAATTAGTTTCTCCGCTTCAATGTTAGTGAACTTTCTTAAAAAAAGGACTACTTAGATGATTTCCCTAAAAGATGTATCCAAATGGTATGGTCAGTTTCAAGTACTGACAGATTGTTCCACTGAAGTGAAAAAGGGGGAAGTTGTTGTTGTCTGTGGACCTTCAGGCTCAGGTAAATCGACGCTTATCAAAACCGTTAATGGTTTAGAGCCTATACAACAAGGTGAAATCCTAGTAAATGATATAAAAGTCAATGATAAACGAACTGATTTAGCTAAGTTACGAGCCAAAGTTGGTATGGTGTTTCAACACTTTGAATTATTTCCTCACCTTTCCATTATTGAAAATCTTACACTAGCGCAAGTGAAAGTCCTTAATAGAGAGAAAGGTGCAGCAAAAGAGAAAGGGCTAAAATTATTAGAGCGCGTAGGCTTAGCCAACCACGCTAATAAATACCCTGCTCAACTTTCTGGTGGTCAACAACAACGCGTTGCTATTGCTCGTGCTTTATGTATGGATCCTATTGCGATGCTATTTGATGAACCCACATCCGCACTTGATCCTGAAATGATTAATGAAGTTCTTGATGTTATGGTTGAGCTGGCGAATGAAGGCATGACCATGATGGTGGTTACACACGAAATGGGCTTTGCTAAAAAAGTTGCTGACCGTATTATTTTTATGGATGAAGGTCGTATTGTCGAAGATAGCCCGAAAAATGATTTCTTTGATAACCCTAAATCAGAAAGGGCTAAAGATTTCTTAGCTAAAATCTTACATTAATCTTCAATTTTCTTTTTCATCCCACTCACTTTTCCCCTTTGCTGGCATGAATTATTACATGCCAGCAAAATATCGCTAAAAATAATCATCAACCTTTGATGACGCAACACAGTAGCAATTAATTCATTTTTCTTGCAATAATTAGGCTAAGCGGTTGAAAATCTCGCATTTATCATTAACAAAAAAATGCTGTTTTCGCGCTATCTCGCCATTGTGGCAAAAAAGTTATGCAAACAATGGCTTTCATTGAGATCAATAGTTGTGGCTATTAGACAAAATCAGCTATGCTATGCAAGTCTTAATTCATCATAGCGGTTACCCTTCGGTAGCCATTAATTCACCATAGGATTATCGGTGCCATGCAAGAACAATATCGTCCCGAAGATATAGAGCAAACTATCCAGGAACACTGGGAAAAGAACAATACATTTAAAGTGACAGAAGATAATAACAAAGAAAAATATTACTGCCTGTCAATGCTACCTTATCCTTCTGGTCGACTACACATGGGACACGTCCGTAACTACACCATTGGTGACGTGATTTCCCGTTATCAACGTATGTTGGGTAAAAACGTCTTACAACCTATTGGTTGGGATGCGTTTGGTTTACCCGCAGAAGGTGCTGCCGTAAAAAATAACACCGCACCTGCACCGTGGACTTATGAAAATATCAATTATATGAAAGGCCAGTTAAAAAAACTGGGCTTTGGTTATGATTGGGATCGTGAAGTCACCACCTGTACACCAGAATATTATCGTTGGGAACAGTGGTTTTTCACTAAGCTGTATGAAAAAGGTTTAGTGTATAAAAAAACCTCTGCTGTAAACTGGTGCCCACACGACTTAACCGTACTGGCTAACGAACAAGTCATCGATGGTTGTTGCTGGCGTTGCGACACCCCTGTCGAGCGCAAAGAAATTCCACAGTGGTTTATTAAAATCACCGATTATGCTGAAGAGCTGTTAAACGACTTAGATACGTTAGATGAATGGCCAGAACAAGTTAAAACCATGCAACGTAACTGGATTGGCCGGTCTGAAGGTGTAGAAATTACCTTTGATGTCGCAGATAGCGACGATACCATGACCGTATATACCACACGTCCAGATACCTTTATGGGTGTCACTTATGTTGCTGTGGCCGCCGGTCATCCATTAGCTCAAAAAGCCGCTCAAAATAATCCTGAAATTCAGCACTTCATTGATGAATGCCGTAACATGAAGATGGCAGAAGCTGAAATGGCAACCATGGAGAAAAAAGGTATTGCTACAGGTCTGTATGCTATTCATCCATTAACCCAAGAGAAAGTCGCTATTTGGGTCGCTAACTTTGTCTTAATGGAATACGGTACAGGTGCGGTTATGGCCGTTCCAGGCCACGATGAACGCGACTGGGAATTTGCCACTAAATATGGTTTGCCGATTAAAGCGGTTATTGCTGATGCTGAAGGTAACCAACCTGACTTATCAACAGGCGCTCTGACTGAGAAAAATAGCCTGATTAACTCTGGTGAATTCTCAGGACTTGATAACCAAGCTGGTTTTAATGCTATTGCAGATAAACTTACTGCAATGGGTGTGGGTGAACGTAAAGTGAATTACCGTTTACGTGACTGGGGTGTTTCTCGTCAACGTTATTGGGGTGCGCCAATTCCAATGGCGACCTTAGAAGATGGTACCGTTGTTCCAGTTCCTGATGACCAATTACCGGTTATTTTACCAGAAGATGTGAAAATGGACGGCATTACCAGTCCAATTAAAGCGGATCCTGAGTGGGCTAAAACAACGATTAATGGTCAACCAGCGCTACGTGAAACAGATACTTTTGATACCTTTATGGAATCTTCTTGGTATTACGCACGTTATACCTGCCCTGATTACGACAAGGGAATGTTAGATCCAAAAGCTGCTAACTATTGGTTACCGGTTGACTGGTACATTGGTGGTATTGAACACGCTATCATGCACCTGATGTATTTCCGTTTCTTCCATAAATTGATGCGTGATGCTGGTTTAGTTAATTCTGATGAACCTGCTAAACGCTTACTGTGCCAAGGTATGGTATTAGCAGATGCATTTTATTATACCGGTGAAGATGGCGCTCGCCATTGGGTCTCTCCTGCAGAAGCGATTGTTGAACGCGATGAAAAAAATCGCATCATCAAAGCAACTGACAGTGCAGGCCATGAACTGACTTACGCTGGTATGAGCAAAATGTCTAAATCAAAAAATAACGGCATCGACCCACAAACCATGGTTGAGCGTTATGGTGCTGATACCGTACGTCTATTTATGATGTTTGCTGCACCACCAGAATTAACACTTGAGTGGCAAGAATCAAGTGTTGAAGGTGCGAACCGTTTCTTACGTCGTTTATGGCGTTTAGTTCATGAGCATACCGAAAAAGGAACGACTCAATCACTTGATTTGGCAACATTAACCACAGAGCAGAAAGACTTACGTCGCGATTTACACAAAACTATCGCCAAAGTTTCTGATGATGTAGGTCGCCGCTTAGCATTCAATACGGCTATTGCTGCGATTATGGAGTTAATGAATAAATTAACACGTGCACCACAAGAGACTGAGCAAGATCGTGCTTTAATGCAAGAAGCATTAGAAGCGGTGGTACGTATGCTTTCTCCTATCATTCCACATGCTTGTTTTGTTATGTGGCAAGCGTTAGGTGGTAAAGAGGATATTGATGTTGCACCATGGCCTGTTGCTGATGAAGAAGCGATGGTCGATGACACGAAACTTATTATTGTTCAAGTTAATGGTAAAGTACGTGGTCGTATCACTGTTCCTGCTAATTCAGAAAAAGATTATGTTCAGGAAATGGCAACAAAAGAGTACAGTGTTGCTAAATATTTAGAAAATGTCACCGTACGTAAAGTGATTTATGTACCGGGCAAATTACTGAACATCGTTGTTGGCTGATAAGGAGGCTTAGTGCGATATCTATTTTCGCTGTTTTTTGCGTTAGCGGTGTTGGTCACCGCTGGCTGCGGTTTTCACCTACAAGGTAAAACCCAAGTTCCAGCTGAATTAAAAACGCTTTACCTAAGCTCTGGTGACCCATACGGGCCACTGTCTCGTGTAATGCGTCAACAATTGAGATTAAGTGGAGTTCAACTGGTTGAAACGCCAAAAGCAGATATTCCTGTTCTCAAAATTGTTGGATCTTCAGAAAATAAAGAGACTGTCTCTGTGTATCAAGACGGTAAATCGGCTGAACGTCAGCTCACTTTTGTCCTAGATGCACAAGTGATTATGCCTGATGGAACCATCTACCCTATTTCATCACAGGTTTCACGTCCATTCTTTGATAACCCATTAGAAGCATTAGCTAAAGATGCCGAAAATGATATTATCAAACAGGAAATGCGTGAACAGGCTACCGCTATCTTAGTACGTAAATTATTGGTGGTTCACAATGCTGAACGCCAAAAAGCGTCAGAGGCAGCTAAAGCGAAACAGATAATCTCACCAGCCAAATGATCCGCCTTTATCCAGAACAACTTAATGCGCAACTCCAAGAGGGGTTGCGCCAAAGTTACCTACTTTGGGGTAATGAACCGCTATTACTCCAAGAATCTCAAGATGCCATTCAAACGGTGGCAAAATCACAAGGCTTTACGGAACATTATCAATTTACCCTTGATAACAGCACTGATTGGAATGAAATATATTCACTCTGCCAGTCACTGAGTCTTTTTTCACAAAAGCAATCTATCTTACTCCATCTTCCTGAAAATGGTCCTAATGCGGCAATGTCAGAAAAGCTCTTACGCTTATCTCACGAATTGCATGAAGATCTCTTGTTAATTTTACGTGGACATAAATTAACCAAGGCACAGGAAAATAGCGAATGGTTTAAAACACTCAGCCAGCAAGGTATTTATGTGACTTGCTTAACCCCTGAGTTAGATAAATTACCAAATTGGGTAGCGAGACGCGCCAAGCAAAAAGGCCTTGAGCTTGATGAACAAGGTAATCAATTACTGTGTTACTGCTATGAAGGAAATTTACTCGCTTTAGCTCAAGCAATTGAACGCCTCTGTTTGCTCTATCCTGATGGTAAATTAACCCTGCCAAGAGTTGAAGCGGCTGTCAATGATGCCTCTCATTTTACTGCTTATCATTGGATTGATGCATTATTAGCAGGCAAAACCCAACGGGCATGGCATATCTTGCAGCAACTAAAAAGAGAGGATACTGAACCCGTTATTCTGCTTAGAACATTGCAACGCGAATTAATGCAATTAATTACCTTACATCGTAGCGCTAAAACGGCCTCCTTAAAATCCGTTTTCGATCAACATCGGATATGGCAAAACCGACGTCCGATATTTACCGCCGCGTTACAACGTTTGTCAGAGCATCAATTACTCACAGCCATGCGATTACTTACCCAGATTGAAATAACCCTTAAACAGGATCACGGACAAAACGTTTGGCCTGAACTTCATGCCCTTGGCTTATTATTATGTGGAAAAGCATTACCGGAAGGATTTATTCGCCATGGCTAGCACCAATAATAACCCCCCTTTAATTCATCAAGCCATTGCTCTATATGGTGGTACTTTTGATCCGATCCATTATGGGCATTTACGTCCTGTAGAAGCCCTTTCTGGCTTGATAGGGCTAAAAGAAGTGATTTGGTTGCCTAATAATATTCCCCCTCATCGCCCCCAACCAGAAGCCTCTTCACAACAGCGATTAGCCATGGTGCGGCTCGCATTACAACCTTTTAGTGCTTTCAAAGTCGACACTCGAGAGTTAGAGAAACCAACTCCCTCTTATACCATTGAGACATTAAAAGCGTTTAGACAAGAAATTGGTGAGAAACAGCCATTAGCCTTTATTATTGGACAAGATTCATTACTTTCAATTGATACTTGGCATAAATGGGAAGAGTTGTTAGATGTGTGTCACTTATTGGTTTGCGCTCGCCCGGGTTACCAAACCACATTTACATCACCACAAATGCAAACCTGGCTTGAACAACATCAAACCAAACAGCAAGCAGATATTCACTGTTTACCCGCCGGGAAAATTTTTCTTGCTGATACTCCTTTATACAATATTTCAGCTACCGATATTAGAGCTAGACATAAAGCAGGATTAGATTGTCATGATCTTCTGCCTGAGTCTGTTGAAAACTATATCAAACAGCATCAGTTGTATCGATAACAGATCTTAGAGATTAAAATTGCGCTCTTAAGTCATCAAATACCGCTGGATAAGGTGAAAAATAGCGTTGAGAAAGTAGATAATTATCAGGATAAAACGCCAAGTAGTTTTTCAACCGTGACAAAGGAGCCGAAAGACTCGTTTTTCCTTGCCGATAAGATAAAATCTCTTGTGTTAACAACTGTTTTTGCTCTGCGCTAAGTGCTCGCTTAAAATATCCCGCCATATGCATTAATGCATTGGTATGCCCTTCTCGAGTTGCTGGTATTGATAGTGCTTTCATTAAGGCCTTTTGATACTGCTCGGCAAATTGTAACAGCGGTAGCGAATTAGGGATATTGGCCATATAACGCCCCAATTCTCGATAAGCGACTTGAGAATAAGCCATTAACAAATATTTATATCGACTATGAAATTGGATCAGTGCTTTTTTGCTCAACTTAGCATTTACCTGCTGTTGATAATCAATTAAGGCAAAAAACTGTGTCAGAAAATGTTCCAATCCACGAGGTTGAGAAAATTGTTCAAGGGTTAATTGTAACTCTCCTCCCCCCAAAATCTGCGTGAATAAGGTTGATGAATAGTCCCCTTTCATTTTAACCCGACAAATCACTGCCTTATTTTGTCGTTTTTGATCATTATTTTGTTTAATTTCAATGCCTTCATAGCATAACAATTGACAAAATCGTTGCCAATCTGCCTGTAACAATGCGTTTTTGTTACTCGCTATTTCTGAAGTTTGCTCCAAATAATAATAATTTTCTTTCATTCGTCTGTTTCTCTTAGTCACTATCTCAACATTACACCGTATAATGATACAATCATTGACGTGATGATACCGTTATCAGGTATTTCACGAGCATTGACAGACATTGTTTTACTGTTATTCTCACCCTCGGCTCCCATTAAGGGAACTGTGGAGTAAAACTGTCGTCTAATTGGAAAGTTCTTATCTGCCGGCTTTTATTATTTATTATGGCGCAATAAATAGGCATATATGAATTTTTCTAAATCAAGCGTCGAATAGCAACCATACTTGATAGATGTTTTTGCTATCGACAACTGGAATAAATCATCGAGTAAAATAGATTTATTGGTATAAATTCCTTTAAAATAGCGCTTTGTTATTTTCTCGATTGAGTTAACTAAATAGAAAAAGGTGACCCTTTTGCAAGGCTCAGAATTACAGCAATTTATTATTGATAAACTTGAGGATTCTAAAGCTCAAGACATTATCGCATTAGATGTTCGTGGAAAATCAAGTGTCACTGATTACATGATCATCTGTACGGGAACTTCAAACAGACACTTAATGTCTGTCGCCGATAATCTGGTTGATGACTGTCGTGAAGCAGGATTACAACCTTTAGGCATCGAAGGACAAGGCGTTTCTGATTGGATTGTTGTTGACCTTGGTGAAGCCATGGTACACGTAATGCAAGAAGACAGTCGCCGTATGTACGAACTCGAAAAACTCTGGAGCTGAGTTTGAAATTACAGCTCATCGCCGTTGGTACAAAAATGCCGGACTGGATCCAGACCGGCTTTATGGATTATCTTAACCGCTTTCCCAAAGATATGCCCTTAGAACTCATCGAGATCCCCGCGGGTAAACGAGGGAAAAATGCTGATATTAAACGTATTCTCGAAAAAGAAGGCGAACAGATGTTAGCAGCGGTAGGTAAAGGAAATCGTATCGTCACCCTTGATATTCCTGGCGCCCGTTGGGATACCCCAAAACTTGCCGAGCAACTCGATCGCTGGAAGTTAGATGGAAGAAATGTCAGCTTATTAATTGGTGGCCCTGAAGGTTTAGCCCCCGCTTGTAAAGCAGCTGCAGAACAAAGTTGGTCTTTATCTCCATTAACTATGCCACATCCGCTAGTACGTGTAGTGGTAGCAGAAAGCCTTTACCGTGCATGGAGTATTACCACAAACCATCCTTATCATCGGGAATAATAAATTGGCGGGTAAGTAAGTGAAATCAACTAATGGGATGAAGAAAAGAAAACGCACCCCGTTTCGAGATTATACAGCGGAGTCAAAACTCTTTATCCGCCGTGTTATTGTCGCATTTTCAGGGATCTTAGTTTTAACGGGCATCTTAGTTTTTAACTTGTATCACTTACAAGTCGCTCGCCACGATGATTATCAAACTCGCTCGAATGATAACCGGATCAAATTAGTTCCCATCCCACCGAGCCGAGGCATTATTTACGATCGTAATGGGGTTCCACTTGCCCTAAATCGTACTATCTATCAATTAGAAATCGTACCGGAGAAAGTGGCTAACATCCAAGAAACATTGGAGAGTTTACGAGAGGTCGTTGATTTAACTGACGACGATATTGCTGCATTTGAAAAAGAGCGAAAACGCTCTCGTCGTTTTAGTTCTATTCCGCTTAAAACGTCACTTGACCAAGTGCAAGTGGCACGTTTTGCCATTAATCAATATCGCTATCCCGGATTAGAAATCAAAGGCTATCAACGTCGCTATTACCCTTATGGTTCAGCTCTTACTCATGTTATTGGTTATGTTGCAAAAATTAACGATAAAGATGTAGAACGTCTTGAAAAAGAAGGGCTATATCCTAATTACGCAGCAACCCGAGATATCGGTAAATTAGGTATTGAACGCTATTATGAATCTGTTTTGCATGGTAAAACCGGTTATGAAGAGGTCGAAGTTAATAGCCGTGGCCGTGTGATCCGCCAATTGCATGAGCAACCACCACAAGCCGGTAAAGATATCTACCTAACTATTGATCTTGAATTACAAACCTATATTGAAACGCTACTAACCACTAGCCGAGCGGCTGTGGTCGTCACAGATCCTCGTAACGGCGAGATATTAGCACTGGTTTCTAATCCAAGTTATGACCCTAACCTATTTGTTGGGGGAATATCTAATACAGACTATCAAGGCCTACTTAATAATCCCGATAGACCATTAATAAACCGGGCAACCCAAGGGCTCTATCCTCCGGCATCAACGGTTAAACCCTTTATGTCTGTTGCAGCCCTAAGTGAAGGGGTTATTACTCCTAACACAACTATCCATGATCCGGGCTGGTGGCAACTGCCCGGCTCTGAAAAACGCTATCGTGACTGGAAACGTTGGGGTCATGGAAAACTCAATGTTACTAAATCCATTATTGAGTCAGCAGATACTTTCTTCTATCAAGTTGCCTATGATATGGGTATTGATCGTATTTCCACATGGATGTCCCGCTTTGGCTATGGTGAATACACGGGGATTGACCTTTCTGAAGAGCGTAATGGCATTATGCCAACCCGAGAATGGAAACAACAACGATATAAAAAACCTTGGTATCAAGGGGATACCATCCCTGTTGGTATAGGTCAGGGTTACTGGACGGCGACCCCAATCCAAATGTCAAAAGCGTTAATGACCTTAATTAACGATGGTCAGGTTAAAACCCCTCACTTACTTTACGGCACCAAGTTAGGTAATGAAATGCTACCTTACGTGGATAAAGAGACACGCCAAATTGGCGATATCAACTCCGGTTATTGGGAGTTAGCGAAGTACGGTATGTATGGTGTTGCCAATCTACCCAATGGTACAGGGCGACGTAGCTTTGCTGATGCCCCTTATAAGATTGCCGCAAAATCAGGTACAGCACAGGTATTTAGTTATGAAACCTATAATGCTAGCCAATTAGCAGAACATCTTCGTGATCATAAATTAATGATTGCTTTTGCGCCTTATGAAAACCCTACCGTTGCCGTCTCTATAATTTTAGAAAATGGTGGTGCTGGCCCATCTGTTGGGGATATTACTCGCCAAATACTTGACCACATTATACTTGGAGACAACAACACCGAGTTGCCTATTTCCCCGCCTTCACCGCGTGGCTCAGAGGAATAACCCAATGACAGAAAATAACAAGAAAAAATCACTCTGGACGCGTTTACATATCGATCCATTCTTTATGCTCTGCATTATTGCCTTATTATGCTATAGCGCATTTATTATGTGGACAGCAAGTGGGCAAGATCCCGATATGATGGAACGCAAGCTCGGACAAATTGCTACGGGTTTTATCGTTATGATTATCATGGCGCAGATCCCTCCTCGGGTGTATGAAAACTGGGCTCCTCACCTTTACGTATTTTGTGTTGTATTACTTATTTTTGTTGATGTCTTTGGGCAAATTAGTAAAGGTGCACAACGCTGGCTTGATTTAGGTATCATACGTTTTCAGCCTTCTGAAATTGCCAAAATTGCCGTTCCTCTAATGGTAGCTCGCTTTATGAACCGTGATGTTTGTCCGCCAACATTACGTAACACAGCAATAGCCTTAGTGCTGATCTTCGTCCCCACCCTTTTAGTGGCAGCACAACCTGATTTGGGTACCTCTATTTTAATTGCTGCTTCAGGAATTTTTGTTATCTTCCTTGCCGGTATGAGTTGGCGTTTAATTACTGTCGCAACACTATTAATTGCTGGATTTATTCCGATACTCTGGTTTTTCTTGATGCATGATTACCAACGAACACGGGTCATGATGTTACTTGATCCTGAAATTGACCCCTTAGGAGCCGGATATCACATTATCCAATCTAAAATTGCTATCGGTTCTGGTGGATTACATGGCAAAGGTTGGTTACAAGGGACTCAGTCTCAACTTGAATTTTTACCAGAGCGCCATACCGACTTTATTTTTGCCGTACTCGCAGAAGAATTAGGACTGATTGGTGTTTTAATCCTACTAACGCTCTATATACTCTTAATTGCTCGAGGTCTTTATCTCGCGACAAAAGCACAAAATACATTTGGCAGAGTCATGATTGGTGGATTAATGCTGATCTTCTTTGTTTATGTTTTCGTCAATATTGGTATGGTGAGTGGGATCCTCCCAGTAGTCGGCGTGCCATTACCACTGGTAAGCTATGGGGGATCGGCATTAATTGTACTAATGGCAGGATTTGGCATTGTTATGTCAATTCATACACACCGAAAACTATTATCAAAAAGTTTATAATGAGGTTTCTATGCGTTTGCAATGGGTTTTGATGGGTGTCAGTGCATTGCTACTTGCAGGATGTGTTGCTGATAAACCTGTGAATAATAATCAGCCAACCACAAGGTTGCCAAATGTACCTACACAACCCGTATTAGGTATAGAGCCTCGTTATGAGCCTTATCACCCGACTGCGAATCAAGATTATCGTAAAAATGGGGTAATTTATCGCATAGTCAAAGATCCGGCGAACTTTAGTGAACGGGGACAAGCGATTGTTTACGACAGCTTAGCAATGAGTCGCTTAACAACCATAGGTGAACGAGTCAACCCTTATGAGTTTGCTGCGGCACACCCAACATTGCCTATTCCAAGTTACGCGAAAATAACAAACTTAATCAATGGACGCACAATGATTGTGCGAATTAACGATCGTGGCCCTTATGTTGAAGGCAAACAAATACAGGTTACACCTGCCGTTTATAACAGTTTGCAGTTAATGCCAACAACCCCTATTCAAATTGAAGGTATTGTCGTTGATCAAAATGGCCAAATAAGTGGTATTGGTACCCAAGGTGCACAAATAGAGAAAAGAGCCACTACATTACCTGAGCGTCCTAACTTTAATACTCAGCCATCGACAATGGCTCCCCAACCCTCTGTAACAGCACCGTCTCCCATAACAGTGACTCAACCAGCTCCAGCTCCAGCTCCAGCTCCAGCTCCAGCTCCAGCTCCAGCTCCAGCTCCAGCTCCAGCTCCAGCTCCAGCTCCAGCTCCAGCTCCAGCTCCAGCTCCAGCTCCAGCTCCAGCTCCAGCTCCACAGCCAGTATCTTCATCTAGCGCAATAGCGCAAGGCTACTATGTACAAGTAGGTGCTTTAAGTAATCAAACTAATGCACAAACATGGTTAACTGAATTAACCAATGCTTTAAATACCCAAGGTGTCATTAATACAACTGATGGACTACATAAAGTGCAATTAGGCCCCTACTCATCAAAAACGCAAGCCGAAACAATAAAAAGTGCTTTGAAACAAAGTAAAAATATCGATGGGTTTATTGTTAGCCAATAAAGGGTAATAATTCGTAAAAACTCTTTTTCTAAAAGCAAATTCAGGCATAGAATCACCTGAGTTTGCTGATATTTTTCTTATCAACTTTTATTTATTTTCCCTGAATTTCCGGAACAGACAAACAGAATGAAACAGACACGCCCAGTGAAATTACTAAGAACACGTCTATTTAGTGCAACCTTTATATTATTAGCTATTAGCCATCATGCTATTGCTGATGACACATTAAAAACAATGATACCCGCTGTTCCTAATATCGAAGCCGAATCCTATATTCTTATCGACTATAATTCTGGGAAAGTCCTCGCGGAAAAAAATGCAGATGTCCGTCGTGATCCAGCCAGTTTAACCAAAATGATGACCAGTTATGTTATAGGTCAAGCCATTCGTGCAGGAAAAATATCGAACAACGATATTGTTCCTATTGGTGAAGAAGCATGGGCAACGGGCAACCCTGTCTTTCGCGGTTCATCATTAATGTTTTTAAAACCCGGTGATAAAGTCACCGTTTCACAATTAACACGCGGTATCAATCTACAATCAGGTAATGATGCCTGTGTAGCAATGGCCTCTTATGTTGCGGGAAGCCAAGATACCTTTGTCACTATGATGAATGACTATGTTAAGCGTCTAGGTTTACAAAACACACAATTTCAAACTGTACATGGTTTAGATGCACCTGGGCAATACAGTAGTGCACGAGATATGGCATTGATTGGCGCCGCATTAATTCGTGATGTTCCAGAAGAATATGCCATTTATAAAGAAAAAGAGTTTACCTACAATAATATCCGTCAAACTAACCGTAATGGTTTACTTTGGGATACTAGCCTCAATGTTGATGGTATTAAAACAGGTCATACTGAAGCTGCGGGTTATAATCTTGTTGCCTCTGCAACAGAAGGAAATATGCGCTTGATTTCTGCTGTGATGGGGGGACACTCATCTAAAGGCCGTGATGCTGAAAGTAAAAAACTACTTACTTAGGGTTTTCGCTTCTTTGAAACGGTAAAACCGCTGCAAGTGGGTAAAGAGTTTGCCGCTGAACCTATCTGGTATGGTGATACTGATAAAGTGCAATTAGGGGTTGATAAAGATGTTTATCTCACGATCCCCCGTGGCCGACTCAAAGATCTAAAGGCCAGTTATGTATTAGATAATGTTGAATTACATGCGCCAGTCAGTAAAAACCAAGTGGTTGGCACCATTAATTTCCAACTTGATGGGCAAGTCATTGAACAACGTCCACTTGTTGTTATGAATGAAGTGAAAGAAGGTGGCATTTTCAGCCGCTTGATTGATTACATCAAATTATTATTTTCACGTTGGTTTGGTTAAGGCTTGAAAAGGATAAATGTGTCCATATATAAAGATTATATCGATATTGGAATAAACACATTTACCCATTCTATATTTACCCTAACTATCAGTATCGCATTCCTCATTATAGGAGGAATGCGCTTTTTATTTGTGCTGATGAGGTGTAAAAGAGATTATTAAAACAACATCGCCTGTTGTCTTAAGGATTACATTATGATGAAAACAAAATTAAACGAACTATTAGAGTTCCCTTGCTCATTTACTTACAAAGTCATGGGTCATGCTAAACCCGAATTAGTTGACCAAGTCGTTGAAGTGATCCAGCGTCATGCACCCGGTGATTATACACCTTCAGTAAAACCAAGTAGCAAAGGTAACTATCACTCAGTCTCTGTGACTATCAACGCAACGCATATTGAACAAGTAGAAACCCTCTATAAAGAGTTAGGTGAATTAGAGCTTGTTCGCATGGTGTTATAATTTTTACCACTGCCCTCTTTTTTATAAGAGGGCATTTTTAATAACCATTAGATAGGATATCACTCTTTTATTTCATCTTCGCTCATCTAATATTAATTCTTATTCTCATCACTTAATAAGCCCCCTAAACACTACTTATTTATACGTATTGACTTCTAATATCATATTAATAAATATTAACTAAGAAAAGAAAAGTAATTTAATTTAACTTTTTGAAACATTTTAATTACTCATATTGTTTGTACATGTTAAAAATCTACTCTATTCTTAATAAGGGATTAATTTTTACTATTTATTACAGTGGTCGTTATGGATAATTTTTTATTAGAAAAACTACGTAAGAATAAATTTATTTCTTATCTATTAATTATGGTACAGTTTTTATTTCCTACTGTATTGTCATTAACACCAACAGTACATGCCTATGCCTCCGCAACAGAAAATAAAAACACAAATAGTGAACGCTGGTTAGCTCAACAAGCAAGTCAAGCAGGGGCAATATTATCAAGTGAGAATAGTAAAGATTCCGCTTCACAGTATTTTTTTAATCAGGCTAATAATAAAATAAATCAAGAAGTTGAAAATTGGTTAAGTCAATATGGTAAAGCTCAAATAAATCTAGGTGTAGATAAAAATTTCACTCTAAAAAATACAGAAGCAAAGATAATTATTCCGTTATATGAGAATAATAATTATCTTCTTTTTAACCAAACAGCATTCCATCGCAGTTATGATAGAAACCAAGGTAATATAGGATTTGGTATTCGTAAATTTGACGATACCCAACTATATGGTTTTAATACCCATTTTGATCACGATTTTACTGGTAATAATAGCCGTATCGGTATTGGCCTTGAATATCGTCGCGACTATTTTTCAGTGAGTTCAAATTATTATAATAGGCTAACGGGCTGGAAGGACTCTAGCATCAAAAAAGGATATGACGAACGCCCTGCAAACGGTTGGGATATTAGAACTCAAAGTTATCTTCCTGCATACCCTCAATTGGGTTTAAAAGCTAATTTTGAGCAGTACTATGGTGATAATGTTGATTTATTCAATAATACATCTAATTTAACAAAAGATCCTTTTGCATTTACTGCAGGACTAAATTACACCCCATTTCCTCTTATCACCTTTAATGCCGAACATAAATTAGGTAAAGGTGGTGATAATGATACTCAACTTAGTCTCTCCTTAAACTATCAATTTGGTACACCAATTAAAACGCAATTAGATCCTAGTAATATTAAGCCATTGCGTCTACTTGAAAATAGCAAATATGATTTTGTTGATAGAAATAATAACATTGTTTTTGATTATAAAGAGCAAACTTACCTTTCTCTCAAAACCCCTGATTTAATCGAAGGATATAGTAATGAGCAAAAAGTCATTACCATTAGTGTAGAATCAAGTGCAGGGCTTGATTATATTGATGTTAATGGCGCTGATTTTATTCAAAATGGCGGTAAAATTATTAAACAAGCGCCAAATAGCTATTTACTCTATTTGCCTTACTATAACCAACAGAAAGGGGCTACAAATACCTATAATATTGTCGCTATTGCATACGATAAAAAAGGCCGCTCATCATCGCCAGAAACAACAAAGATTGTTGTATTAAAAGATAATAACGCTGAAAATGCGACTATTTCTGCCACACCACAAAAAATAGGTATTGATGAATCATCAATCATTACTTTAAGCTTTACAAATCATGAAGGTGAATTGGTTGAAATAAATGATGCCCGTATCGTTCTTGATAATGGTGTTAACGGAGTATTATCTGATACACAATACAATGCCAAAAATAAAACTTACCAGGCTAAGTTTATTGGCGTAATACCAGAAACAGCTCGTTTTTATGCTTTCTATAATCAAGTAATTCATCAAGATATATCAACAACGGTTAGCGTAGAAAAAAATACTTCTCGTTATCAGCAAGTCACATTAAAAGCAGATAAAAATGCCATTACACTAGGCAATTCAACACTATTACGCCTTACTTTCTTTGATAAAAATAAGCAACCAATCGAGGTAGATAATGCACAAATTTTATTAACAAATAGTGAGCAAGGTGATATTTCAAACACAACCTATGATCCTACCACGAAACAATATACGGCTACATTTGTAAGCAAAAATGTCGGGGATGCGATTTTCCAACCGTCATTAAATAATGAAGTTATTTCTGATGTTAAAGAAATAGTGAACGTTTCTACCTTCAAAAATATTAATTTAACTACAGTTAATGAAATGTATGTAGGGGATTCATCTAAAGTTGTCATGACCATCTTGGATGATAATAATCAGCCAATGGAAGTCGATAATGCAAAAATTCAGATGATTAGAGTCAATAATCAAACAGGTAACGGCGTTATCTCTGAAACAATCTATAATGCTGCAGATAAAAACTATTCGGCTCAATTTCAGGCAACAGAAACAGGTAAAGTGACTTTCTACCCTTATGTCGCGAATACCCCTTACCCTGATAGTAAAGCTGAGACATCCATTCTTTCTCATTCAGAGAAATATAAAATTGTTTCCTTAACGACTGAACCAGAACAAATTATCCAAAATCAAACTTCAGTGATCACGGCAGTAGTGCAAGATAATCAAGGTCAACCCGTTACTGATAAAACCGTCGAAATTGTTTTAATCACAAATAGCGGAACCTTGACTAAAACGACGAAAGTATCAGGAAAAGCGGGGGTTTACCAAGCCTCTTATACCGGAACTGAACCAACAACGGCAACTTTTACCGTCAATGTCGATGATATACAAAATAATGATACTAAAGTAAATGTAATTGTTTGGGGAAGAAATGATGTCAATGCAACACTTGTTGCCAATAACCCGTCATTGGATCTAACACAGGTAGAGCATAACTCGTTATTAACACTTACACTAACAGATAAAAATAATAATCCATTACCTACGGATAACGCGGTTATTTTACAAGAACAACCCAATTACGGGATCCTAGATGCGACTAAAAAAATTAGTGCAACCCAATATACAGCCAATTTTAATGCAACTAAGGTAGGTACGGCTAAATTCTTTGTTGAATTAGAAGGATTTCGTTTAAAAACAACAGCAGAAATTAACGTTATTGATAGTAAACCTACAATTGATTTGAATAATGCCACCATTGCGTCCAATCCTAGCCATATTTATAGCACAGAAGAAAAGCAAAATGGCCATACACGTAGTAATGACAATAACAATTGGCGTACATCCACTATTACTTTAGATATAAAAGATCAATATGGGAATTTATTCTCCCCTGATGTCCCTATCGATATCGTGATTAAAAATACCCAAAATGGACGTGTAAGCGAAGCCAAAGAAGTCAAACCTGGAGAATATCAAGTTGTTTATACGCCGACTGAGCAAAATATACCTTTTACCGCGACTTTCTATGCGGTAATAAACAATGTACAACAAAATCAAATTTCAACCACCGTTGATGTTGAACCGTTAATACATAATGTAAAAATGGGCGCAAGTTTAATTCCAATCCCTTCACATATTACTGTGGGTAATGCATCAATATTAAATGTGATCTTCTATCAAGACAATAAACCTTACATTCCTTCCGGCACCGTTGAAATTAGACTCGCTGATGATTCAAAAGCGTTAGGCCATATGGAGGCAACAACGAAAAGTGGCCATATCTTTCAGGCTAAATTCATCGGTGAAAATGTAGGTAAAGCTAACTTTGAAATATTTGTTGATAAGCAGCAGTATACTGAAGGTAATATCAACGCAACCGTTAATGTAACAGAATCTTATCGAGGAAAATTGAATGCGGAGCCGAGTTCTATTCCGGTAAAACAAACTTCTGTATTAACTTTACAAATTCAAAATCATCTTGGTCAATCAATAAAAGTCAGTGATGATGATGTACAAATCATTATGTTGCAAGGTGATGGTAATACCGCAGAAGGTACTATTAGTGAAACAACTTATGATGCCAATACAAAATCATATCAAGCGACTTTCACTGGCACTAAACAAGGCAAAGCTCAGTTTATCTCGATCATTGATGGACAAACTTATAATAATATCTCAACTACTGTCACTGTAAAGCCTGCCTATAATTCAGCCAATATGGGAAGAGAAACTTCTCCGATCACATTGAATAAAACCTCTGATGTTTATTTAACCCTACTCGATGCGAGTGGTCAGCCCATTCAAGTTGATAATGCAAAAATCATGTTAAATACACCGAATTTAGGCTCTTTAACTGTGACAACATGGGACAATACCAATAAACGCTATGTGGCTACCTTTACAGGCTCAGCGATAGGTAATGCAGAGTTTAGTGCTTATGTCGATAATCAAAAAATAGCAGATGTTACTACTTCTATTCAGGTTAATGATAGCCCTGATGCATTTTATAATCCGAGTCTAGTACCATCTCCAAGTGTTATTACAGTAAATAATAAATCTGAAATTAGGTTAACTATTCAAGATATTAACGGCCTGCCTATTAAAGGAAATAGCGCCAATATTATCTTAGAAACACCAACATTAGGTTCATTATCTGAAACAGTATGGGATGAAAGTATAAATGCATATAAAGCAACCTTTACTGGTAATCAGGTAGGTAAAGCAAACTTCTCAGCTATTATTAATGGCAAGGTGGGGCAAGCAAAGACATCCGTTCAAGTTAATGAAGTCTATAATTCAGCGACGTTACAACCTGATCCTAGCACTATACTATCAGGGGATACCTCTGAGCTAACCTTAACTTTATTTGATAAATCAGGTGAACAAGTGAGGATCACAAATGACAATGTCAGTATTAACATTCTTACACCAAAGCTTGGTTCACTCAATAAAACAACATTTGACGCCAAGACAAAAACATATAAAGCAAAATTTAATAGCGCTGGGTTAGGTACTGCACAATTTAACGTTTCGATAAATGGTATTGTTCGTTCTGATATTACCGCGAGTATTATCATCAAAAAAGCGTATGAAAGTGCATCATTAACTGCAATGCCTTCATCCATCTATACAGGTAAAACATCGGAATTAACACTGACATTTAAAGATGCCAACAATAAACCTATTGAAGTTAATGGTGCCAAAATTATCTTACGAGATGGTGAAGCAGGACAATTAACGGATACAACTTATAACGAGGCCAAAAAGGTATATACAGCGACATTTACTGGTACGCTAGCAACCAATGCTAATTTTAATGCATCAATTAACAATAATATTGATACATCAATCAAAACTACGGTAACAGTTAAGGAGCTATCCTTAGATAGTTTCAACTATCAACTGATCAGTAAACCTAACTCTATCTATATTAATGATGAATCAACATTAGAATTGAAAATAACAGATGCTAATGGCGCTGTAGTTCAATTGGATGATGTCAGTATTGCTCAATCATCAAATAACCAATACGGCACTCTCAGTAAAACGACCTATAACAGCAAAACAGGCACTTATACCGCAACTTTTACCGGTAAAAATGTGGGAACAGAAACCTTCTATGTGGTTATTCAACAAACCGTGTTAAGCGAGGTGAAAACAACTGTTACAGTGGATAAAGTCATACCGATCACCGATATTGCTTATATTGATTCGAATAATTACTCATTTGAATTAAATGAAGGATTCCCTACAACAGGTTACCAATTCTCAAGTTTCAGTTTTGTGATGAAAAATGGAACCAAAGCATCGGATTATACATGGAAAGCAAATCAATCATGGGTCACTCTGACTCAAAATAGTAACAAAATGAATGTCATGTTCTCCAAAGCACCAAACAGTGAAAATAAAACGGTAACTATTACAGCACAACCTCGTGTAGAAGGTGTAGGAACCGCATTCTCCTATACATTTACACTAAAACGTTGGTTTACATTCTATGGTGGACAACCGTTACCTGCTCCGAGAGCATGGAAAATATGTACAGATAATGGATTAGATACCACACCTTCATCCTTACTTACCTCAGGTACAAATAAACGAGGTATAGGAACTGTTTTCTCAGAATGGGGTAAAGGAGGTTCAGTTTTCCACGCATGGTCTTCCGATATCAACGATCAACAACAGGTTGGTTTAGTGAATCTTTATGATGGGTCAGTTAAATACCTTAACTCATATTTTCAATATGACCCTGTATGTAAAACAGACTTGTAATAAAGACATTTTAATTAAATAAAATATTCATAAGGTCTAATTTTATATCATTAAAATTAGACCTTTTCTTTTCTATTTTAGAAAGCATTAGATTGTTCCCCCCCCTGTCCACTCCCCTTTATAGTCCGTAATTATTTTATTTGTTAAAAAATACACCTACTTTTTCTTTATAAATTAACAATATATTTGTGTTTAAATTGATAACAATAAATTACGAACATCGTTGCTGATATAAAAAGTGATAAGTAATCATCATCTCATTCTGGTAGTTCATTTACGGGAGCGTTATACTGCCTTTCACAATTTCGCTACAAATGAAGATTTTCACGGTGCAAGATAAAACAATCATTATTCGCCAATTGGGTATACAACCCTATTTACCGGTTTCTGATTCTATGCATCAGTTTACGGAAAAACGGGAAAGTCATACACCTGATGAAATTTGGCTGGTTCAACATGAACAGGTTTTTACCCAAGGTCAAGCGGGTAAAGCAGAACACCTTTTAAACACAGGCTCTATACCGGTGATCCAATCTGATCGCGGTGGACAAGTGACCTATCACGGCCCCGGCCAACAAGTGATGTATGTTTTGCTTGATCTAAAACGTAACCATATTGGCGTTCGTCAATTAGTCACTGTTTTAGAGAATACTGTGATCAACACACTCGCAGAATTTAATGTAAATGCTTATGCTCGTGCAGATGCACCGGGCGTGTATGTTAATGGTGATAAAATTTGCTCTTTAGGATTACGTATACGCAAAGGTTGCTCTTTTCATGGCCTAGCACTTAATGTTGATATGGACTTATCTCCTTTTACGCGAATAAATCCTTGTGGTTATCCTGATCTAAAAATGACACAACTGGTTGATTTGGCACCTAATGCAACATCGGAACAAGTGGCATCATTATTGATCAACCATTTTTGTACACAACTGGGATTCCAACCACAGCAATAAAAATGCTATAATTTTTTTAACATTTATCATTTTTTTTTAAAACCCTGATTACCTCAGTCACATCGTGTTAATCACCCTAGATAACTGGAACTGGCACAATTATGAGTAAACCTATTCAGATGGAACGCGGCGTAAAATATCGTGACGCCGATAAAATGGCACTTATTCCTGTTAAAACAATCGTTACAGAACGTGAAGAACTGCTACGCAAACCTGAGTGGATGAAAATAAAGTTGCCTGCAGATTCAAGTAAAATTCAAGGCATTAAAGCGGCCATGCGTAAAAATGGCCTGCATTCTGTTTGTGAAGAGGCTTCATGCCCTAATCTTGCAGAATGTTTTAACCACGGTACCGCAACCTTTATGATCTTAGGGGCAATCTGTACGCGTCGTTGCCCATTTTGCGACGTTGCCCATGGTCGTCCTAACGCACCCGATCCCCAAGAGCCAATTAAATTAGCCCAAACGATAAAAGATATGGGATTACGTTATGTTGTTATCACCTCAGTAGATCGCGATGACCTACGCGATGGTGGTGCACAACATTTTGCCGATTGTATTACCGCTATCCGTGAAAAAAATCCTAATATTCGCATCGAAACTTTAGTCCCTGATTTCCGTGGTCGTATGGATAAAGCATTAGAGATCCTCACTGACACACCACCAGACGTCTTTAACCACAATTTAGAAAACGTACCTCGTGTTTATCGTCAAGTGCGTCCTGGTGCGAACTATCAATGGTCTCTAACGTTACTAGAACGCTTTAAACAAGCCCACCCAAATATTCCAACTAAATCGGGGTTAATGGTCGGTTTAGGTGAAACAAATGAAGAAATTATTGACGTGATGCGCGATCTGCGTAAACATGGTGTAACGATGCTGACATTAGGGCAATATTTACAACCCAGTCGTCACCATCTTCCTGTTCAACGCTACGTCAGTCCTGACGAGTTTGAATATATGAAAGAGCAAGCATTAGCGATGGGCTTTACCCACGCCGCTTGTGGACCATTTGTTCGTTCGTCTTATCATGCTGATCTTCAAGCTCAAGGGATTGAGGTTAAATAACGATTAATCTCTCTTATGCTTAACATTGCAATAGCTGTATTTATCGGCGGTGGTTTAGGTAGCGTACTACGCTGGCTAATTAGCTACCGCCTTAATTCTCTTTTTCCCCATTTTGCAACGGGGACCTTGGTCGCTAACTGTATTGGTGCCTTTATTATCGCCTTTGGCATTGCTTGGTTTAGTAAAGCTCCCAATATTGACCCTATTTGGAAAATCATGCTTACCACAGGTTTTTGTGGTGGCTTAACCACCTTTTCTACTTTTTCTGTTGAGGTGGTCGCCTTATTTAATGAAGGACGAATAGGCTGGGCATTAGGCACCATGGGGGCAAACTTAGCGGGCTCGTTTCTGATGACGGCATTCGCATTCTGGCTACTCCGTGAAATGTAGTCTCTTTAACAAGATAAAAACCGTTAATCATAAAGTTGTACTCTTTTAGTTAAGCGATTTATAAGGCCTGAACTTAATATTCAACCAATGTCAGGCCTTTTAATTTGATTTTGTTCCCGGTGGTATTACTCAATAAATTAGCCAATTTTATCAATACATTCATTGATATTTTGAAATGATAGCTATGATGTATTCTTGATTTTAATAATTTAAAAAACTTTCAACCATGGTATTTATCCCGCAGCTAGATACGCAAGCTCCTCTTTAAATTTCTCAAGTCTTTTTTCATCATCAAAACGAGCGAGAGTTATGCAGTGTGGCAAGCATTGTCACCCTAAGTAGCAATGATGATGTTTAAATCCCCCCTGTATTTGACATAAAAAGACCCCCAATAATGGGTTGTCCAACTATTAGAGTATTTCAAATAGTATTTTTAAGAAAACAGTTTAATTTATTATTATCTATTTTCAATTTTTGTTATTTTTAGGTTTTTTATTATTGTTTTTGATGAGGGTTTTATATCTAATAAATGAAATTTTTTGTTGGTATCTTGATGATTTAATTGTTATTAAATTAATTCAATTATTTTTATAATAATGAGAAATTAAATGCCTCACCATTCACATTACATTTTACATGATGAGCTTATTGGTTTTGATATCTTTAAATATATAGATATTAAATTTATTTTTTCCAATAATAGGAAAAGGAGTGTTATTTACAGGCTTATTTTTTGCCGAGATGAAAATTATCATTCATTAATTAATAAGTTATATGCCGAAAATATAAAAAATTTAACTATTAGTGTTGTTATTTTTTATAATATAGAGACTGAAAACTATCAAAATTGTGATATGTTTGATAAACCGCCAGATTCAATTAATTTGACATCATCAGAAACTCGGTATCTTTACATAACACTCATTGACATTATTCTTTTGATAGCACAAACTGAAAAAATAGATATTTTGACTTTCCAAGCATACAGTGAAGAGCTCAGAAGAGTTTATATTCGATTAATTAATAAGTACGCTGAATCGAAAAATTTAAATGTTTACGTTGAGGAGGCTTATTTTGTTATACAAACAAATATCTAAAAAGAAAAACGACAATGTTGACTATAACGCTATTAAAGTCCAGAAAAATGAGTTACTTCTTCGTTTTCAGCAGGCTAAAAAGAAGGCAGAACAAGATAGTCAGCTTTTAGTAAAATAGTTTTAATTTATTTTAATAAATACTTTTCAGAAAGTGTCTGAAATGCTTCACCCGCTGACCATTGATTGGCAATGATGATGTTTAAATCCCCCCTGTATTTGACATAAAAAGACCCCCAATAATTGGTTGTCCAACTATTGGGGGTCATTTCAAAAACGTTTTTTACTTTTGGAGAAGTCGTTAATTAGATAGCGACAACGTTTGCAGCAGATGGCCCTTTCGCGCCGTCAGTAACTTCAAACTCTACCTTTTGACCTTCAGCAAGTGTTTTAAAACCTTCTGAAACAATAGCGGAAAAGTGGACGAACACATCTTTACTGCCATCTTCTGGAGTGATAAAACCAAAACCTTTAGTTTCGTTAAACCACTTAACGTTACCTTTTAATTTAGACATCAAGTTTACCTTTAAAATAGAAAATAAACGCAAGCGTTTTGCGTTGGCTATAGTAAAACAAAAATGATGATTCGCTGTCCACAGTCTAGATCACGAAACGCGTATTTTTTTTCTGTTAAACGATTATTATTCAGACAAATCCCATAACTTAAGCCATTAATCACTTAAGAAATAGTGCTTAATACTTACAATATGAACTATTCGTCAATATCCACTTTTTCATAGTGTAATAGCCAACGTTTGATATCAAGTCCCCCAGTATAGCCTACTAACTTACCATTATGACCAATGACGCGATGGCAAGGAATAATTAACGAGATTGGGTTACGTGAATTTGCCATTCCTACCGCTCTGCAATAGTTGACGGAACCTAATGTAAGTGCCAACTTTTTATAACTCCAAATTTCACCATAAGGAATAGACTGTAAAGTCTGCCAAACGCGTATTTGAAATTCGGTTCCTTTAGGCGCTAGTGGCACTGAAAATAGGGTGCGTTTACCCGAAAAATACTCTTTTAACTGTTTTATACACAGGTCAATTATGGCATTTGAATTAACTAACGCCTCTTTTTCACTAACAAAGTTAAGGCTGGTGATGCCATCATCATCTGCGGTAATGGATATATAAGGCTTTGGAAAACCTTTCGGCGTATTGAGATAATCTTGGTACATAATGTGTTCTCTATTGATTTGTCTGTATCATCAAGATTAAAACATGCTTTGTAAGTAAATCAATCATCTAATTTTCTACTATACCTAATAAAAATTGCTCAAATGAGCGATAAGAAAATAAAATAAATCTGCTAACTGCTTAATTTTAATAATAATCATTATCAAAAATAAAAAACACCATATCTAGTGTGGTTGAAAAAAAATAAACCTATATATAGTATTTAAGCACTTTTCATTGTGACTGTGAGCAGACACATTCACATTTTTATAAGGGTTATTCTATGTCTGTGATCCTCTATACCAAACCAAATTGTGTTCAATGCAGTGCAACAGAGCGCGCATTACAACAACAAAAAATTCCTTTCACTGCGGTTGATCTCACCCAAGACACTCAAGCATTAGCAAAAATAGTTTCTATGGGATATCGCCAAGTACCAGTTGTCGTTAATGGTAACGAACATTGGTCTGGCTTCTGCCCAGATAAAATTCGTCAAATAGCGCGCTAAAGGAGCAACTTATGCAATCGACTGCCCCTTTAATTTATTTCTCTAGTCGCTCAGAAAATTGTCACCGCTTCGTACAAAAACTTAATCTACAAGCGACAAGGATAAAAGAGGATGAACCACTACAAGCCACACAACCTTTTGTGTTGCTATGCCCAACTTATGGTGGCGGTGGCGTTAAAGGTGCAGTGCCTAAAGCGGTGATCCAGTTTTTAAATATCCCTGAAAATCGCCAATTAATACGCGGTGTTATTGCTTCAGGAAATACCAATTTTGGCTCTGCTTACGGCTTGGCAGGTGACATTATTGCACAAAAATGCCAAGTCCCTTTTCTCTATCGTTTTGAGTTACTTGGTACGCCTGAAGATGTTAAACGTGTAAAAACCGGATTAAGCACATTTTGGTCAGCTAGCAAATAATGACTAAAAAGTGAATGAGATAAAAAATATGACCCACTCTATAGAACAACTCGATTATCACGCCTTAAATGCCATGCTCAATCTCTATGATGAACAAGGCAATATCCAGTTTGATAAAGACAAATTAGCCACCCACCATTTTTTTCGTCAACACGTTAATCAAAATACGGTGTTTTTTCATGATCTAAAAGAAAAGCTCGATTTTCTGGTGCAACAACACTACTACGAAGCACAAGTATTAGAGCAGTATGATTTCCCGTTTATCAAACAGCTTTTTAAGCATGCCTATAGCAAAAAATTTCGCTTTCAATCGTTCCTAGGTGCATTTAAATACTACACCAGTTACACCTTAAAAACCTTTGATGGTGAGCGTTATCTCGAACGCTATGAAGATCGTGTTTGTATGGTTGCCTTAACCCTAGCACAGGGGAATACCAAACTCGCCACTCACCTTGTCGATGAGATAATTAGTGGCCGTTTCCAGCCTGCAACCCCTACTTTCTTAAATTGTGGAAAAAAACAGCGTGGCGAATTGGTCTCTTGTTTTTTATTACGTATCGAAGACAACATGGAGTCCATTGGTCGAGCAGTCAATTCTGCGTTGCAATTGTCGAAACGTGGCGGAGGTGTTGCTTTCTTACTGACTAATTTACGAGAAGCAGGAGCCCCCATAAAACGCATTGAAAACCAATCGTCTGGCGTAGTACCGGTAATGAAAATGCTTGAAGATGCCTTCTCATATGCCAATCAATTAGGCGCAAGACAAGGAGCTGGAGCGGTTTATCTCCATGCTCATCATCCTGATATCTATCATTTTCTAGATACAAAACGAGAAAATGCTGATGAAAAAATACGTATTAAGACGCTTTCATTAGGTGTCGTTATTCCCGACATTACCTTTGAATTAGCTAAACGCAACGAAGATATGTATCTATTTTCACCTTATGATGTAGAACGAGTATATGGCGTTCCTATGTCAGAAATCAGTATTAGCGAAAAATATACTGAAATGGTCAACAATGCAGAGATACGTAAGAAAAAAATTAAAGCACGGGCATTTTTTCAAACTTTAGCTGAAATTCAATTTGAATCAGGTTATCCCTATATTATGTTTGAAGATACCGTCAATCGCGCAAATCCGATTGCGGGCCGAATTAATATGAGCAATTTATGCTCAGAAATCTTACAAGTAAATAGTGCCAGTGAATACAATCCTGATTTAAGTTATCGACAAATTGGTCATGATATTAGCTGTAATCTCGGATCAATGAATATCGCCATGGCGATGGACTCACCAGATTTTGCGCATACCGTAAATGTTGCCATCAGAGCACTGACGAGTGTGGCACAAATGACTAAAATAGAATCAGTACCTTCTATTGAAAAAGGCAACCAAGCATCTCATGCCATTGGCTTAGGGCAAATGAACTTACATGGTTATTTAGCCCGTGAAGGGATTTATTACGGTTCAGAAGAAGGGCTTGATTTTACCAATATCTATTTCTATACCGTAACATACTATGCCCTTTTAGCCTCTAACCAATTAGCGATAGAGACTAAACAGCGCTTTAAAGGGTTTGAACAGTCAAAATATGCCACTGGGGAGTATTTTGATAAATATTTATCAAAACAGTGGTTACCTAAAACCCAAAAAGTCCACCAGCTATTTAGCCAATCCAATATTCATATTCCAACCCAAGAGGATTGGCAAAAACTTAAGCTCTCGATTATGACTCACGGTATTTATAATCAAAACTTACAAGCAATACCGCCAACAGGATCAATCTCTTATATCAATCACTCTACATCGAGTATTCACCCCATTGTGGCACCGATTGAAATAAGAAAAGAAGGTAAAATCGGTCGGGTTTATTACCCCGCCCCTTTTATGACCAATGAAAACCGTCATTTTTATCAAGATGCTTATGAAATTGGCGCAGAAAAAATTATCGATACCTATGCCCAAGCATCACAACATATCGACCAAGGATTGTCGCTAACATTATTCTTTTCTGATGAAGCAACCACAAGGGATGTTAATAAAGCACAAATTTATGCATGGCGTAAAGGTATAAAGACCTTGTATTACATTCGTATTAGACAAACAGCATTAGCCGGCACAGAAATAAAAGGCTGTGTTTCATGCGCCCTTTAATAATAATGATAAGGAAAGTGTTACTATGTCTGCATCTTATTTAAGTCGTGTTAATGCGATAAATTGGAATCGTATTGAAGACGAAAAAGATTTAGAAGTTTGGAACCGTTTAACCATGAATTTTTGGTTACCCGAAAAAATTCCACTTTCTAATGATATACCTTCATGGAATACCTTAACCCAAGCTGAAAAACAGTTGACTATCCGTGTATTTACAGGGCTTACACTGCTCGATACGATACAAAATACGGTCGGGGCACCAACCTTAATGCCTGATGCTCAGACTCCTCATGAAGAGGCGGTATTATCGAATATCTGTTTTATGGAAGCGGTACATGCTCGCTCTTATAGCTCGATATTTTCGACACTCTGCTTAACAACAGATGTTGATGATGCTTATCGTTGGAGTGAAGAAAATACCTATTTGCAAAAGAAATCAGATATTATTCTGCGTTATTATCAAGATAGTGATCCATTAAAGAAAAAAATTGCCAGTGTATTTTTAGAGTCTTTTTTATTCTATTCTGGATTTTATTTACCAATGTATTGGTCAAGTCGAGGGAAATTAACCAATACAGCCGACTTAATTCGTTTAATTATTCGTGACGAAGCTGTGCATGGTTATTATATTGGCTATAAGTTCCAAAATCAGTTATTAAATAAATCATCATTAGAGAAACAAGATATTAAAGACTTTGCTTTCTCATTATTATTAGATTTATATGATAATGAAGTTAAATATACAGAAGATCTCTACGACTCTGTCGGTTGGACAGAAGATGTAAAAAAATTCCTTCATTATAATGCGAATAAAGCGCTGATGAATTTAGGTTATGAAGCACTATTTCCAGATGAAATAACTAATGTTAGTCCAGCAATACTTTCATCACTATCGCCAGATGCAAATGAAAATCATGATTTCTTTTCTGGCTCAGGCTCTTCTTATGTTATTGGTAAAACGATCAATACCGAAGATGATGACTGGGATTTCTAGCTAATCCTCTACAGCAAAAAACAAAATACATTCATATTAATTATGAATTAATCAATTAATATAATGCACTGAAAAATAAAACTTATTTTTTAGTGCATTTTTATTTGCTTGAAAAACAACCTGATTGTGTAATTTTTACCGTCCCATTAACCAGAATTATCAATTTTTTACGAATGATTTTTATGACTAGTTATCGATAACTTAAGATCACCCCTCAAAAAACATAAGATTTTTTAATGTTAATGCATTTTTTTCCATTTTTATTTTATTAGTATCTTTTTACATTTTTTTATTTTGTTGTTATTTCTATTGTGATGATAATTAAAATTAACATCTGAATAAAAACAATGTTATTTCATACAGTTAGTATAGATTTTTTGACGTTCTTCTTTTCTATAACTTTACTTTATTTAATTATTAATTATCAAAAAAAACCTGAAAAAATTACAAAATTATTTGTTTAATTATAATTAACATAGGGTTGTCAGGCTTGTTCATTATGATAGGGTAATTCCCCTACTAAAAATCTCAATTTAGGAAAAACAACAAACTAATTTATTAACATTTAATTTATTCCTTTCATATTTAAATAGGAAAATAGATATTGCATGGCAATTAAACTCGAAGTAAAAAACCTATATAAAATATTTGGTGAGCACCCTAAACGTGCCTTTGAATTATTAGGATCTGGTATGAACAAAGACCAAATCTTTGATAAAACAGGGTTAACCGTTGGTGTGCAAAATGCCAATCTGGCCATTGAAGAAGGCGAAATATTTGTCATCATGGGATTATCAGGCTCTGGTAAATCTACATTAGTGCGCCTTCTCAATCGTCTGATAGATCCCACTAAAGGCGAAGTCCTTATTGATGGTGAAAACATCACCACCATGTCTGATAAAGATTTACGACAAGTTCGACGTAAAAAAATCAGTATGGTGTTTCAATCATTCGCTTTAATGCCTCATATGAATGTACTCGATAATACAGCATTTGGTATGGAGCTTGCAGGCATTAGCAAAGAAGAGCGCTATGAAAAAGCCATGGCAGCATTAGAGCAAGTTAACTTAAGCTCTCATGCTCAATCTTGGCCGGATGAGTTATCCGGTGGGATGCGACAACGTATTGGGCTTGCTCGTGCACTGGCCAATGATCCTGATATCTTATTAATGGATGAGGCATTCTCCGCACTTGACCCATTAATCCGAACAGAAATGCAAGATGAGTTATTGAGCTTACAAGGTGATAAACAACGCACCATTGTATTTATTTCTCATGATCTGGATGAAGCCATGCGTATTGGCGATCGTATCGCGATTATGCAAGGTGGTGTGGTGGTACAAATCGGTACCCCTGATGAAATTCTTAATAATCCAGCCAATGATTATGTACGTACCTTCTTCCGTGGCGTTGATATCAGTCATGTATTTAGCGCTAAAGATATTGCTAAACGTCGCCCAGAAACACTACTGCATATTGCGCCAGGTTTTGGTCCCCGTTCAGCATTAAAAGTACTGGAAGATGAAGATAGAAACTTTGGTTATTTAATTGAGCGAGGACGGAAATTTGCAGGTATTGTTTCTGTCACTTCTCTTGAAGAAGCATTAAAAGCGAAGCAACCTATTGGATCCGCTATTTTAACTGAACCTTGTGCGATTAATGGTGATACACCATTAAATGAACTGATTTCTACTGTTGCGCAATCTCCCTGTGCGATCCCTGTTATTGATGAAAAAAACCGTTATATCGGTTTAATTTCGAAAGGAATGTTGTTACAAGCACTGGATAAGGAGACACCAAATGAGTAAGACAAATAACCAAGCCAATCCTTGGGAAACGGACACTCAAGAAGCGGCAACAGAAAACGCCAATACAACACAGAATTCAGCGCAAGAAACGCATAACAACACAGATACAGACAATGATCCTTGGGCAACCACGGATAGCAACACTACTGATACCGACCCTTGGAGTAGTAGTGCTGGCGGTGATACCGGCGGAGCTGATGCTGATCCTTGGGGTACAGGGAGTGGCACTGACAGCAGTGATCTCTCTTCTGGTACTGATTGGCTAGATGCCATGCCAACAGAAAGTACACCTGATCACTTTAATATTATGGATCCATTTAATCATACGCTGATCCCGCTAGATTCTTGGGTGACAGAAGGTATTGACTGGATTGTGTTGCATTTTCGTCCTATTTTCCAAGGGATACGCGTTCCAGTCGATTTAGTATTAGGTGGCTTTGAAAACTTTCTTACCTCAATGCCTGCGCCTGTTGCGATTATTTTATTTTCACTGATTGCATGGCAACTTTCAGGTAAGGTGATGGGAATAAGCGCTTTTATTTCACTGATCTTAATCGGTGCTATTGGTGCATGGTCTGAAGCGATGATAACCCTTGCATTAGTGCTGACCTCATTACTATTCTGCCTGATTATTGGTCTCCCCTTAGGGATATGGCTTGCACATAGTGACAAAGCATCAAAAATTGTCAGACCACTTTTAGATGCCATGCAAACAACCCCCGCTTTCGTTTACTTAGTACCTATCGTGATGTTATTTGGGATTGGTAACGTACCTGGTGTAGTTGTCACGATTATTTTCGCCTTACCACCGATAGTGCGATTAACTATTTTAGGTATCAAACAAGTACCGGAAGATCTCATTGAGGCGGCTCAATCATTTGGGGCAAATCCTCGACAAATGTTGTTTAAAGTACAATTACCGCTGGCAATGCCAACGATTATGGCTGGGGTAAACCAAACCTTAATGTTAGCACTGTCAATGGTTGTTATCGCATCAATGATAGCCGTTGGTGGTTTAGGTCAAATGGTATTACGTGGTATTGGTCGCCTAGATATGGGATTAGCGGCTGTAGGTGGTGCCGGTATTGTGATCCTCGCGATTATTCTTGACCGCTTAACTCAATCTTTAGGCCAAAATAGTCGCCTGAAAGGTAATAGACGCTGGTATATGACAGGCCCGATTGGTTTGATCTGCCGCCTGTTTGGCAAAAAAGCCGCATAACTCATACTGGCAATAAGATTAACTAACAATCAAACATATTTATTCAATTAAGATAAGAGATAACAGTAGCACGACACAGCGACTATTATCTCTTACCCATCACAACAGAAGGAAAAACTATGCGTAATCCAGTTCTCTGGGCAACAGTATTGTCCGCCACACTGATAAGCACTCAGTTATCCGCTGCTGATTTACCCGGTAAAGGGGTTTCGGTTCAACCGGTACAAAGTACTATTTCTGAAGAAACTTTTCAGACACTCATTGTCAATAAAGCACTCGAAAAACTCGGCTACACAGTGCAACCCATTAAAGAAGTTGACTACAACGTAGCTTATTCTTCTATTGCTAATGGTGATGCCACTTTTATGGCGGTTAGTTGGGTACCTTTGCATAACTCACAATATGAAGCCGCAGGTGGCGATAACACATTTTATCGTAAAGGTGATTATGTAGTTAACGCAGCCCAAGGTTATTTAATCGATAAAAAAACGGCTGAAAAATATAACATCACTAATATAGAGCAATTTAAAGATCCAAAAATTGCCAAATTATTTGATGCCAATGGTGATGGAAAAGCAGATTTAACCGGTTGTAACCCTGGCTGGGGTTGTGAAGAAGCCATTAATAATCACTTAAAAGCCTATGATTTAGAGAAATCAGTCACCCATAATCAGGGTAACTATGCGGCAATGATGGCAGATACCATTACTCGTTATAAAGAAGGTAAACCTATCTTCTATTATACTTGGGCACCGTACTGGATAAGTGATGTATTAAAGCCGGGTAAAGATGTCGTTTGGCTACAAGTTCCCTTCTCTTCATTACCGGGAGATGACAAAACCGATACAACCTTACCAAACGGTAAAAACTACGGTTTCCCACCGAGTACAATGCATATCGCAGCAAATAAAAAATGGGCCGAAGCCAACCCTGCTGCTGCTAAATTATTTGAAATAATGAAAGTTTCAGTGGCTGATATCAACGCCCAAAACTTACGTATGCATAATGGTCAAAAATCACAAGCAGATATTGAACGTCATGCTAACGCGTGGATCAAAGCACATCAAAAAACCTTTGATGGCTGGGTAGAAGAAGCGCGTAAAGCGGCTAATTAATAGTGATAATCCTTAAATAACGTCAAAGCAGAGCATTATTAATATGCTCTGCTTTTTTTATCTTATGGCTGTTGTCCTGTTGTCTAACTAAAAACTTTTAACCACAGTAAAGCGATAATCTCGCCCAGTACCAGATACCGACTCACCTAAATAAGGGTAATAATCACGGTTAAATAAATTGGCGACAGTAAAACGTATCTCGGTATTATCGATAAAAGCAGGTTTCCAATTAGCGAATAGTCCATGAATGGCATAGCCTTTACTTTTTGGTAATGACCAATAAGTAGCAGCCGGATCAGCATCCATCGGTGAACGACGTTGAGCGCCAATAAAGTCCCCTGTCCACCCAGCAACCATATTTATTTGTGGGATTTTCATTCCAAGGGTGGCATGTAATGCATCCGGTTGAATTTCTGCAATCCATGTTTTTTGTCCAAACCACGGATCACGAGGAGATTGATCGCGTTTACCTTTCATTGTCGAATACGCTAAGCGACCAAAGAGATTAGTACTGTCATAAAATGCCTCTATTTCCATACCTTGAATATGGTAGCCAGGTAAATTGCGATAATTTCCAAGGGAAGGAGGACAACTTCCATTGTTTCCGGTTACTTTTCCGCTTTCACAATAGACACCGCGACGACGGAATATCTCATCTTTCCCACGGGTATCAAAAAATGTGCTTCGAAGTTGAAGCTGATCTTCTTGTTGGAAAACATTTTCAAAATCAACAATGGCGCCAATCCGTGTTGCGGTAACGGTCTCTTTATCTAAATGGCGACTCGTGCCTGTCAAACTAGAGATACTGGCTTGCACTTCATATTGTTCATCAATTAACGGCGCACGCCATGTATGAGTTATATCACCAAAAAATCTAATATTGGGGCTCGCTTTCCATAAAATACCCAAATGAGGTGTAATGCCACGATAAGTTACATCACTATAATCATGACCGTAATAGGGATTAGGATCTTGATAAACCTTCGCTCGACTCCCTGCTCCTTGATTTTTCACTATATCATAACGCACACCAGGCGTGAGGGTTAGTGTTCGATAACTAATTGAATCTTGAAGATAAAAACTCGTGGTTGTTTGCGTCCCTTCTGGCATATAAGGTGGTGCATAATAGCCATAATTATAATTTGGATTTTTCGCTTTATCCCGCGTAAACATTAACACATTACGATCATTACGGTGCCAACGCGCTCCCACTAAAATCACATGTTCGGTAGCTCCTTGCATCACGGTACTTTCATTTTTCACTTCAATTTGATGATTTTTATAGTTGACCCAACTTTGGTTACCCATACTACTACTTAGATAAGAACTCGCATTATCAGGGCGTTTATCATTCTGTTTGGTATTTGAATAACCGTAAGTCAATGTGAAATTAATCAGGTCAGAATCAATTGGCTGAATATTCCATTTCACACTCACAGTGTCATCTTTTTGGTCACGATAAACTAACTTACGTTTCATCGCTCCATCAAAACCATATTTATCAACATCATATTGACTCGGTTTTGCCAGTTCATCTCGCTTCGCAGCCCAAGGCGTCCAGCCATCACTGACAGATCTTGATGCTGATAAAGTTAATGTTTGTGCATCTGTTAAATAGACATTGGTTTTAATTAAAAACGAATCTTGGTCTGATTGTGAATAACCAAATTTAGTGCCATCAGGACGACGTAAATCATCGCTTTTACGACGATTAAAATAAAATAGGCCGTCAGCAGTTCCATCCATTAACTTGCCATATATCGCACCACTATAACGATTTTGCCTATCATTAGTATGATGTCCATATTTTAAAAACATACCAATATGCTGATCAGGTAACAGTAAGTCATCCGGATCTTTCGTTTCAATCCGTACGGAGCCACCAAATCCTCCATTTCCTTGGGTGATATTATGTGGCCCTTTATCGACATCAAGGCGTTTAATTAATTCAGGATCGATAAATATGGAACCTTGACGATATTTTTCAAACGTCTTCGGTGTACCATCAAGAGTGATTTTCACATCTTCCGGATTGCCCATTCCCCAAATATTTAAAGTTTGCCCGCCAGGTCTTGGCGAGCCAGATGAAGAAATCCCTGGTAATTTATCTACCAATTCAGCGATATTATTTGGCTGAATTCTATTGATATCTTTTAATGTCAAAGCCGTGCTTCCTGCTTCAACACTCGAATTTAATTTTCCGGAAACATAAATAGGATCAAGCACCACAGTTTCAGATTGTTGAGTCTGTGATGCTTTTTCTGTGCTTTGTGAAGCAACGCTATTAAACGAAGCAAGTGTAGTGAGTAATAAAAAAATCGCATGAGATGAAAATGAAACGGCCCCCATTCCCTGAAAATGAGGCTCATGCTTAATTAACAAAAAGTTCATAATAGTATCTTTTATATGGTTATTAATACGCAAATAAATAGCTAAAAATACATTTAACAACATAATTATGTTAATGATAATTATTATCATTACATAGCTTTTTTTGATCTAAACCATAAAAAAGTTAACTAAACTAAAAATGAGCTATATTTAAAACAGAATAACTAAATAATTTAATATTAATGATATAATTAACTAATAACATTGGTTACTATATGGATTAATACTTGTCTAATCAGGACAGTGAGGGAATGGGGCTATTCATCTATTTAGCATAATAAATAATGCAAATATTCGGTTATCTGCCGAGAATAAATCACATTTTACTTTTAATATTAATCTATTATAAAAATAGATTAAAAACTTTCATGCCCGATTGATTGAACATTGCTATCACAGTAATTCTTTCCGCAAAAAAATGACTCATGTTACTATCATTTACCTTACAAATAATTTGTGATCAGTATTATGGAAAACACAGCACCACAAACCTCTCTTAGTAAAGGCCTTATTTTACTTATGGCCGTTGCCACTGGCATGGTTGTCGCAAGTAACTATTATGCACAACCGCTACTTGATTCAATTGCAAATTATTTTCATATCTCTGCCACTTTAGCTGGCTTTATTGTCACTACAGCACAATTAAGTTATTCCTTAGGTTTAATGCTATTGGTTCCCCTTGGCGATATTTTTGAACGTCGTTCACTGATTGTTATCATGACGCTGATTTCAGCGAGCGGCTTATTAATTACGGCAATGGCACCTAATATTTGGCTTATGTTAATTGGTACTGCCCTATCAGGTATGTTCTCGGTCGTCGCCCAAATTCTGGTTCCTTTTGCCGCTACACTTGCTGCACCTCATCAACGAGGAAAAGCGGTAGGTACTATTATGAGTGGGCTTTTACTTGGTATTTTACTGGCAAGAACAGCGTCAGGGCTGATGGCTTCCTTTACTAATTGGCAGGGTATTTTCTGGCTAGCAAGTGTTTTTCTAGCTATTTTAGCTATTACACTATGGCGCTGCTTACCTACCTATAAAAGCCAAACAAATTTAAATTATTTTCAACTGCTCGGTTCTATTTTTAAATTGTTTGCCACGACCCCAGTATTACGTACCCGCTCACTGATTGGTGCACTTATCTTTGCCCACTTTGGTTTACTGTGGACATCAATGGCTTTTTTACTCGCTTCTGATCCCTTTAATTATTCCGATGCAGTTATTGGCTTGTTTGGACTTGTCGGTGCTGCGGGAGCACTAATGGCAGGTAAAGCGGGTGTATGGGTTGATAAAGGCAAAGGTAAAAAAACGACTACTTCAGGTTTAATTCTTCTCTTCATTTGTTGGGGACTTATTGTTATCGCCCCTTATTATCAATGGATTGGACTGATTAGTTTTATTATTGGTGTGGTTTTATTAGATTTAGCCGTTCAAGGTGTTCATGTCACTAACCAAAGCACTATCTACCGTATTTTACCTGATGCCCGAAATCGGCTTACTGCCGCTTATATGACTAGCTATTTTATCGGGGGCGCCCTAGGCTCTTTATTATCGGGTTACGCTTATCACCAATATGGCTGGATTGGTGTTTCCAGTGCCGGTGCAATCATTGGCTTATTAGGTTTACTGGTTTGGTTATTTGGTTATAAAAATGATCCAGTGATCCAATCTGAATAATAAAATTTATCTCAAAAGGGGTATTTTATGTCAGCAATACCCCTCTAAACAGAACAAAACGTGAATGTTTTAACAGCGTGATTACTATTTATGTATATCATCATCTCATTCTTTATTAAGAAATACATATCAATTATATCAATATAGCATAAACGGCATAGTTTCTAAGTGGTATTATTAACAATAGAATCATTATAGTGTAAAATAAATTTATTACGTGTTTTATCGTAGAAATCGATCCATTTTTTCCTAAATAGACTATTATTCATAAGTAAATAAGGGATAAATTGATTTTTATAACTTATTGTAAATAGATAAGCACCTAGTGATTTTTTTATGTTATCATTCAAAAAATTTATGAATCAGGTAGCATAATCAAAAAAACATAGTGACTATAAATAATAAAAATTGCTAAATTGTGTGTTTAATATACCATTTAACATGTTGATAACAACGTTATCCTAATTATCGAAACTAACAAGGTGTCTAAAAATGGAAAGCTCATTTACGCCAACAGAAGAACTACTAAACACTCGCGCTACACAACAGAAATCGCTTAACAAAGATATTCCTTACCAAGAAATTTTGTTAACTCGCCTGTCTATGCACGTCCAGAGCAAACTTCTTGAAAGTCGTAATAATATGTTAAAGTCTCAGGGCATTAACGAGACATTATTTATGGCACTTATGATTTTAGATACAACGGAAAATCGTAGTATTCAACCATCAGAATTGAGTGCGGCATTAGGCTCATCAAGAACAAATGCCACTCGTATTGCAGATGAATTAGAAAAACAAGGATGGATTGAGCGTCGTGAAAGTCATAATGACCGTCGCTGTCTACATCTTCATTTAACTGATGCTGGAGAAGAGTTTTTAAATAGCTTATTACCACCACAGCACGAATGTTTAAAGAAAATTTGGTCGGTATTAGATGAAGGTGAACAAAAACAGCTAGAAACCCTAATGCGTAAATTATTATTACAACTTGATACATTAGCGGATAATCAGCAGGAATAATCATCACCATCAATAAACTTATTGATCTATCTCCATTCACAACATGAATTGATAAACAAATATACTCACTCGCATCTATAATTAGCCTTTCGTGCTAATTATTATTCTAATATAAGCCCAACATATGTGTTTCCGGATTTTATTCTGGAAACATATATAATGCTTTTTTCTGGTTTATGGAGATCTTCTAAATGAGTGTAAATGAGGAAAAAAATCCACCTCAGGCTCCCATTCGCAATAAAAAACGAACTCGCCGAAATGTTTTATTGCTACTGACTTTTATCTTTATTCTAGCGGGGCTCGCTTATACCGCTTACTGGTTTATGGTTCTTAGACATCATGAAACCACAGATAATGCCTACGTAACAGGCAATCAAATTATGGTTATGCCACAAATTTCAGGCTCGGTAACCACTGTCTATGTGGACAATACAGACTACGTAAAAGCAGGTGAACCGCTAGTCCAATTAGATGATAGTGATGAAATACTTGCATTAGATAAAGCAAAAACCGCTTTAGCAAATAGTGTCCGTCAAATGCATCAGCAAATCATCAATGGTCGTCAATTAAAAGCAAATATTGTTTTACGTGAAACTGAATTGGCAAAATTGCAAAATGATCTGCGTCGTAGAGAAGTATTAGGCGAGCGAAATGTCATTGGAAAAGAAGAACTCCAACATGCAAGAGAAGCTGTTGCCACGGCAAAAGCGGCATTAGATGTAGCAAAAGAGCAATATAATGCTAATCAAGCCATTATCTTAACCACGCCTATTGCACAACAACCTTCTGTATTACAAGCTGCAACAGAAGTGCGTAATGCATGGCTAGCTTTACAACGAACAAAAATACTAAGTCCTGCTGAAGGTTATGTCTCACGTCGTAGCGTTCAAGTTGGTGCACAAGTTGCACCGGGTAAACCGTTAATGGCCGTCGTACCTGTCACAGGTATGTGGATAGACGCTAACTTTAAAGAGACGCAACTGGCCAATATGCGTATCGGACAGCCCGCGAAAATAACCACTGATTTTTATGGTAAAAAAGTTATTTATCATGGCCGTGTACAGGGATTAGATATGGGAACAGGCAGTGCATTCTCACTATTACCGGCACAAAATGCCAGTGGTAACTGGATAAAAGTAGTTCAGCGCTTGCCGGTACGTATTTCCCTTGATGAAAAAGAAGTTGCAGAAAAACCACTACGTATCGGTTTATCCACTGAAGTGACTGTGGATACCGTTAATCTTGATGGAAAAGTATTATCACAGAGCGAACGTCAAGCACCGGCTTATCATACTGATGCACTCACTATTGATATGTCAGAAATCAATTCATTGATTAATGAAATCATTGAACAAAATGCAGGATGATAAAGCGAGGTGTAAAGGTGATTAAAGAACCCTTACAAGGAGGAAAACTTGCTATAATGACCATCGCACTTGCGCTGGCCACTTTTATGCAAGTTCTCGATTCAACAATCGCTAACGTAGCCATCCCGACAATAGCGGGTAACTTAGGTGCATCAAATTCTCAAGGTACTTGGGTTATTACCTCATTTGGTGTTGCAAATGCTATCTCAATTCCTATTACTGGCTGGCTGGCAAAACGTATTGGTGAAGTACGCCTCTTTATGTGGTCAACAGCACTATTTGCCTTAACATCATGGCTGTGTGGTATTTCTCAAAGTTTAGAAATGCTGATCTTTTTCCGTGTACTTCAAGGTTTAGTCGCAGGCCCCTTAATTCCGTTATCACAAAGTTTGCTATTGAATAACTATCCACCAGCAAAACGCAATATGGCGTTAGCGTTATGGTCGGTTACCATTGTCGTTGCACCTATTTTAGGCCCTATTTTAGGTGGCTATATCAGTGATAATTACCATTGGGGATGGATCTTCTTTATTAACGTACCTTTTGGTGTGTTAATTATTATGTGCATCTCAAATACATTAGCGGGTCGCGAAACCAAAACGGAAATTAAACCAATAGATACCATTGGTCTCGTACTATTGGTTGTCGGTGTTGGTGCACTACAGATCATGCTTGATCAAGGTAAAGAGCTGGATTGGTTTAATTCAACTGAAATTATTGTACTTACTATTATTGCTGTAGTGGCGTTAAGTTTCTTAATTGTGTGGGAGTTAACTGACGAACACCCTGTTATTGATCTTTCTCTGTTTAAAAGTCGCAATTTCACTATTGGCTGTTTAACCCTTAGTCTCGCTTATATGATCTATTTCGGTACTATTGTGTTGCTCCCTCTCCTGTTGCAAGAAGTCTTTGGTTATACCGCAACATGGGCGGGTTTAGCTGCAGCCTCTGTTGGTTTATTACCGCTGATCATTACACCAATCATCGGAAAATTTGGTGGAAAAGTCGACTTACGCTATATCATTAGCTTTAGCTTTATTATGTTTGCGGTATGTTTTTATTGGCGAGCTTATACTTTTGAACCCGGAATGGATTTTGCCACAGTTGCTTGGCCACAATTCTGGCAAGGTTTAGGTGTAGCATGTTTCTTTATGCCATTAACCACGATGACCTTATCGGGATTACCTCCGGAGAAAATGGCCTCGGCATCTAGTTTATCTAATTTTTTAAGAACCTTAGCGGGTGCAATTGGCGCATCATTAACGACAACCATTTGGACACAAAGGGAGTCATTACATCATGAAACCTTTGTTGAAAAAATTAATCCGCTCGATCCCGATGCACAATTGGCTTTTCAACAGATGAGAGAATTGGGGCTTTCTGATGAACAAACCTCAGCTTATTTAGCTAAAACAATCACTGAACAAGGTCTGATTATTTCAGCGAATGAAATTTTCTGGCTAGCGGCAGGAATATTCATTTTAATGCTGGTGGTTGTTTGGTTTGCTAAACCGCCATTCTCACCGGGTAAATAGCCATTAATGAATTGATTAGTTAATTAAAGAAAAATCCCGCTGAACATGGTGAACTGACCCCAGTTCATTATTCAGCGGGATTTTTAAATCATCTAACAATTAAATAATTAGCCGTGATGTTGACGCCACCATTCAGCCAATAACACACCAGAAGCCACAGAGACATTTAAGCTTTCAATATGGCCTGTACCACCAATATAAATGCTCATATCCCCTTGCTTTAACGTGCTATCACTTAAGCCATCCTTCTCTTGACCTAAGATTAATACCATTTTTTCAGGTAATTGAGCTTTTGCTAGCGGCACACTTCCTTTGTGACTTGAGGTTGTCACTAAGGTATAGCCAGCCTGTTTAAACTGCTCTAATGTCTGAGCAAAATTATCAGCATCAATTCCTTGAATATACTCGGCACCACCTTCTGCGGTACGCACTGCTGCACCAGATTCTAACACTGATGAGTCGGGAGAAATGACACCTTTCACACCAAAATGAGCACAGCTACGCATAATAGCACCGACATTATGTGGATTACCCACATCTTCAAGCGCTAAGACACAATCTTTTGTTGGTGCATCTTTTAAATAGGTTTGTGCATCATGACCAACACGTTTTTTGATTAAGAAACAAACGCCACCATGATGATCCGTACGCGCCGCTTTAACCATCTCTTCTTCTTCAACAACATGGTAAGCTTTACGATTTGCCGCCATCCATTTTAACGCTTCACGAAAACGAGGTGTTACTTCTTGTAAGAACCAAGCTCGGACAATGGCTTCTGGACGGTTTTTAAACATAGCCTGACAAGCATTTTCGCCATAGATACGCGTCTCTTCTAAACGCTGACGGCGAAGCTGTTCTGGATCAATTTGGCTTTTACCAGTAATTCCATCATGCTCTTTTAATGGCTCATCTCCCGGACGAGAAATCGTTTTCCATGGAGAATAATTACCACCTTCACTATCGTTATCACGTAAGGAGCTTGAGCCACTGCGTGATGGATTACGTCCTGAAGACTTACCTGCACCACGTTCATCACGACGAGAAAATTTGTTATCACCGCGTTTATCATCACGACGATGACTACGGTCAGTATCACCACGAGCATTATTAGGGCGGCAGGATGGTTTTTTAGGTTTATTATCGGCACTGTCCTCACTGCGGACATACATCACTTTTACTTTGCCGTTTTTACCTTCATAAGAATCGTTCATTAGTCTCTCCAACTGCAATAGGGGCGCAGATTACATGATAGTTTAGCAACTGTCACCGAGAGAATCACGCAGAGTAAGAGATAAACCTATATCAAAAAACACTCTCTTTAAAAATAAAATTAGATTTAGCTTTTTATTAATAATAAATAGCTTTTATATCAATAACTAAGAGAGCTATTCATCATTAGATTTAACAATACAAAAAAGTGTATCCATAATCAATTTTTTCCTAAAATCATGATTAAATGTGGTTTGCTCACCACAACTTAGGTTTAGAAAGTCTTTTCCTGTTTTTTGTAATACTGTTTCTATTGTGGATGTTAAATCATCTTCTTTTTCATGATTAAATTTATTCCATTCATTATGTAAACTATCAATATAATTAAGCGCCAAAAGACCACATCCATTAGGTACATTTTTTTGTAGATTATATTCTATATTGACAGGATTAAATCCTTTTTCTTCTAGTTCAATTAATAAGTTATGACGTTCATCTTTTTCTTTTTTGCTTGAGGGCAATGAATCACATAAAAAACAGCTATTTTTATAAGTCAATAACGCAACCCAATGGTTATTATTGACTAAAACCACATAATTTTTTAACTCCGCGGCCCCTTTGCTTTTTTCTATTTTTTTAAGTATTGATTCATAGGAACAAATATCACATTGATAGGGTTGAAATGACGCCCAAGACTCTAATTCAGATGAAGATATATATCGATTATTATTACTTACGCTTTCATTATTGGACAACACGCTATCATTACATTTTATATTTAAATAATTATCAACCGCTGAGATAAAAACATTCTCCCCTTTTCCCTTTTGTCTAGCAATCGCTTCCTCACAAGCCATTGCACTTAATAAAGGTCGTTCTTTAAAATACTCTTGATCTTCTTTTATTTTTATTTCATAGAGTAAGTTGACTAATTCTTTAATATCTTCTCTTATCGAGTTATTTAATTTTGGATAAATCAAGTAGAGCTGATTAGTTGCATATAAGCTTATTTTTATATCATCATGAAACATGATGTTTACTAAATAATCTAAATCTATTGAGCTTCCATTCCTAACTGCATCAGCGAGTTTATTTATTTGATTTTTGGCAGTCTCAAGATTAACATCCACTCTACTATTATTAATGACCTGAGTATCAAAGATATTAAATAGGTTTTTTATTTCATTATCTGTAATACTATTTTCATTATTATAAAAAAGGATTTGTGTTACCTTCATAAGTCACCAAAATTTATTAAATAATAATAACCCTACCACTATACGGTAAATAAACTTTCATAAAAAACAACTGATAGTAGACCTTTGGGGATCATGGTAATATTCATTCCTTTATTTATGATTGTGGTCTTTCTGTTATGCATGACAATGCGGTTTCTCGACTTCGCCAATATCGAGTTTCTATCTCTACACGCCCATATAAAGCCAGAGGCTTTCGTGTTAAACGATGCACTTTTTGTTTATTACCTGAAAAACAGTGTCTGTGTGACACCATCATTCATCAAACCGCGAAAAGCCGTTTTTGTTTAATGATGTACGATACAGAAGTGATGAAACCAAGTAATACAGGAAAATTAATTGCCGATGTTTTACCCGATACACTTGCCTTTTTATGGTCACGTACCGAGCCTGAAAAAGCCTTACTTGATGCAATTAATGATCCGCATCGACAAGCTTATGTCGTCTTCCCAGACAGCTATGCTTCTCCTTCGCGAAAAGTTTATCACCAGTTACCTGCAAACAGTAAGCCACCGCTATTTATCTTACTAGACGGCACTTGGACAGAGGCGAGAAAAATGTTTCGTAAAAGCCCCTACCTTGATGCATTACCACTGTTTTCAATTAATGAAGCCAGTAAATGTGACTACATGCTCCGTCAAGCAGCAAGAGAAGAGCAACATTGTACCGCTGAAGTTGCCGCTTCTATTTTAGCCAATGTCGGCGATGATTTAGCGTCACAACAGCTTTTTTCTCATTTTAGTTACTTTCGTCAACAATATTTAATTGGAAAACCAGACAGACGTCAGGCAAAAGAAGAGTAAATCAGCTACATTGAATACAGTTTATCATAAACTTAGGAGTTGATATGAGCCAGCGAGGCCTTGAAGCACTATTACGTCCTAAATCAATTGCGGTGATTGGCGCCTCTGACAAAGTAGGCAGAGCAGGAACCACAATGATGAAAAACTTACTCAGTGGTGGGTTTAATGGGCCAGTCTTTCCAGTCAATCCGACTCGCAATTCTGTTTCTGGTGTTTTTACTTATCCTTCTATTGATAAACTCCCCCAAGTACCAGACTTGGCAATTATCTGTACTCATCATCGGCGCAATCTTGAACTTCTTGAGCAATTAGGTCAATCAGGCTGTAAAGCCGTGATTGTTCTTTCAGCACAATCAGAACAATTTCAAGCTATTAAGACACTCTGCCAGCAATACCATATTCGATTGTTAGGTCCAAATAGTTTAGGTTTATTAGCCCCTTGGCAAGGCTTAAATGCCAGCTTTTCACCCCTTCCTGTAAAAAAAGGCAAATTGGCATTTATCTCACAATCAGCAGCAGTAGCTAACACCATCCTAGATTGGGCGTATTACCGCAATATTGGCTTTTCCTATTTTATTGCATTAGGTGATAACCAAGATATCCAAGTTGATGATTTACTGGATTTTCTGGCAAGAGATAGTAAAACCAGTGCAATATTACTGCATTTAGAGCATATTCATGATGCAAGGCGCTTTATGTCTGCCTCACGTAGTGCATCACGCAATAAGCCAATACTAGTTATAAAAAGTGGTCGAACACAAAAAGCCCAATTACTCTTAGGCGATACGCCAAGTTATGATGTAGCTTATGATGCAGCCTTCCAACGCGCAGGATTGTTACGCGTACAAGATACTCATGAGATGTTTTCAGCGGTTGAAACCCTCAGCTATATGACGCCATTAAAAGGCGAGAAACTGATGATCATCAGCAATGGTTCAGCTCCTGCGGCAATGGCCGTAGATGAATTATTTTTACAGTCAGGCAAATTAGCACAATTATCTGCTGATACTCAGCAACAATTGCAAGCCATTGTGCAAGACACATCTGCTATTCGTAATCCGCTTAATTTAGGTGATGATACCACGGTAGAGCGCTATATTAGGGCAGTGAATTGTCTATTAGATAGCCATGATCATGATGCATTACTCTTAATTCATACACCAAGTGCTATTGCACCAAGTATTGAAACAGCACAAAAAGTTATTGAAGCAATTAATAAGCACCCCAGAAGAAAATGGCTCACTCTATTTACTAATTGGGGAGGCGAATATTCATCTCAACAATCACGTAAATTATTTAGTGAAGCGGGTATTCCCACTTATCGCACTCCTGAAGGGGCAATTACCGCTTTTATGCATATGGTGGAGTACCGCCGAAACCAAAAACAACTAAAGGAAACGCCGGCATTACCTTTAGAAATAAAAATGAACACCCAGCAAGCCCATCGCTGTATTGAAGACGCTCTCGACAAAAAACAGTATCGCCTTGATACACACCAAGTCCAGCCTATTATGGAAGCCTATGGCTTTAATACTTTACCTACTTGGATTGCTCATAATGCACAAGAAGCGGTCAGTATTGCAGAAAAAATAGGCTATCCGGTCGCGCTAAAATTACGCTCCCCTGATATACCCCATAAATCGGAAGTTCAGGGGGTTATGTTATATTTAAGAGACAGCAATGAAGTTGAATCGGCTGCACATGCCATTATCGAGCGGGTAAGCGAACTTTACCCACAAGCGAAAATTCAAGGACTATTAGTACAAAGTATGGCAAACCGTGCAGGCTCCCAAGAGCTACGTGTTGCGATTGAACAAGACCCCATCTTTGGCCCCCTAATTCTATTAGGAGAAGGAGGCGTTGAGTGGCAAATCGAAACAAAAGCTGCCGTTGCTTTGCCACCACTTAATATGGCGCTAGCTCGTTATCTGGTTATTAATGCAATAAAAAGTGGCAAGCTCCAACCTAGAAGTGCATTACAACCACTGAATATCCTAAGTTTAAGCCATTTTTTGGTGCAAGTTTCACACTTACTATTAGATTGTCCACAAATTGTCAGGCTCGACATACATCCGTTGTTAGTTTCGGGTAATGATTTCACTTTGTTAGACGTGGCTATGGAGCTGTCACCTATCGAAGGCGATCCTCATCAAAAACTTTCTATTCGCCCGTATCCCAATGAATTAGAAGAAACTTTCTTTTTAAGAGATAACAAACCTTGTTTTATTCGACCTATTTTGCCTGAAGATGAACCTCTACTAAAAACCTTTATTAATCAAGTGACCAAAGAAGATCTCTATTATCGCTATTTTAGTGAGATCAGCGAATTTACCCATGACGATCTCGCTAATATGACACAAATTGATTACGATCGTGAGATGGCTTTTGTCGCCATTCGCCACCCTCACGATGATCCAGAAATTATTGGTGTTGCTCGAGCTATGGCAGATCCTGATAATCAACAGGCTGAATTTGCTATTCTGGTACGCTCTGATTTAAAAGGTAATACACTGGGTCACCAATTAATGATGAAATTAATCAACTATACTAAGACGCATGGCATCAAACGGTTAACTGCCATTACCATGCCTGAAAATCGTAATATGATAAGTCTTGCTAAAAAATTAGGGTTTTCTGTGGAAGTACAGTTTGATGAAGGAATAGTCAATCTCAACTTGCTTCTTGATCCTCTCAGTGATGTATAGTGATAAAATCGCGAATAGAAAATTTCTGAATGTGATTATTCACACATCCTAAGAGAAATTCACTCTATAAGATGATTTTATGCGTACATCCTATATAACTAATGTTATGATCAGAAGATCGGTTACAGAATTTTTTACATAGAAGATGACTCTTTTAGTCATCATAAACAAGAGAAATAAGCACTGTGATGTTGTCTAAACTAAAACTTGCTAAGCATCAACAACACCTTGCACAACTGCCTAAATTAGCTCAGTCAGTTGCTGATGTTGAAACGCTTTATCAGACATCCGCGTTTCGCAGCACCTTATTGAAATATATCGCGCAAGCTCAAAAAGAGATTTTTATTACCGCACTCTATCTAGAACATGATGAAGCGGGCGAGGAGATCCTTGAAGCACTTTATACCGCAAAACAACAACGTCCTGAACTTTCCATCACCGTTATTGTTGATTGGCATCGTGCTCAACGCGGTCGTATAGGTGTCTCTGCTGATGCAACAAATGCAGATTGGTATCATAAAGTTGCACAACAGCATCCTGATGTTGACGTCCCTATTTATGGTATTCCTGTTAATACACGTGAAGCATTAGGCGTATTACATCTAAAAGGGTTTATCTTTGATGATACGGTTATTTACAGTGGTGCAAGTATTAATAACGTCTATTTGCATAAACTTGATAAATACCGTTATGACAGATATCACATCATTCATAATGCTGAACTCGCAAACACAATGAAGCAATTCATTGTCGATAGCCTTTTGCAATCAGATGCTATTCAACGTCTTGATTCAGAAGAGAGAGTGCGTTGTGCAGAAATTAAAAATTGTATCCGTCAATTCCGCTTTAATTTACGCACACATGATGGTTACGATATTAAAGGAAATGCCTCAAATAATCAGTTAACAGTGACTCCATTGGTCGGCTTAGGCAAGAAAAATATCTTGAATAAGACTATCTCCCACCTTATGGCCGTGACTGAAGAAAAGTTGGTTATTTGTACACCTTATTTTAATTTACCTGCTATTTTGGTGCGCCAAATTAGTCATTTACTGAGAAATGGTAAACAGGTTGAGATTATTATTGGTGATAAAACGGCAAATGACTTTTATATTCCGCCAGAAGAGCCCTTTAAAATAATCGGTGCTTTACCTTATTTGTATGAGATTAATCTTCGTAAATTCACCCAACGTTTTCAACGTTTTATTGATAATGACCAATTAACAGTAAGGCTTTGGAAAGACGGTGATAATACCTATCATTTAAAAGGCATGTGGGTTGATGATGAGTGGCAATTGATTACAGGTAATAATCTAAACCCTCGAGCTTGGGGATTAGATCTTGAAAATGCCATCTTAATTCACGATCCACATCATGAATTACATGAACAACGCCATAAAGAGTTAGCTTGTATCAGAGAAAAAACACTGATTGTTAAAAGTTATCAACAATTAGAGAGTATTAAATTTTACCCTCTAAAAGTGAAAAAATTAATTAAACGCTTACGGCGTATCCGTGTTGATAGACTAATTAGTCGTATACTCTAATTTAACTATACTGCTAAGCTCTATTTATAAGCCTTACTTAAAATAAGTAAGGCTTTTTTGTCGCTATAATCCACTATACTTCAACTTATTAAAATTTAAGCTCAACTATCTAGCGATCAAGATATAGTAATAAGGCGTGGATATTATATGAAACTAAAGCGTAATAGCTTCTATCTGATAGTTTTACTTTCACTCGTCACGTTAAATGGTTGTCAATCCTTTCATGTTGCCAATGATAATTGGCAAGGAAAAGATAAAGCACAGCATTTTTTATTTTCTATGGTAGCCTCCGCGGGAGCTAATGCTTACGCAGATCATCAGAACTATTCTTATCGAGAAGGATTAGTTATTGGCTTATCCTTTTCAATAAGTTTAGGCGTCGCTAAAGAGCTTTATGATAGTCGACCACAAGGTACGGGATGGAGCTGGCATGATTTTGCTTATGATGTGGCAGGAGCAGCTGCTGGCAGTTTACTCTATCAGCAATTGAAATAACTCTTTTCCTAAGTTAAGGGATAATATTGAGAATAAAAAATATCAAACGCAAAAAAGCCAACCCATCGGGTTGGCTTTCTCGTCTTATTTAATGCTTGGCAGTTCCCTACTCTCACATGGGGAGACCCCACACTACCATCGGCGCTACGGCGTTTCACTTCTGAGTTCGGCATGGGATCAGGTGGGACCACCGCGCTATGGCCGCCAAGCAAATTCTGTTTTAATCACTCGCTTCCTTCCTTTCGGTAAGTCGCCAGTAATTCAATCTTAAACAAGCTGACTTTATCGTTTCGTCTCTCTGACAAAACACTTTCGGTGTTGTCAGGTTAAGCCTCACGGTTCATTAGTACTGGTTAGCTCAACGTATCGCTACGCTTACACACCCAGCCTATCAACGTCTTAGTCTTAAACGTTCCTTTAGGTCGCTTAAAGCGACAGGGAAGACTCATCTCGAGGCAAGTTTCCCGCTTAGATGCTTTCAGCGGTTATCTCTTCCGCACTTAGCTACCGGGCAATGCCATTGGCATGACAACCCGAACACCAGTGGTGCGTTCACTCCGGTCCTCTCGTACTAGGAGCAACCCCTCTCAATCTTCCAACGCCCACGGCAGATAGGGACCGAACTGTCTCACGACGTTCTAAACCCAGCTCGCGTACCACTTTAAATGGCGAACAGCCATACCCTTGGGACCTACTTCAGCCCCAGGATGTGATGAGCCGACATCGAGGTGCCAAACACCGCCGTCGATATGAACTCTTGGGCGGTATCAGCCTGTTATCCCCGGAGTACCTTTTATCCGTTGAGCGATGGCCCTTCCATTCAGAACCACCGGATCACTAAGACCTACTTTCGTACCTGCTCGAGCCGTCACTCTCGCAGTCAAGCTGGCTTATGCCTTTGCACTAACCGCATGATGTCCGACCATGCTTAGCCAACCTTCGTGCTCCTCCGTTACTCTTTAGGAGGAGACCGCCCCAGTCAAACTACCCACCAGACACGGTCCCCGACCCAGTTTATGGGCCTAGGTTAGAACATCAAACGTTAAAGGGTGGTATTTCAAGGTTGGCTCCATGCAGACTGGCGTCCACACTTCAAAGCCTCCCACCTATCCTACACATCAAGGCTCAATGTTCAGTGTCAAGCTATAGTAAAGGTTCACGGGGTCTTTCCGTCTTGCCGCGGGTACACTGCATCTTCACAGCGAGTTCAATTTCACTGAGTCTCGGGTGGAGACAGCCTGGCCATCATTACGCCATTCGTGCAGGTCGGAACTTACCCGACAAGGAATTTCGCTACCTTAGGACCGTTATAGTTACGGCCGCCGTTTACTGGGGCTTCGATCAGGAGCTTCGCCTTACGGCTAACCCCATCAATTAACCTTCCAGCACCGGGCAGGCGTCACACCGTATACGTCCACTTTCGTGTTTGCACAGTGCTGTGTTTTTAATAAACAGTTGCAGCCAGCTGGTATCTTCGACTGGCTTCAGC
>NZ_JAABLS010000005.1:0-215874 GCF_009915195.1 Proteus sp. G2674
ACTCCGTTCACCTGCTTAAAATCGCAATCGCATATCCCTTCTTACACTTTAGACAGAAAAAAAAACACTTACTCCCCCAAACAGATTAATCAATCAATATACCGAACAAAAGAAGTAAACGCTTTTTCATCACTATTCTCGATTATTTCATTAAAACCAATCATTTTACTATAAGTCGATCCACTCAGTGTTTTAATATTGCCGTTAGGGAAAATAGCTTTATTATCCTTTGAAATAATCGTGGTTAGTTTAGGTTCAACTTTATAATTAAAATAGATTTCCCCATTTGATTTATTGGATAGATTTTGTTCACCCTCCATTATTGATGATGAGTAATAGATTGATTTACCATTATATTTTTCCACTATGACAGGAGCTAAAGTGATAAACAGCTCTATTTTTGAATGCTTATCATCGGTAATTGGAATAATTTCACTAATTCGCGTATATATCTTATGAATATTAGAGACTGGCGCTAGTTTTATTTCTACTAGCTTCCAATTACACCATCCCCCTCCATCAATAGGCACGATATAGGTCGCGTTTTTATTATCCTCTGCTATTTTACGCTCTGCTTCCACTTGTTGCGTTAAAGAGGAATAAGTGACTTTAGTATAAGAAGCATTAAAATGAGAACGTTCGCACTTATTAGACGTATAAGTACCAATAACTTCCACTACTGTTTCAGGGGAAATAGTTGAATAAACCGTGATTTTATTGCCATCATTATTCATATTGACGGGGAATTTATTATCCAGATATATATTGATATACTCACCACATCCACTTAATAATAGATAAGGGATAAAAATAAGTGATTTAATCATTGTCATTAACATAGTTAATCCCCATTCAACTCCGCTCACCTGCTTAAAATCGCAATCGCATATCCCTTCTTACACTTTAGACAGCAAAAACTACTGACTCCCCCAAACAGATTAATCAATCAATATACCGAACAAAAGAAGTAAACGTTTTTTCATCACTATTCTCGATTATTTCATTAAAACCAATTATTTTACTATAAGTCGATCCACTCAGTGTTTTAATATTGCCATTAGGGAAAATAGCTTTTTTATCATTTGAGATAGTCGTGGTTAGTTTAGGTTCAACTTTATAATTAAAATAAATTTCTCCATTTAATTTATTAGATAATTTCTTTTCACCTTCCATTTTTGATGATGCATAATAGATTTTTTGATCATTCTTGCTTTCCACTATTACGGGAGCTAATGTAGTAAATAATTCTATTTTTGAATGCTTGTCATCGACAATTGGAATAACTTCACTAATCACCATATGACTTTTATAAATAGTAGAGACTGGGGCTATATCTATTTCTACTAGCTTCCAATTACACCATCCCCCTCCATCAATAGGCACGATATAGGTTGCGGTTTTATTATCCTCTGCTATTTTACGCTCTGCTTCCACTTCTTGCGTTAAAGAGGAATAAGTGACTTTAGTATAAGAAGCATTAAAATGAGAACGTTCACACTTATTTGACGTATAAGTACCAATAACTTCCACTGCTGTTTCAGGTGAAATAGTTGAATAAACCGTGATTTTTTTGCCATCATTATTCATATTGACGGGAAATTTATTATCAAGATATATATTGATATACTCGCCACATCCACTTAATAATAGATAAGGGATAAAAATAAGTGATTTAATTATTGTCATTAGCATATTTGAACCTTTTCAGCGCCGTTATACCTTCTGGCATAAGTAATGTGGGTAATAATGTATCTGCAACCATAAGATCTAAGTCTAGCAAATAACTGCTTTCATCGTATTTGGCTTGTGATAGTCTTTTTTGATTGACCAATTCTGCTCTAATATCATATGCAGATTCTGTTAATCCTTTATATTTAACTAAACTAATTATTTTAGAAATAATAAAGTTAGTATATTTACGACTTGAGTGGTCTCCACCACCAGTTACACCAGGTGATGCTGTTTTGGGTAACTTATATAGTTCAAAAAATTCTTGTTTAAGCCGATGATCGGGTAGTAGTTCAGAGACGAGATAGAGCTTTTCATCAGTATCAGAGACGAGATAGCGTTTTTTATCTATTTCCATATTCACCAAAAGACTTGGTGCATATCCAACACTTGCCAACACGTATTTATACATAGATGTTTTTGATGTTGGTTTGTAAAAATGCACAGCATCACCATGGTGAATAAATGTATCATTTTTTATATTGAAATCTGTTTTCAATTGTTCAATAGTTTTGCTCGCCATACCTTGATGTTTCAAGTCTATATATGTTATTGCAATTTCTATAGAATACCCTAGCCAATCATGATCACTTATAAAAGCGATATTATTCATATCTTTTTCAAAAGGAAGGGCTGGTACTGGATCGTCCTCATTGACATGGCGATGATGAATAATATCTCCCAACTGCTCTGTAATAGAAAGGGTTAATACCCGAGGCATACCAATAGTATAAAGCACTGGATTATATTCTCTTAATTTTATGGCATGTAATAAAGCTAATGCCCCCCCTAGACTATGCCCTGCGATAAATAATTTTCGTTCTGAAGCTAAACCTTTAATTAAATCGAATGGATTTTCTTTACCTTTTTTATCATCATTTACATTTACTTTCGGCCTTAATTTATATTCACCATCCATGGTCCTAAATGAATTATAAAAACCAGAGTGCACATAGCCTTCTATCCCCATATCCTGCTGCAGTCTAACTGGTTTAAATTTTATATCTGTAAATATATCAGTTTTTCCTGCCGTTCCTCGCCAAACAACAATAACTTCCTTATTATTTGCGATATAAAACATTTGAGTATCTAAATTCTTAGCTGAATCAATAAATTCAACATCTGTATAACGTTCACTAAACGGAACATCATATATTATCGGGGTAAAAGACTTTTCCTCAAATTGCTGTGGGATTTGGGATAAGTCAAAGAGTTGGTTAAAAAAAACGTCCTCAATTGAGCCTGAATAATTTTCAGCATTAGGCTCCTTGTCATTATTAGCTTTAAAACTCGCATAAGACAATACAGATAATATACTTAAATTACAGGCATTAGTAATTGAGTAATCTTTCTGATGATGTAATAAGAATGACCACGCTCTAAATGAACATACTTCAAAAACCCAACGTTCATTACGAAATATTAACATATATCCATTGGGTTGCTGTTTTTTAAAATGATATTTAGGTAACTCTGGTTGATCCCAATCTAAAATTTTAGGCGCAGCATCACATAAATCACCAATAGTTAAATAGCGGTAATTATCATTACGTTGTGTTGCATCATAGCGAATTTTGGAAGAACTATTTCTGCGTACTCTTAAAGGACGTTTTTCCATTTCATCAGCCAGCATTTGTGCATTAATAGAAAAGCGCCCCCCTGTTGGCGGTAAATCTGTTTCTCTAACAATCCCATTACGATCTGTTTTACCTGTTCTTTTTTCTCCCCCAGAGACAGTCAGTGTATAGGGCATATCCGAAATAGGATTGTTCAATTCATCTACCAGTAAGATTTCTATCCAAGCATTATGTTTAGCACAATCGGGGCAATAAGGATCATTATATTTATCGTATCTAAATGTCATTTTTCTTCCTTGTCATCCTTGTTATATAGTCATATCAGGTAATAGATTATTTTTATTTAGATAGCGCAAAAATAAATCATCATACAGATAGGCGGTATCTAATCTATTTTTCTGACATTCGTCCATCCAATCGCGGATAAACCCTATTAAACGACCGTCAACTTCATCTAACTGATAAGCTAATTCACTCTGTTTTTCCCAAAACTGAATATAGAAGTTATTAATTACATTAACATAAGCCTGTTCAGAATCACGCCAAGCTGTAATTAGATGCTCTCTTAATTCATAATCTACGGGGCTAATAAAGGGATCTGCATATTGAGGTCGCGTATAGTTTTCATTAACCTCATCACCTTCAATCAAGCAGTCATCAACAGGCATCATTAAGACAGCCCAATCGCCAAGTGATAATTTTGGTAATAGCGTACGCGCTATACGCGCATCAAAAAAACGAAAGATAACTTTTTTATCATTCATTATCACTAGTTGATGCTTTTGCCAATGAGTGATTTGGGTACGCCAATCGAGTTGGCTATGATAAGCCCATCCCCAGCTATTATCACCTAATGGCATAGTATCTAATACTTGGCCCAAATGTGAGTATTGCGAGGGTTTTACTTTTACCAACCATGGACTGACACTCGATAAGTGTGATAATGCCGTTCCACGATATATAGGGAATGCCTCTTCAATCCAATCATTAATATAAAATTGTTTAATCGGATTTGGTTGCGATAACGTGTTAATTAAAAAATACACATCACTTTGAATGGTATTTGTTAACCATGAAGTCCATGTCAGTGACATTATTCATCCTCATTTGGTTTTATAATTATTCCCCCTGAGTGCTGTGCTGCTACTGCACAGTATTTTTTTACAGGATACGGAGATAACTCTAAAGGAGGGACGCCTTGCGGTAGCTCCAAATCGATAGAAGTCCCACTTCCTGCACTACCACCACCGACGACCAAATTATTCGAAGTAAATATCATATTGGGAGTGATCCGTATAAAACTCTCTCCCACTTTAAGGGTGATTTCTGTCCCCGCATCAAGCACAATTTTACCGCCACTCACAAAATAAGTTTGCAGAGTGCTTTCATGCACCGCATTTCCATTTACTTTCGTCTTTTCATCACCTTCAATATGTAATGATACATTTCCAGTGATATGATTTTTTTGTGAGCCTTTTAAAATAAAGTGATCATTACCTGCGATTTCGGTAAATTGATCATTATTAATCCGTTTTTTTGCATCATGCTGAATATGGAAATATGCGTTATGTTCAATATGAGCATTCATATCGTGTTGTGCATGAAGATAGATTTCTTCTCGGCCTGCTTTATCATCAAAGCGTAACTCGTTAAACCCTTCTCCTTTATGCGTTTTTGTTTTAAACGTAGTACGCGTCATCTCATAAGGTAGGTTTAGTGGCGGAGTATTGCGTCCATTATATGTACAGCCTGAAATTATAGGTCTATCTATATCTCCATTTAGATAACTGATAAGCACTTCTTGTCCAATCCTAGGTATTGCCATAAAGCCATAACCGTTACCATTCCATCCCTGCGCTACCCGAACCCAACATGAGCTTCCTAATTCTGGTTCTCGCATGCGATCCCAATGAAAATAAACTTGTACAGCCCCTTCTTCATTGGTATAGATTTCTTCACCTTCGGGGCCAACTACTGTGGCTAATTCATCGCCATCAGCTGTTGGTTTATGAATAAAAGGCGGGCGCCAATTTAAATTATCAGGAATAAAGGTTAAATTATTCGATAATGTTGTCCCTTGCCCTTCCCTATTATCAGCTAAGGGTTGAGTGCCGTGATGAGTAATAGCAATGACTTGCCAACGGCGATTCATATTTGAGCATGGGTGAGAAGATAACGAAAAAATTTTCCCTGGCATCAAAGCAAAACAATTAGTTAATGCATTGCCGACACAACGGTGTTGTTGTATCTCTTCCATTCGAATTTTGGCATAACGATCCGCATCATCTTGCGTCTGAAAACGCCCATAACTTTCATAATATGGATGCTGATTATGTATTTCCCCTTCTATTTTACTTTCAAGGGGATAAGAAGGACGTTTAGAATTATAATCTTTGTAAAGAATTTTATCTGAAAGCAGTGACTCTCTATAACGCCAATGATATGCAGTATGATCTCTAGTATCTGTTTCATATTGTGGGTTGTAGATTAAGTCAATATCTGCCGTCATACCTAAGTGAGAATCGCTGTAAAACATCCGTGGCTCAATTCCTGCATCTTCAAACCAAAAGCTTATTCCCTCTTCTGCAGCTAAACGGCAAAAAAACTGATAATCTGATTCACGCTTTTGTGTTATATAATCACGCTTAGGATAAGCATCCTCAGCATAGAGTTTGCAATCCGCTTTAATATGAGACTCAAATAATAATTGCTGAAGTAAGTCAGGCACCGTTATTTGTCGAAAAATTCGACTGTTTTGCCCTAAAGACATGACCCAAATTTCAGGTCGAATAATAAAGTGATACCACGTTTGATTACCATCTGTATTTTGTTGCTCCGCACTAGCTAATAGCCCACGTACAGTACGAATAGGTTTACCATTGCGCGTAACCGTTAAGGAACAAGCAAACCCCAACATATCATCAAAACAGATAGACGGTAATGAGCTTACCGCAGTTAAAGAAAGTGTAAATAACTCAGATAAATGCTCAGTCAGTTGAAATTCTGTCACAGTGAATGTTTCTTCAGGAATTCCTTTAAATTGACAGGTAAAAACTAATCCATCCATGACTATTTCTCCTTGCGAATAATAAGAAAAAATTTAACAAGTAACCCTATTCTTTCCATAAGAGCAGCCACATTGGACAATAGAGCCTTCTACAGCAATTTTTTGTCCATCCAGTATCATTCCTTGCTCTCCAGTCACTATCGTGCCTTCTTCATTGCATACTGGACAACGTGTTGTTTTATCTCCAAGTCTCAATATGCTAATCCCTTCATTGGTGACCGTTAATATGCTAGCAAGACAAGTCGCTCCGGTGGTCGTTTTGTCATTATGTAATCCAATTCTTTTCCCAAGGACTGTGGCTCTCATCATTGTTTCCTTACATATATGAAGCTATAAAAATCGCTACGCAGTATCAAAAATAACAAATTAAACTAAACGATTACACTAAAAACACTTCGTCCGTTATATCCGCTACCTTAGCCAGTGCGTACAATAAGACTTGAATAAAGGATAATAAAAGCTTATTAATAAACTGTAAACAGCTCCCATATTTAGTACCTCTCTAGCATAAGTCACTTTGCGTAAAATAATTGAAATATCACTATATCATGCTACATAAATAATCATAAAAAGTGTTTGTCAATATAAAATATGAGTAATAAATAAACAAATTACTCATAACCCAGTAAATACTGTGTACAGTAAAATATATTTTGTTTCCAATATGGAAAGCTCAAAAAATAGTTCATAATATATTGATTTTTAACAGTTAAAAATTAATCATATTCAATTACGTTACCTTGCCATTTTTAATAGCTCAATTTTATCAATATATTTAGCTAATAAGATTGATTTAATTAAAATATAATTCTAAATAAGCCGTTTATTTTATTTAGCCTATATAATATGTGTATTTTTTAATCTTCTTTTGGGCTTTTTATATTCATTTTATGAATAATGATAAAATTCGGATTGCATAAATAAGGAGAAACGAAATAAATAAAGATTCATATTATGTTAGATATATTATTTTTTATAAATAATTAATCAAATAAGTAATAGTAGAAAATGACGGGGAAAATAGAAAAAGAAAAAATGATATGGTTAACACCCAAAAAATACATAAGAAAAACCGCTTAAAGCAGTCGTTTTTTAATCAAAATTAAATGTAATTTCATCACATTGCGATGGGATAAAACTATGCACTATTTTAGTGAGTATAACCATTAACCCAAAAGCCATCATCAGATAGCTTTTGGATTATAAATAAATGAATTATTTAATCACACCACATGCCATTCTAGCACCACCACCGCCAAGCGCTTCTGGGTTATCTGAGTAGTTATCTCCCCCAACGTGAACCATTAAGGCTTTATCTTTAATTTGATCAAGCTTAGTCAGTCTAGGAGCAAGAACGGCATAATCAGCGTCACCTTGACTATTGGCAACCAAACCAGGTAGATCACCTAAATGCCCTTCTTTGTTATAAGGCCCTAAGTGAACACCTTTATTTTCAGGATCAAGATGACCACCCGCTTTTAATGCTGGAACAGGTTTTCCATCTTTCATATCTGGCTCACAAGAGCCATTAGCATGGATATGAAAACCATGAACACCCGGTGTTAACCCAGTAAGTTTTGGCGTAAATAACAGCCCATAATCGGTTTCGGTAATAGTGACAACTCCAATATCATCACCCGCCCCTGTAGGTAAGGCTTCTTTTAACGTAACATCTAAGCTCGCCGCACTGGCAACCGATGTAAAGAGTAGTCCAGAGAGTAACAAAGGTATCAGTTTCATAGTATCTTCCTCTTATTATTTATGCTCAGCATAAAGTCGTCGATAACAACAAATAGAGACTCACCATTAATACTGTTTCAATGTACGTTAATTAGCATATCGTCTTAATGCAAAAAAAGCGACTTATGTCAGTAAGTCGCTTTTTTATCTTAAAATATCAATAACTATCGATACTATTTACTTTTTTCAACCCATTTGCCATCAATATAAAAGGCTGACCAACCTGTTGCTTTCCCCTCTTTTTCAGAAGAGACATATTGCTGTTTAGTTTTACGACTAAAACGTACTATGGTTGGATTCCCTTCAGGATCGGTTACAGGTGCTTGTGCTAAGTAGCGCATTTTTTCCGATAATCTATCTTTAAAACGTACTAACTCTGCGACTTTTGGTGCACGGGTTTCCCTTGATTTAGGGAACGTATTGGCCGCAAGGAAAATACCCGCCGCGCCATCACGTAACACAAAGTAAGCATCCGATTTTTCACAAGGCAACTCAGGTAGTGGAACCGGATCTTCTTTTGGTGGTGCAATTTCACCACTCTTTAAGATCTTACGTGTATTTTTACACTCTTCATTGGTGCAACCCATGTACTTGCCAAAACGCCCCATTTTTAGATGCATTTCAGCGCCACATTTATCACACTCAATCACTGGGCCTTCATAACCTTTTAAGCGGAATTCACCTTCTTCAACTTCATAACCATCACATGCAGGATTATTACCACAAACATGTAATTTACGATGAGTATCAATAAGATAACTGTCCATTGCCGTACCGCATTTCGGACAACGACGACGGGCACGTAATGCATTAGTTTCCGCATCATCTCCTTCCAAGATATTAAGTAATTCATCTTCAGGAATAAGATTTATCGTTTGTTTACAACGCTCTTTTGGTGGTAAAGCATAGCCCGAGCACCCTAAGAATACCCCTGTCGTCGCTGTTCTAATTCCCATATGACGAGAACAAGTAGGACATTCAATAGAAGTAATAACCATAGGGTTAGGTCGCATTCCTCCTTCTTCTGGATCTTTTTCAGCGACTTCTAGTTGCTGACTAAAATCTGTGAAGAATGCATCTAATACCGCTTTCCAGTTTTCTTGGTTGTTGGCAACATGGTCGAGATGATCTTCCATTTGAGCCGTGAAATCGTAGTTCATCAAATCACTAAAGTTTTCTTCTAAGCGATCGGTAACAATCTCACCCATTTTTTCTGCATAGAAACGACGGTTTTCAACTTTGACATAACCTCTATCTTGAATGGTAGAGATAATTGAAGCATAAGTTGAAGGTCGACCAATACCTCGTTTTTCTAGCTCTTTAACTAATGTAGCTTCACTAAAACGCGCTGGTGGCTTAGTAAAGTGTTGCGTTGGCGATAACTCAGCTAACGCTAATTGCGCCCCAACATCAACCGCTGGTAATGTTTTATCTTCATCTTTACTGCGCATTGCTGGCATGACTTTTGTCCAACCCGCAAAACGTAATGTGCGACCTTTAGCGCGTAGTTTATAATCCCCTGATACAACCGTAAGTGTGGTTGAGTCATATTTTGCCGGTGTCATTTGACAGGCGACAAATTGATCCCAAATCAGTTGATATAAACGCTTCGCGTCGCTATCCATATCTTTTAAAGATTCAGCCGTCACATTGATATCAGAAGGACGAATAGCTTCGTGCGCTTCTTGTGAGTTCTCTTTGCTTGAATAAACATTCGGCTCTTTAGGCAGATATTTTGCACCAAATTTATCGTGAATATAATCACGTGCCATTTGGATTGCATCCTGACTCAGGTTGGTAGAGTCAGTACGCATATAGGTGATATAACCTGCTTCATAAAGACGTTGAGCCAACATCATGGTCTTTTTCACCCCAAAGCTTAAGCGAGTACTTGCCGCTTGTTGCAATGTAGAGGTGATCAAAGGGGCACTTGGTTTACTGGATGTTGGTCTATCTTCACGGTTTTTAACGATGAAAGTGGCATTCTGTAACGCCTTAACCGCCACCTGAGTTTCCTCAGAGGAGACTGGTTTAAAGGCATTATCTTGATAGTGCGTCACTTCCATACGCAAGGGTTGTTCATCGGGTGTCAGCAATGAAGCGTGTAATTGCCAATACTCTTCTGGCACAAATGCTTTAATTTCACGTTCACGCTCGACGAGTAGGCGTACCGCAACTGACTGTACACGCCCCGCAGATAAACCACGCGCCACTTTTTTCCATAACAGCGGAGAAACCATATAGCCAACCACACGATCCATAAAACGACGTGCTTGTTGCGCGTTAACACGGTCAATATTCAGCTCACCCGGTGTTTGGAATGCTTGTGTAATGGCATTTTTCGTAATTTCATTAAACACGACACGACTAAATCTATCATCTTCACCGCCGATCACTTCGCGTAAATGCCACGCGATAGCTTCTCCTTCGCGGTCAAGGTCCGTTGCGAGATAGATATGATCTGCTTTTTCAGCCAATGCTTTTAGTTCAGCGACTACCTTCTCTTTACCCGGCAGAATTTGGTAGTTTGCATGCCAACCATTATAAGGATCGACACCCATACGGCTGACTAAGGCTGATTTCTCATCCTTTTTAACCTTTTTCACGCCTTTCGTGGCGGATGAGTTTTCGCTCTTCTGGCTGCCAGAACCACTTTTTGGCAAATCACGAATGTGACCCACGCTAGATTTTACTACGTAGTCATTGCCAAGATATTTATTGATTGTTTTGGCTTTAGCCGGGGACTCCACGATAACAAGAGCTTTACCCATAATTACCTTTACCTAATTAAACTTTGTCATGACGGTATTGTTTAATACCCTCAGCTCAGAAAACTTTTGAAATCTCTTTTTATATTGCGTTAGTTTTGCAATATATCAACCTGTTTTTATTCAAAGCTTTTGTTTAAACGCAAAACACGTTACTTTTTTTGAGGTATTTTAATCACCTCATCACTGATTCAGGTCTAAAACATAGCGATGTCTATGTATATAGAGTAGCTAAGCTTTTAAAAATGCCACACTCTACCTGATAAAAAGCGAGGCGCAACAAATTATTTTTCTAAGGAGCATAAATGATGTCGACACAAACTACACCTATTTCCGCAGAGATGCTACTTGAAAAAGCGAATAAAATCATACGTGAACATGAAGACTATTTACAAGGTATGTACGCAGATTCTGTTGAACAAAAAGGCAATGTACTGGTATTTAAAGGCGAATTTTTTTTAGATGAACAGGGTTTACCCACGGCTAAAAGTACCGCTGCATTCAATATGTTTAAACATTTAGCACATGTGTTATCTGAAAAATACCATCTAGCGTGATGATGTTTGCTGACTATTTTGGCACTTATTGCCAAGAAATCGGTTATTAACTATCAATATAAGATATAGAGAAGATTTTCAGAGCCTATCAATTCAATATGTAATATCAATTATATTTATTTTCTCTTTATCGCTATATTGAGTCTTCCTAGAAAGAGGAAATATTGCCCGATTGTTGTTAAAAATTATCAATTATTTTTATGCCAGTGGATACCTCACTGGCTTTTTTTTATTCGAAAAACGCTGAATAAATAATAAAAAAATAGCGATACTCAGCTTACATCTAACTGCTGAATATCGCTAATTTGATAGCAACACGTTATTTGATAATGCTTATAACAGTGGGTTTTTACCCCTTTGTAGCCAACGCATCATTAATTTATCCACGCTTTCCATTGCGCCACCAGTAACTCGTTCTACCATTTTTTTCTTCAGGATATATTGAACGGATAATACTTCAAAATCATTAATACGACTGATGAGCCAATCATCGCTGACCCCCACTTCATCAATCAGCCCTTTATCTACAGCATCTGTTCCATACCAATACTCGCCAGTTGCAACACTATCGATATCTAATTCAGGGCGATATTTATGTACGAAAGACTTAAATAGCAGATGAGTTTCATTGAGATCTTGTTTAAATTTCTCACGACCTTCATCCGTATTTTCCCCTAATAGGGTTAACGTGCGTTTATATTCACCGGCAGTATGTAACTCAACATCAATGTCATTTTTCTTTAATAAACGATGAATATTGGGTATTTGAGCGACCACACCGATAGAGCCGATAATCGCAAAAGGTGCCGCAACAATTTTATCAGCGACACAGGCCATCATATAACCCCCACTGGCGGCGACTTTATCGACCACTGCAGTTAATTTGATCCCTTTATCTTTTAAACGAGTTAACTGGGCTGCGGCTAGGCCATAACCGTGAACCATACCGCCAGGACTTTCAAGACGAAGCAGTACTTCATCACCCGCTTGTGCCACAGAGAGGATAGCGCTTATCTCTTCACGTAATGCACCAACTTCATGGGCATCCATGCTACCTTTAAAATCAATAACATATAAACAAGGTTTAACAACGCCTTTGCGCCCTTCTTTAGCATTGTTTTTACTCAGTTTTTGCTCTTTCTTTTGTTGTTTTTTAAACGCTTTATGCCACACTTTTAATTCAGCCTCATCCATTTTGGCTTGTTGCATAACACGTTGTTTATCGTGGTAAGACTCAGCAAGATCAGTCACCTTTAATGTGCCTTTTCGATGTTGCTTTTTACTACCGATAACCACAAAAAACGAAACAATAGCAATAATAGCGACAACAACTGTCGCAATCTCAGCTAAAAACAGTCCATATTGTAAAATATACTCCACAAAGGCCTCTTTTAAGGTTAATAAAACACAGTGAAATCATAGCACCTAGTTTAACGAAATTTTACGCTGATGCCAGTAACAAAGGCGCCATTCTGGCAGTTATTATCTGTATCACTAGCCGTTAATCACTTTAAAAATGAGTCGCTAAACTGGTTCTTAAGCACATAAGACGTTACACTTTATTTATTTTTCAATAAACAGGATATTAATATGTTGCAATATCAACCCGATCATACTGTATTAAGAGATAAAATAATTCTAGTAACGGGGGCTGGTGATGGCATAGGTAAAGAAGCTGCTCTCACATATGCTCGCTATGGTGCGACATTAATCTTGTTAGGACGTACCTTATCTAAGCTTGAAGATGTACAAAATGAGATTATCACTTCAGGCGGGCAACAACCGATGCTTTACCCTTTAGATCTACTCACCGCAAGCGAGAACGATTATCAGGAATTTGCTGATACTATCGTAAAACGTTTTCCTCATTTGGACGGTGTATTACAAAATGCCGGCCTACTCGGTGTTGTTGAGCCGATAATTAACCAACCAAGTACACTTTGGCATGATGTGATGCAAGTCAACGTTAATGCAACCTTTATGTTGACTAAAGCCTTAATCCCCCTAATGCTTAAGGCACCTCATGCAAGCCTTATTTTGACAACCTCCAGTGTAGGTCGCCAAGGCCGTTATGGTTGGGGGGCTTATTCTGTCTCTAAATTTGCCACAGAAGGCTTAATGCAAGTGTTACATGAAGAATATAAAGACAGTAGCTTGCGTATTAACTGCATCAATCCGGGTGGAACACGCACCAGTATGCGAGCAAGTGCCTTCCCCGATGAAAATGCACAAAAACTTAAAACGCCAAAAGATCTAATGCCGTTATATCTCTATCTAATGAGTGATGACAGCATTGAAGTGAGTGGTCAATCTTTAGATGCACAACCCGATCGTAAAGCCGGACCTGCTGAATAACTTGAGAATATAAGGTTTATCCTATGAGTGATGCACAACACCAACAGCGCCAACAACGTTTGAAAGAAAAAGTTGATGCCCGAATTGCGCAGGCGCAACGCGAACAAGGCATTTTGATGATTTTTACTGGTAATGGTAAAGGGAAAACCACCGCCGCCATGGGAACTGCTACACGTGCGGTTGGTCATCATAAAAAAGTCGGTGTTGTGCAATTTATTAAAGGGACATGGGAAAATGGAGAACGTAATCTTTTAGAACAAGCCGGCGTTCCCTTCTATGTTATGGAAACCGGTTTTACATGGGAAACTCAAGATAAAGCTGCCGATACACAAGCTTGTTTAAATACTTGGCAATATGCACTGCAATTACTCAATTCACCTGACTATGATTTAGTTGTCTTAGATGAACTTACTTATATGATCAGTTTTCATTATCTACCACTTGAAGATGTGGTTGCGGCTATTACTTCTCGTCCTGATCATCAAAGTGTTATTATTACAGGACGAGGCTGTCATAGACAATTAATAGAATTAGCAGACACCGTTACGGAAATGCGTCCTATTAAGCATGCGTTTGACAGTGGTATCAAAGCACAAAAAGGAATTGATTGGTAGAATAAACGCGTATAATAAACTCGTATTATGTGTTCAGATTGCCGTAATATATTTATATCAATACAGGTTCACCTAATATACCTGCACCAAATATTCTTCCGGTCTCTTTTATTAATTGAAAGTAGGCTTCTTTATCATCCAGTATATCATTTTGTATTTGTTGGCTATAAATCCATGCCATAGACATGATATGCAGATGATAAATATTATAAAGCTCTTGTTTCTTATCAGGATCACGAGACGCTAAATACGAGTAAACTATTTCATAAATAGTATTGGCTTCTTGTACTAATTCTTTATTATTAAAATTTATTTCACTCAGTGTAGGATTAAAATCCTCAGTACGTGTATCTTTTTCATTTATCCAACTAAACTGTTCTTTTTTAGCTTGTTTGGTTAATAAATCGTGATTGTTATCGAAATGAATACCATAAGGATATTTGGCTAAAAATGTTTGAAACTCCTCTTGAGAGAAGCATTTAGTCAATACATTGCCTACCCCAGAATTCTTCCAATCTGGTAAATAAGGAGGAATAGGCTCATTTAATGGAATGTCACAACGAAAGATATTGTTGTCGATAAACACAGCATCTGTGCTATTAATAGCACCATGTATTAATTGTCCATTGATCCAAACAGAGCGCGTATCTAAATAGAAGTGTTCTTTATTTTCTTCTGAAGTAAACACGGAAGTAAAGCTATAGTATATTTCCTGAGAGGGATTAATAATCCCCCCATTATTTCCAGGGTAAACCATAAATACTTTCTTTTCACCTGAGTTTGATTCTAATATATGCTCTCCATTGGTTAATGTTATTTTTTTTACCTCACCTTTATTAATCGAAAAATGATTAGTATCAATTTTAAATTGTAACGGCACATTGTTATTGTTACTGATATAAAAAATGCCTGTTTGTGTTGTCGATGTTGTTGCCTCATCACAGCCTAAACTAAGAAAGCTCATACACAACACTGTTGTTAAATAAATATAACGATGCATATTATCGCGTATACCTTATCGTAATAAATACAAATAAAATATTAATATGATAGAAACAGCTTATCATCGTATTAATATAAGCATCATAGTTTTATTTATTATAAAAATAAAGCTATCAAAAAAAGAAGTCTGCTAAAAATTAGCAGACTTCTGTATCTAACTGAAAATTTAATTTGAATTTATCAATAATTATTCGTTTATTTGCTTTTACTTCCCGCTGATTGGCGGCGGCTTGAAGCACGCTTAGCCGGTGAAGTTGAAGTACGCGCAGAAATTTTGGTATGGCGTTTCACCGCCCGACGAATTTGATTTGCTTTAATTCGACGCTGATCTTTTTCGACAGCCACTTTGGTTACTGTCTCATCGTTTAGTTCCACCAGCTGGCGTAAATAGTTAATTTGATTTAAGCCTAGCTCAACCCATCCGCCACGTGGAAGTCCTTTAGGCAAATCAATATCACCATAACGAACACGAATAAGGCGACTAACCTGCACACCTACCGCTTCCCACATACGACGGACTTCTCGATTGCGTCCTTCCGTTAGCGATACATTGTACCATTGGTTAATGCCTTCACCGCCGCGATAAGAAACTGAACGGAATGATGCCGGCCCATCTTCTAATTGTACCCCACGAGTCAATTGACGAATTTTTGCATCATCAATTTCACCAAAAACACGTACCGCATATTCACGCTCAACTTCACGACTTGGGTGCATTAAGCGATTGGCTAACTCACCATCAGTGGTAAAGAGTAATAAACCACTGGTGTTAACATCAAGACGACCAACGGCTATCCAACGCGCACTATTTAAACGCGGAAGACGTTGGAATACGGTCGGTCTGCCCTGTGGATCACTACGTGTACATAGCTCACCTTCTGGCTTGTAATAAGCTAACACTCGACAAACATCTTTTTGTGCTTCGCGAATACTTAATATACGACCATCTAAACGGATTTTAGCTGTAGAATTGGCATCAATACGATCGCCTAATTTTGCCTTCACGCCATCAATACTGATACGGCCTTCTTGAAGATAGCCTTCAATCTCACGTCGAGAACCATGACCAGAACGAGCAAGAATTTTTTGTAATTTTTCAGTACGTTGCGATTTATCGCTCATGAAACAACCTCATGTGTCGCCTTCACAGGCGTCATAAAATAAATTAGTTTTAAAATCAATCAGGTAAAAAATAACCCATGTTTATTAAACTGTTTAACAAACACAGGTCTATTGATTCAGGGATAAGCCATGCCAAAGTGACAATAAAATGAGCATGACAAATAAAATCGTGTCGATAAAATAGCGCCTAAGGCTTCCATCGTTACTATGCCGTTTACTTCAAAAACAGCTTTCTTGATGTCACTAACCACAAGATGCGCCCAATGGCTTTATCGCAGTGCGTAAATTTAACACAAGCAATAAATCTCTTCACCTTTTATCTCACTATAATAAGTCCCCTATGATGCATTTACCAAATTTAAAAGGTTATTGAAAAGGCGTAATATCGCCCATTCCTTCACGGACAATAACGGGGCTATCTTCTGTTAAATCAATCACCGTGGTTGGCTTTTGCCCCAAGTAACCACCGTGGATCACTAAATCAACCTGTTTACCCAATAAGTCATTAATCTCTTCCGGATCTGACTCTGCAAAATCATTACCCGGTAATATTAAGCTGGTAGACATTAATGGCTCACCGATATTTTCTAATAATGCCAGCGCAATAGGATTAGAAGGTACACGTAAACCAATTGTTTTACGTTTATCATTCATTAAACGCTTAGGTACATCTTTGGTGGCTTTTAAAATAAAGGTGTAGTTACCAGGCGTATTATTTTTAATTAAACGGAAAACAACATTATCAACATAGGCATAAGTGGCAATTTCTGATAAATCTCGACACATTAGAGTGAAATTATGATGTTTATCGAGTTGGCGAATTCGACAAATACGCGTCATCGCATCTTTATTATCCAAACAACAACCTATCGCATAGCCTGAATCTGTTGGATAAATTACCACTCCGCCTTTGCGTAAAACATCCGCACTTTGTTCAATTAAACGAGCCTGCGGATTATCAGGGTGAATGTAAAAAAGTTGGCTCATATATCCCTCAACGACTTTTTGATGTTATCCCTGCCATAATGTCCATACAGGTTCAACATTAGCGGGTAACCATAAATTACGTCCTAGCTCTATCCACGAGCAAGGGCGATGAAAATCAGAACCTAACGAAGCTTTAAGATCATAAGTTTGTGCTAAAGCTGCGTGTTGTTCTCGCTCTTGTGGTGGTTGTTGGCATTGTGCCACTTCTATAGCATCACCACCTTGTTGTTTAAAATAAAGCACTAATCGCTTTAACCATTTAGAGGATAGACCATAGCGACCAGGATGTGCCAATACCGCAACTCCACCCGCTTGATGAATAGCTGTGACAGCGTCACCAATTGAGCACCATTGTGGCGGTACATAACCTGTTTTTCCTTTCGCTAAATAGCGTTTAAATACTTTATTGACCGATGCCACATGCCCTTCATTAACCAAAAAACGCGCAAAGTGTCCTCGTGTCACTTGCCCACCTTTCGCTAGGGCACTTGCTCCTTCCCATGCCCCAGCAATACCCGCTTTAGCTAAACGTTCGCCGATCATTTTAGCGCGAGTTTCACGGCATTGACTCTGTTTTGCTAGGCATGTCGTCATAGCTTGATGTTCGATATCAATCTGTAATCCAACAATATGGATTTCTATATTCTCCCACAAAGTCGATATCTCGACACCTGATATCAAAGTTAAAGGTAAACTTTTTTCTGCAATATAATTTTTGGCAGGTTGGATAGCAGCAGTAGTATCGTGATCGGTTATCGCTAATACCGTAATTTGTTTTTCAATGGCTCTATCGATTAATTCATCAGGTGAGAGCTCGCCATCTGATGCAGTAGTATGGCTATGCAGATCATAAATCACGCGTAAATCAGATAGCAATTCAGTCATTCCTTCTCCCTGTTTATCCTCAGTGATACAACGAATTTTTAAGAGTATGCCATAAAGTACTTGACGAACCTAATATAATCCAGTTTACTAGTACACAACATGAGCTAGTCTATTAAATATAAACTTATCATCCGCTGTAAGGAGATCTTATGAATATCAATCAACGTCTTATTGCTCTGTGGTGGCGCAAAACTCTTTTATGGGCGGTTTGATCTCCTGCTTAGTATCAGTGATATCTAAAACCCGCCTACCGCGGGTTTTTTTATGTGCCAATTTTGTGCTTATCAGCACCAGAAAAAAGAAAATAGAGCGATAATAATGAACACTTCACTTGCATTCCCATTAACAACTAAGGTAACGGCATTGCCTTATCACAGCGAGCCGGCGTTACTTTTCAATACGTTGTGTGAACATCGTCATCACACCTTATTGTTAGAATCCGCACAAATTGATACCAAAGCCAATTTAAAAAGTTTGTTAATCGTTGATAGTGCATTGCGTATTAGTGCAAACAAAAATCAAGTGACTGTCGATGCGTTAAGTCTCAACGGCCAATATATCTTAGCGTTATTAAAAAACGCACTAAAAGAAAAAAGCACACTCTCCGTAGAGCGAGCGGAACAATGTGTATTTACTTTTGCATCATCATCTTTCCCTCAAGATGAAGAGAGCAAGTTAAAAGCGGCTAGCGTATTTGATGTTTTACGTTTTTTCCTAGCAAATAGCACCGCAAAAGAAGCCAATGCTATTTTTGTGGGAGGGTTATTTGCCTATGACTTAGTGAACGAATTTGAATCCTTACCTGATTTAGAAGCGGTTTTTTCTTGCCCTGACTACTGTTTTTATTTAGCTGAACAGTTAATTGTGATCGACCATCAACATCATCATAGCCAATTAATTTCCGTTGCCTTTACGGATAATCCACAAGAGTGTCAGCGTCTTGATAACCGTCAGGCACAATTAGTTGCACTCGCACAGCAACCTTTAAAACAACCACAACGTCAACCATTAACACCTCAGCAAGCGGTTGTAAGTAGCAATATGAATGACGAAGAGTATGGTGCTATTGTTGAAGCGATGAAAACCTATATTCGTCGTGGCGATATTTTCCAAGTTGTTCCATCACGTCGTTTTCAAATTAACTGCCCTTCACCACTGGCTGCCTATCAAGTTTTGAAACAAAAAAACCCCAGTCCCTATTTGTTTTATATGCAAGATGCGTTATTTACCGTTTTTGGTGCGTCACCTGAAAGTGCGTTGAAATATCAAGCAAGTGATCGCCAAATTGAAATTTATCCTATCGCAGGTACACGCCCAAGAGGTCGCAATGCCGACGGCTCAATCAATGCTGATTTAGATAGCCGCATTGAGCTTGAAATGCGCACAGATACCAAAGAGTTATCAGAACACCTTATGTTGGTTGATTTAGCACGCAACGATTTAGCGCGTATCTGCCAAGCTGGAAGCCGTTATGTCGCTGAATTAACCAAAGTAGATCGCTATGCTTTTGTTATGCACTTAGTATCAAGAGTGGTAGGAACATTACGTCATGACTTAGATATTTTTCATGCCTATCAAGCCTGTATGAATATGGGGACACTCTCAGGAGCACCGAAGGTCAGTGCTATGCAACTGATTGCACAATATGAAAAAACCAAACGAGGCAGTTATGGCGGTGCAATTGGCTACTTTACTGGTAACGGTGATTTTGATACTTGCATAGTTATTCGTTCTGCTTATGTAGAAAAAGATATTGCAACTATTCAAGTGGGCGCTGGTATTGTGCTCGATTCTGATCCCAAAATGGAGGCAGAAGAAACTCGCAATAAATCACAAGCGGTTATCAATGCCATTTTACAGGCGCATGCTGAAACTCACATGCAGGAGGCTTGCTAATGGCGACGCTCTTACTACTCGATAATATCGACTCTTTTACTTATAACTTAGTCGACCTTTTACGCAGTCAACATCATCAAGTGATCATCTATCGTAATGATGTCAGCGCTTCTTTTATCGAAAAACAATTAAACCTGTTAGATAACCCTATTCTTATGTTGTCTCCCGGCCCTGGTACACCATCACAAGCGGGTTGTATGCCTGAGCTACTTAATCGCATGTTAGGTAAATTGCCTATTATTGGTATCTGTTTAGGGCATCAAGCCATTATTGAAGCTTATGGCGGTAAGGTCTCTTCTTGTGGGGAAATTTTACACGGTAAAGCTACGCTCGCCACCCATGATGGGCAGGCGATGTTTGAACATCTGCCAAATCCTCTGCCCGTCGCTCGTTATCATTCACTCTCTGGCGAAATTATACCTGAGCAACTTATCGTCAATGCGTGGTGTGATAACACCGTGATGGCCGTGCGCCATCGCCAACATCGAACTTGTGGTTTTCAGTTTCATCCAGAATCAATTTTAACCACTAAAGGCGCACAACTTTTACAACAAACCATTGCATGGGCACAAGCACCAAGAGGAGACGCATAATATGGATACTATCTTCAATAAATTATTTGCAGGACAACAATTAAGCTTAGAAGAGAGCCAAACACTGTTTAGTGCGATTATTCGTGGTGAATTAACAGAATCACAGTTAGCAGCCGTATTGATTAGTATGAAAATGCGTGGTGAGCACCCTCAAGAGATTGCCGGAGCGGCTCGTGCCCTATTGGATAATGCCTCTCCTTTTCCACGCCCAGATTATCTGTTTTGCGATATTGTGGGTACTGGCGGCGATGGAGCCAATAGCATCAATATTTCAACAGCCAGTGCGTTTGTCGCGGCAGAAATTGGTCTAAAAGTGGCTAAACATGGTAATCGTAGCGTGTCTAGTCGCTCAGGATCATCAGATTTATTAGCGGCATTTGGTATTCCGCTAGATAAAAGTGCCAACGATGCCCGCCAATTGTTAGATGAAATTGGACTATGCTTTTTATTTGCGCCGCTTTATCACAGTGGTTTTCGCTTTGCCGCCCCTGTGCGCCAACAGCTAAGAACACGCACGCTCTTTAATGTGTTAGGCCCATTAATTAATCCAGCGCGTCCGCCTTTAGCATTAATTGGTGTTTATAGTCCTGAATTATTAATGCCTATTGCAGATACCTTAAATGTCTTGGGCTACAAACGTGCGGCAGTGGTCCATAGTGGTGGAATGGATGAAGTGTCATTACATGCTCCCACACAAGTGGCTGAGTTACACAATGGGGAAATCACTCGTTATCAATTAACCCCAAGTGATTTTGGTCTGCGTCCTTGTGCGATAAGTGATCTTGAAGGCGGTACACCTGAGGTTAATCGCCAATTATTGGCTAATTTACTGCAAGGACAAGGTAAACGCGCACACACTGAATCCGTCGCTGCCAATGTCGCCTTATTAATGCGTTTACACGGACAAGAAGATTTGAAAGCTAATACCGAAGTTGCTATGCACGCAATCTATAGCGGTAAAACCATTAATCGAGTTAATGCGCTAGCCGCAAGAGGATAAAAATAATGACTGTATTAAATGCCATTGTTAAAGATAAAGCCGAATATTTAGTTGCACGTAAAGCACAGCAACCTTTATCAACCTTTATAGATAAGATTGCGCCATCGACACGCTCATTTTATCAAGCATTAACACAATCACACCCAGTGTTTATTTTAGAATGTAAAAAAGCATCGCCCTCAAAAGGGATTATTCGCTCTGATTTTGATCCCGTTGCCATTGCGAAAATTTATCAACCCTATGCAGCCGCTATTTCGGTACTGACTGATGAAAAATATTTTCAAGGCAGTTTTGATTATTTACGTCAAGTCAGTGATGCCGTTCATCAACCTGTTTTATGTAAAGATTTTATTATCGATGAATACCAAATCTATTTAGCTCGTTTTTACCAAGCTGATGCCATTTTATTAATGCTTTCTGTTCTTAATGATGAACAGTACCGTGCGCTTAGTGCCGTTGCTCACCAATTAAACATGGGAGTATTAACAGAAGTGAGCACCGAAGAAGAGCGTCAGCGGGCCATTGAGCTTAAAGCAAAAGTGATCGGGATTAATAATCGTAATTTACGTGATCTCTCTATTGATTTATCCCGTACCGAACAACTTAGCCAAGGTTTACCGCAAGAGGCTATTGTTATCAGCGAATCTGGAATTCATACCCATCAACAAGTTAAAACACTAAGTCAATATGCTAATGGCTTTTTAGTGGGCAGTGCCTTGATGTCACAAGAGAATATTGCCCAAGCGGTAAGAGCACTTATTTTGGGAAAGCATAAAGTGTGCGGCTTAACCCGCACACAAGATGTTAAAGCGGCCTATCAAGCGGGTGCCTATTATGGAGGATTAATTTTTGTTGAGAAATCACCACGAAGAGTGACGCTGTCACAAGCGCAATTATTGGTAACACAAGCGCCATTAGCTTTTGTGGGCGTTTTTCAAAACCAATCTATTGAGCTTATTTGTGACTATGCTAAACAACTTAATTTATCTGCGGTTCAGTTACATGGCGCTGAAGATGCACAATTTATAGCCCAACTAAGGGAAAAAATTGCTCCACAATGCGAAATTTGGCAAGCGCTTAATATGGCTTATCACCATGATATTCAGCACATTGCGCAAGTTAACAAATATGTATTAGATAATGGTACGGGTGGTACAGGCAACACCTTTGATTGGCAAACTATTCCGCCTACTTTACGCCATAAAGCATTACTTGCAGGTGGCCTAAACAGTGATAACTGTTTAGACGCTCTAAACACCGGTTGCTTAGGACTTGATTTTAATTCAGGGGTGGAATCTTCAGCAGGTATCAAAGATCCACAACGTCTATCGCAAGTCTTTACACAATTACAACAAAGCAAATTTTCACAAAATTTCTGACAAGGACAACATCACAATGAGAAAACTTAATCCCTACTTTGGTGAGTTTGGTGGTCAATATGTACCAGAAATATTGATCCCCGCATTAGATCAACTTGAACAAGCCTTTATTGACGCACAAAACGATCCGTCATTTCAGCAAGAGTTTCAAGATCTACTCAAAAATTATGCAGGTAGACCAACGGCACTGACACTCTGTCGCAATTTGACCCAAGGTACTCGTACCCGTTTATATCTAAAACGTGAAGATTTATTGCATGGCGGTGCTCATAAAACAAACCAAGTATTAGGCCAAGCACTGCTAGCAAAACGGATGGGAAAAACAGAAATTATTGCAGAAACGGGCGCTGGGCAACATGGTGTTGCCACTGCGTTAGCTTGTGCCCTGTTAAATATGAAGTGCCGTATTTATATGGGGGCAAAAGATGTTGAACGTCAATCACCCAATGTATTTCGTATGCGTTTAATGGGTGCCGAAGTTATTCCGGTGCATAGTGGTTCATCAACATTAAAAGATGCGTGTAATGAAGCGTTACGTGACTGGTCTGGTTGCTACGAGCGTGCTCACTACTTATTAGGCACTGCGGCAGGCCCGCATCCTTATCCCACTATTGTTCGCGAATTCCAGCGCATGATTGGGGATGAAGCTAAAGCGCAAATTTTAGCCCGTGAAGGTCGTCTCCCTGATGCCGTTATCGCCTGTATTGGCGGTGGCTCTAACGCCATTGGCTTATTCGCCTCATTTATACCAGAAACCTCAGTACAATTAATTGGTGTTGAGCCGGCAGGAAAAGGGATCGAAACAGGAGAGCACGGAGCACCATTAAAACATGGTAAGTTAGGCATTTATTTCGGTATGAAATCACCGATTATGCAAACCGAAGAAGGCCAAATTGAAGAGTCCTATTCTATTTCTGCAGGATTAGATTTCCCATCCGTAGGCCCGCAACATGCGCATTTAAACAGCATTGGCCGTGCAGATTATGTTTCTGTAACAGATGATGAAGCCATTGAGGCTTTTAAAACGCTATCACGCCGTGAAGGGATCATCCCCGCATTAGAATCGTCACATGCACTGGCCTATGCGTTGAAACTGATTGCCCAAAATCCAGATAAAGAACAACTCTTAATTGTCAATTTATCCGGACGAGGTGACAAAGATATTTTTACTGTTAACGATATTTTAGCTGCACGAGGAGAAATTTAATGAGCCGTTACCAATTATGCTTTGAAGCATTAGCACAAAAACAACAAGGCGCGTTTGTTCCCTTTGTCACTTTAGGTGATCCCGATGCTGAACTGTCGTTAAAAATTATTGACGCATTAATTGAAGGGGGGGCAGATGCGTTAGAGATAGGCATTCCATTTTCTGATCCACTGGCTGATGGCCCTACTATTCAAGGGGCAAACTTACGGGCATTAAATGCTAATGTCACCCCAACCCTCTGTTTTGAGTTATTAAGCCAGATCCGCCAAAAACACCCCACTATTCCGATTGGACTATTGGTGTATGCAAATCTTGTTTTTAGCAATGGCGTTGATAATTTTTACCATAAATGCCAACAAGCGGGTGTTGATTCAGTACTGATTGGTGATGTTCCCTTACGTGAAGCAAAACAATTTCGAGAAGCGGCATTAAGCGCGAATATTGCCCCGATTTTTATTTGCCCGCCCAATGCAGATGATGAGTTATTACAAGAGTTAGCCACCAGCGCAGAGGGATATACTTATCTATTATCAAGAGCCGGTGTTACGGGGACAGATAAACGAGCAGAACAGTCACTCACCCATTTAACCAGTAAACTTAAAGCTTATAATGCACCACCCGCATTACAAGGTTTTGGTATTTCTGAGCCACAACAAGTTTCACAGGCCATTAGTAATGGTGCATTTGGCGCTATTTCAGGATCAGCCGTTGTACAAATTATTGAAAATAACCTACATCAACCTGATGTGATGTTAAAAATGTTGACGCAGTTTGTGCAACAAATGAAAGCCGCAACAATAAGCGTTTAAGTCTAAAATTATTATCGCCGTCTGCTTAGAGAAAACTTTTTTCTAAGCAGATTTTTCCTAATTTAATCATTAACAATCGACCATCACTTCCCCATCAGCCTCTATTCGTAGCGCGAGTAATGCTTGATTCACCTGAACAAGCATAAAACTATTTTTGCTCAGTCAGTTGGCAATCTGTCATTTCTTGCACATACTTTATATAGGGTATACAGCTTTAGGTTTTCTATTCAGTAGTACTCAATCAATAATGTCATTATAAGGAGTTTGATAATGAAACTATGGGCAAAAATTTCTACCGTATTAGCGGCATTACTTATGGCCATGACTTTATCTGCATGCTCTCCAACGGCAACATCAGAAGGCACTGGGGGATATTTTGATGACTCGGTGATCACCACTAAAGTAAAAACAGCTTTAATTGGTGAGAAAAACCTAAACTCAACACAAATTAGCGTTGAGACATTTAAAGGTAAAGTTCAGTTAAGTGGTTTTGTCTCTTCACAGGCTGATGCAAATCGCGCCATAGAAACCGCACGTAAAGTCACTGGCGTTAAAGGTGTCATTAACTCAATGGTTATCCGTTAAGCTATTTTTTATAAGTCAGTAAGAAAAAAGCCACTTCGGTGGTTTTTTTCTTGTCTCATCTAAAGCAATCCACACTCTTTGGTATGAAGATCAATTTTTGACAAATTCTCTGTTTTACTAAAATTAGCCGTTTCTTTTTTACGGGTAAAATACCCCAAAAAAAACCGTTAAAACTAAAGTTATACTTATCTTTTTTCGATGTTATTTTCACCATACTGGTGACTTTCACTTAAATTTGATGCGACCATCATTTTCTTAATAGTACTATTCAATATCAGTAATAATATTTTTGGCCGCTTTAGGCGCTATTTTTTTAATTATTATTAGGCAATATCATACGCAAATAAAACATGCAAATAAAATACATCTATAAATTCCCATTTATGCGAGCCAATTAAATGCTCATCGAGAATAGTGATTATTTTTTTAACTAATAAAAAAATATAAAGATGCATTTTTAATACACCATTGAAATATCCCTCTATTATTTTAGTTATAATCAGCTAAGCCTTAATACACATAATAGAGGTAATAGAGGTAATAAAATTTTTTAGTCTAAACACGATCACTGTAGATAAGCAATTATGATTAACACAGATAAAAAAAGCGGAGCCACTGCCCCGCTGATACTTAATAGCATATTCTGTTATTGCAAGAATAATTAGAAACGATAACCAACACCGAACATAAACACAAATGGGTCTAAGCGAGTATCCACTTTATAGTGGTTTCCATCGCCATCTTTAAATTTGACATCGGTTTCGATATTCATCCACCAAACAGAAGCATTCAGCATCCAGTTTTTATCTAGGTTATAGTCTAAACCTGCTTGTGCTGCAAAGCCCCAAGAGTTTTTAAGATCTAAATCAGATAAACCTGCACCTTTCCCTGTAGAATTGAATTTTTCATCAAAGAAGGTCGTAAAGTTTAGACCAGCACCTAAATAAGGGCGTAATTTATCTTCAGCACCACCAAAGTAATACTGTGCCATTAATGTTGGCGGTAAATGTTTAACTTTAGCAATTTCGCCCACACCAGTTAAAGAAACTTTATGCTCAAAAGGTGTTGCTGCTAATAACTCAACCCCAATATTATCAGTTACCATATAACCAAAGGTTAAACCTAATTGAGTGTTGTTATTAGCATCAAAATGCCCACCTAATATAGTATCTGAACCTGTATTAGGACGAACTGTTGCAGTACCCGCACGGAATAAAAAATCACCCGCTTGATGAGCAAAAGAAATAGACGGTGCAAGTGTTGCAGCCGCTAGAATAAGCGCAGAAAGTTTTTTCATTATTTAACCCATTCCTGTAATAAGTAAAATCTCCGCTAAAATATACCCATTAATAAGTAATTATGATCTAATGCCGATCACAACTTTGGAATTATTTTTGCAGAAAGTGTTATTCCTCTCTTTATTATTTATGATGCTGATTATTTATAATTGATCCACATCAAATTTAGCATTAATACAATATTTTCTTATAATTAAATTTATTGTTTTTAAGAATCATTAAATAAAAGAACCTCATTAAAAGATGATATTTGACAATATCGTTATTTAATTGTTAATTTAATGTTTCATCTGATTTGATTATTTAATTTTCATTCACCAAACGAATGAAAAAAACCTTTCAATAACAATAGCTATAGAAATAACAGAAATGATCCCTTTTTGTTGTCTTAAAAGGTACAATATGTCCCATTGACTTAGTCTATTTGTATAGGAGCAGTTTCATGCCTACCCCGGCACGCACAATCTACCGTGATAGTCTTAACTTTTATAAAAATGAACAACGTAGCATTATCACGCTATCTGCAGTTTTGGCCCTCATTTTAGCTGTCATATATCTATTGGTTGGCCCTAATGCACAAGAATCACAAATAATTAATGACTTTATTATTAATTTTCAAAAAACCAGATTCGCTGATGTCTCACCCGCTGAATTAGAAGCGATGAATAACAGTGTTATTGGGGTATTTCAAAAGGTCTTACTGGTCTATGTTTTTGAGCTTTTTCAGCAAAGTATTCTGGTTTTAGTGATTTTAATGTTGGCAATGGCACTTTCTGCCGGTCATAACGTGACATTGAACCAAACGTTTAATGCCAGCTTACCCCGTTTACCGAAGATGTTTCTGCTAATTTTGCTCTGCTCTATTTTAATTAGTGCGGGCTTTATGTTGATTATCCCTGGTATCATTTTATTAGTGGGATTTGCACTAGCGCCAGTCGTACTGGTACGCCAACAATCTATTGGTAGCGCAATACGTCTAGGCTGGAAAATGGGCTTTGGTGAATCAGGGGCGCTGATCCCTGCCTTAGGAATTTGGATTTTATTACAATTTGGGATTGGCTTCTTAAGCAATATTACGGGTGAATTGCCTAACATGATCCACAAATTTTTATATTATTTTTTAAAGAATATTACGTCTGCATGGATGATTATTTATCTATTCCGTCTGTTTATGCTGACTGAAAATAAATATATCACCAAGTAACCCCCTCGCAGCAAACAATGTCGTGCTAATGTGATTAATAGATTAGCACGGCATTGTTATTAACATAATCATTTAAAAACAATCAATTAACCTTACACACCTATCCAGCCACTAAACCCCATGTTATTCATTCTATCCCCTCGTTTCCGTATCCCTGATGAAAGTGGCTTGGTTATCTTCAGCAAACGGCACTTGTTGTTGCTGTTTGTGTTTTTCTTTTATTTGTTGTCGACTTTGATATAAACGAATAACAAAATAGAGATCGGGTGCAATAATTAAATCATCATCATTGATAGTGATCTTGTTACGTGCAATCCAACGATTTAATTCTGTTCTGCGCCCAGCCAATACCAATTTAACGCCTTTGATCCTAAGCTCTCTAATTAGCTCATCAATAACAGCAAAAACACTCACATCGTCATAAGTAAAACTTACGGTAGCATCAACCGCTAACCATGCAGGACGTTGTGGCGCGCTGTCCACTAGCTGTAGTACCCGCTTTTTAAAATAGCCAACATTGAAATAGGTTAAGGGGGAATTAAAACGATACATCATCAATCCTGATATCGATTCAATGCCGTTACCTTGGTTGATTGAGTGGATCATTCCTTGTTCATCAACACCTAATAACTGATCACTTGGGCGGAATACAATACGTAAAAATTGCAATAACCCAAGTAACACAGCAAAACCAATGCCGTTAATCAGTCCCGCTAACAACACCGCTAATAAAGTAAAAGTCGCTAAGGTAAAAGCTTGTCGATTTCGTTTACGATAAGACCAAATATGACGAATACTTAGCAATGACCAAGAGGAAACAATCAGCACAACGCCTAAAGAAGATAACGGAATGTAGGCAATAAAGTCGGTCATAAAAAGCAACACAACTAAAATCACTAACGCTGCCACAATAGAGACCAATTGTGTTTTACCGCCAACAGAATCATTCACCGCAGTACGGCTACTGGCGGCACTTACTGCAAATCCTTGCGAAAGTGCCGATGCGATATTAGCAATGCCTAATGCCTTTAATTCTTGGTCGGCATCAACATCATAACCATTTTTGCTAGCAAAACTTCTTGCCGTCATCATAAAGCTAACAAAACTAATCACCGCAAGGTTAATGGAAGGAACAATTAATTCACGAAGTGATCCAAGATGAAAGCCACTCATTGAAACGATGGGTAAAAAGAGATCACCGTTGTCTGCTTCTTTATCAACAATAGCAATCCCATAATTGACTAAATCAAATTGCCAACTTAAATAGGTCATCACCACCATAGCAATTAACGGAGCGGGCCAACGTTGTCTAAAATGACGAATACCTAATAGTAATGCTAAGGTTAGCGCCGACATCAACAGTGTTGGCCAATGTGCTTCTTTTAATCGAAAAGGTACTTCAAGTAATTTTTCAATTAAATATTCTGGGGAGGTGGTAAAACCAAATACTTTACTCAATTGCCCCACCATGATAGTGATGGCAACGCCATTTAATAGACCTTGTAATATAGGTCTAGAGAGAAAGTCCGTAAATGCGCCAAAGCGAAAATGACTCGCAAGAATGCACCAAAAACCGGTCATTGCAGTCATTATAATGGCCAGTTGCCAACGGGTATTTTCATCCCCCGCAGAAAGAGGGATGACAACTGCGGCTATCACGGCACAAGTGGCAGCATCAGGGCCAGTAATTAATTGGCGTGAAGTGCCAAATAAAGCATACATGATCATGGGTAAGATACAGGCGTATAATCCCACAATGGCATTGATACCGAGTAATTCGGTATAAGCGATAGCAACAGGCAATGCAACCGCAGCAACAGAAAGCCCTGCTTTAATATCATATCCAAGATATTCACGCTGATAATTAAACAATAAGCCTAATCCAGGCATCCATTTTATTATTCTTTTTCCGTTCATTGATTTCCTCTTATCTGAATTACTTTTTCGCGCATTCATCAAAAAGTCGCGTGAAGAGATAATGGCTCAATGAATCATATACTAGAGTGATGTTTTAATCTCCTACCATAATCAATACTTTATCTTTAAATGACGCAAGATTAAATTAAACCTTATATTCAATGAGTTAATCTAATATAAAACCGCCATATTGTGATAAATAAGCCTGATCTTATTAAAGATATGCAATTGTTTACCCTTTTCATGTCGCTTTGCATTAGAATAACCTAGTTTATAAATTTAACGACAATAGGTTTCTATCGGTTATGAAAAACGGCTGGCTTAAGCAATTACTTGATTTCGCTCCACTATTAGTGTTTTTTATCTTTTATAAATGGCAAGATATTTTCTATGCTTCTGGCGCATTAATTGTAGCAACATGGATCTCAGTCGGTTTAACATGGCTTATTTTCCATAAAGTCGAAAAAGCACCACTGATCACCGCAATCGTTGTAACGATATTTGGTACATTGACTATCGCTTTCCATTCAGATGTCTTTATTAAATGGAAAGTCACCGCAATCTACGCCATTTTTGCGCTAGTGCTTATTGCGATGCAACTCTTTACGCCGAAAACATTAATGGAAAGAATGCTAGGTAAAGAATTAGCGATGCCAGCGACTAATTGGAAAAAACTCAATATCGCTTGGGTACTGTTCTTTTTAGCTTGTGCGCTGGGTAATCTTTATGTCGCATTTTCTTTATCTCAAGAAACTTGGGTAAACTTTAAAGTCTTTGGGTTAACAATATTAACCTTAATCTTTACTGTGATTAGTGTTGTGTATATCTGGAACAACCGGTTACCCGAAGAAGAGACGAAAGAGGAATCAACAGAAAGTCATACATCTGAAACATCAGATAACGGAACAACATCAACATCTAAAGTATTACATAAAGATGTGACATCTAAATCTGAATAATGACCTCTATTTTATCGGGAGACTGTCTCAAGGGAGTCTCCTTAGTTTTAACATTGATAGATAGTATTTCCCCATGACTGAACAACAATCTTTGCCTAATGGTGAGCTAGTATTACGTACGCTTGCCATGCCAGCTGATACTAACGCCAATGGTGATATTTTCGGTGGCTGGATAATGTCTCAAATGGACATTGGTGGTGCCATTTTAGCGAAAGAAATTGCCTTAGGTCGCGTTGTTACTGTAAGTGTAACAGGCATTACCTTTCTAAAACCTGTTGCCGTTGGCGACGTCGTTTGCTGTTATGCTCGTTGTTTAAAAACCGGTAACTCTTCAATTACTGTTAATATTGAAGTGTGGGTTAAAAAAGTAGCGACTGAGCCGGTAGGTCAACGGTATCGTGCCACTGAAGCCGTGTTTACTTATGTGGCAGTCGATGAGAATAATAGTGCTCGTCGCCTGCCTGAAGGTAAAACCAATTTTACCTTAGCAAGTACCATGGAATAACCTTTTTAAGCTCAATAAAACCAACAAAAAAGGCACTTATCAAAAGTGCCTTTTTTATCATTGAGTGATGTGAAGCTTTATCAATCAATGGTTTCTTATTAACTTGCAGAAACACCATCTATATTAAAATCAATGATAACCACTTTACCTTTATAAGGGATTTTCTCATAACGCCATTGACGCATTGCTTTTCTCACTTCGCGTTCAAAGACATTTTTGGGGTTAGCAGAGAGAATTTCTACATTATCTACCCGTCCATCGGCATCGATATCAAAGCGTACTTTTATTGAACCCTCAATACCCACTGCCTTGGCACGAGGAGGATAGATAGGTAACCCTTGGCGAAGCACATTAGGTACTTTTCCTTCCCCTTGGCTAGTTGTCGCAACAGGCTTTTCCTCACCTTTATTACTCGGTGTAGCGTTGGGATTAAGATTCTTCATCTCATTTCCCTTGTTCAGCGCCAATGGTTGTTGCTGTGGCCGTTCGACGGGTGGCTTTGGTTTTTCCACCGGTTTTGGCTTAGGTTTTGGTTTGGGTTCTGGCTTCTTCTCTATCGGTTTTTCAATCACCGGTTTTACATCTGGGATCGGTTCTGGTTCTGGCTCAGGTTCTGGCTCGACAACAGGCTCAGGCTCCGGTGGCGTCACCTCTTCAACTACAGGCTCAGGCTCTCCTACTGGCTCATCTGCAGCAAAGGCTAGCATCTGTATAGAGATAGGTTCTGGTGCAATTGGCTTATCTTCTACAACATACAGTATGGCAGCCGCAACAAGCGAGGCATGCAAACACAGTGATATAAATACCCAAAGCTTAAAGCGCATAACTGATCTTATTTCACCTAAACAAAAAATAATGCCTCTAGTTTAAATGCAAATAGCAATCATATTCAATAACGTTTATCAAAATGATTGCTATAACAACTAAAAAAGCTAAAGATCAATTTAGTTCGGTGTATTGCACGAACAACAGCGCTCTATGTTTTCTAGAAGTATCAAGCTTACGCATTTGGTAAATACGTAAGTTACGGCGTGATTGACCCTCTAACCAACGGCGACGGCGACGTAACGCTTGTCTCATCATTCGCCAACGTGCCACTTCATTCCTGCTATGTCTCATTGCAATCAATACCTATTTTTTCAAATAAGTGGTGTATTATAGGACGTTCATTTTATGATCCAAGGGGGGATTGATAATTTGCCTTATTTTTTATTTATGCTTTATACCTTTCTCTCAAAAATAAAATGTATCAAAATAAGTATATAGCGACTTATTTGATGTTTATCTCTTACCAGAGAGATTTGACAGAGAAAATAATCCTGATTTAATAACAATATTTGGCAAATAATAGAAATAATGAACTATTGTTAGTAAATTGCCTCCGACCTATTCATGCGATTCTTTTTCAACGGAAAATAGCTTTACTATGACAACATTTTATACTGTATTAAGTTGGCTAACTTTTTTCTTCTATTGGCTATTGATCGCAGGGGTCACATTTCGTGTCCTAATGCATCGACGACCTGTCACCTCAACGATGACATGGCTACTGATTATTTATATCCTCCCTTTAGTCGGTGTTATCGCCTATTTTGCCTTTGGTGAACTTCATCTTGGTAAACGCCGTGTCGAACATGCTAGGCAGATGTGGCCTTCCGTAGTTGCATGGCTTGAAGAATTAAAAAAATGTAAACATATTTTCGCTAAACACTATAGTGATGTTGCGGAGCCCATTTTTCAGTTAACCGCTAAACGCCAAGGTATTAATGGTGTAAAAGGTAATAAGATCCAGCTACTAACAACTTGCGAAGACTCATTAAATGCCATCACGCGTGATATTAATAATGCGCGCGATAATATTGAAATGGTGTTTTATATCTGGCAATCCGGAGGATTGGTAGAGGAAGTCACTGAAGCCCTTATTCAAGCGGCTAAACGTGGTGTAAAATGTCGCATTATGGTGGATTCTGCAGGAAGCCGTAGTTTCTTTCGCACCAATGGCCCTGCAAGAATGCGAGCCGCCGGCATTGAATTTGTCGAGTCATTGCAAGTCAATCTGTTCCGTTTCTTCTTGCGTCGTATGGACTTACGTCAGCATCGTAAAATAGTATTAATTGATAACTACATTTCCTATACCGGCAGTATGAATATGGTCGATCCACGCTATTTTAAACAAGATGCGGGTGTCGGTCAGTGGATTGATATTATGGTCAGAATGGAAGGCCCTGTTTCTACGACACTGGGTATTATTTATGCTTTCGACTGGGAAATGGAAACCGGTGAACGCCACTTACCACCGCCGCCAGATAACAATATTATGCCATTTGAACAAGCAAATGGGCATACTACACAGGTAATTGCCTCAGGCCCCGGCTTTCCTGAAGAACTCATTCAACAATCATTAATTACGGCCATCTATTCAGCCAGAAAAGAATTAGTCATGACAACCCCCTACTTCGTGCCAAGTGACGATCTGGCTCATGCCATTTCAACCGCCGCTATGCGTGGTGTTGATGTCAGTATTATTGTGCCACGAAGTAATGACTCTTTCCTGGTACGTTGGGCAAGTCGAGCCTTTTTTACTGAAATACTTGAGGCGGGTGTAAAAGTTTTTCAATTTGAAGATGGCCTATTACATACAAAAAGTGTAATGGTTGATGGTCAACTGAGTATGGTTGGCTCGGTTAACCTTGATATGCGTAGTTTATGGCTTAATTTTGAAATAACTGTTGTGATTGATGATGAATGTTTTGCTAGTGATCTTAGCATCGTACAATATGATTATATTGCCCGTTCAACACAACTTACTCTTGATGAATGGGAAAAACGTCCATTTATGAATCGGGTGTTAGAACGCCTTTGTTATTTCTTTAGCCCACTTCTCTAGAAAGAGTGATACAATCAGCTCAGTAATTATATCAACAATAAAATAGTTAGCGAAAACAGCTAACTATCGATATAAATAGCGCGACAATATTGACATAATTTATAGGCATGACCATGAACCAACCAACCTTAATCAGTGAAGAAGAAGCTTTAGAACAAGCCTATGATCTCTTTTTAGCGCAAGCCGCTGATAATCTTGATGTAGCCGATCAGCTGCTTTTTAATTTACAATTTGAAGAACGAGGTGCAGCTGAAGTTGTTACATTAGGGAATGATTGGCAATTTATTGTCGGTTTACCTGTTTCATCAGCCCGATTTAGTGAAGTGATTATCGGTCTTGCACCGGATGAAAACGCCGATATTGATGATATTTTTGGTCGTGTATTAATTAGTCGTGATCCCCTGCAACCCATGTACCATATTATTTGGAAATCTTAATTTCTTAATAACCACACAATTTGGCTGTTTAACTACACTGGCGAGCTTATCGATTTTACTTTGTTTAAAATTAGTTGAGTTATCAATGTTAAAATTAAATAAAATTCATCATGTGGCGATTATTTGTTCTGATTATACCATCAGCAAACATTTTTATTGTCAAATACTGGGGCTTAGCCTATTAAATGAAAAATACCGTGAAGAAATACAATCTTGGAAAGCTGAGCTTGCGTTAGGTACAGTCTACCAAATTGAATTATTTAGCTTCCCAGATGCGCCAGCACGTTTAAGTTACCCAGAAGCACGTGGTCTACGCCATGTGGCATTTGCAGTGGACGATCTTGATGCTTCAGTTGCTTATTTACAACAAAACAATATTCAATGCGAGCCAATACGTATTGATCCTAGTAGCCAAAAACGTTTTACCTTTTTTCAAGATCCCGATGGCTTACCTTTAGAGCTTTATTCAATATAGTTCACAACATATAACAAGGCCGCAATAAATAATGTGGCCCCAATTAATATATTATTTATTAATACGTTAAAATATAGACATAAAATGATTAATCTATATTTTTATCAAATACACTATTGACTAAAGTGATTTTTGACTCTGCTTTTGTATATTGTTTAATCATCGGAATGATGCGACGAAAATGTTCACTATTACAATGAATATCTAGTGCTTCTTTATTTGGCCATGATTCAATAAAAATAAAGTGACCGGGATCTTTCTCATCAACAAATAAATCATAGCTAATACAAAGCGCTTCTTGTTGGCTAGCTTTCACCAATTCTTGGTAAAGTGGTAAAACCGTTTTTATTGATGCTGATTTAATAAAATCTTCTGCAATAACCTTTATCATAAATATCCCTTACTATTAATATAGAATGGTGATGAGCTACTATTTACTATTATAGAGGTTATATTATGATTAAAAATAATAGAAAAATTCAAACATAATACCGCCCAAACCAATAGGGTTTAATGGCCCAAAAAGACCAATAGGTAGAAAAGTGGTTGCCATAATTTATTTTCCTTAGTTTTATATGCAAGTGTATATGTTGCTATTATTTTTGATAAAAATAGATAAATCAATAAGATAAACTCTACTTTTTAAGATAATATTTACCCTATTCACTTTTGTTCTGTATCACGATGATCTTCCCCCCTATTTTCTACTAAAAAACAACTTACTTTCTGTATAAAAATCATTATTTACGAATAATTATGCTAAAAGTGTATAAAAATAGGCGTTTAAATTTTTCTGTTTATCTTTATATAATAACAGGTCAAAGTTTATATCATGTACAGTAAAAGTATGGGGGTTACTGTGTGGCTTGAACAATTTGGAGTGCTCAATATTTGGACATATCTTGCGGGTATGTTCTTTATTATTATCGTCCCCGGCCCTAATTCCCTTTATGTGCTTAAAACCAGTGCATCAAGAGGAGTTGGTGCAGGTTATCGAGCCGCATTAGGGGTTTTTATTGGCGATGCTATCTTAATTTTCTTAGCATTTATCGGTGTGGCATCAGTTATTAAAGCCTCTCCTGTGCTTTTTACTATTGTCCGTTTCTTAGGTGCTTTTTACCTACTCTATCTCGGTATCAAAATTATTCATGCTAACTTCTTTGCCAAAAAGCAAAGCCATACCGAGACAAACTGTATTCAAGAGCATGTATTTCGTAAGGCATTAACATTAAGCTTAACCAACCCCAAAGCGATTTTGTTTTATATCTCCTTTTTTGTGCAATTTATCGACTTTAACTATGCACATACTGGTTTATCCTACTTGATCTTAGCTTCTATGCTTGAAGCATTTAGCTTTGTTTATCTCTCTTTTCTTATTTTTGGTGGTGTAGCATTGGCGCGTTTCTTCGGTTCACGTAAAAATATCGCTAAACTGGGAAATGGTATTGTTGGGCTATTTTTTATGGGCTTTGCCACCAAACTTGCCACACTCTCCTCTTAAATAGACGTCCTTTAGTGACTTAAATAAGGGGCTGTTGTTATCAATAGCGATTATCTTTGTAGTAATCGCTATTTTCCCCCCATTACTATCTTGATCAGTAAGTCAGCCCTACAGGGTGGCGATTATTTTACTTAGCAGTTTCGAAATGCGCGATGCTTCTGTTATCATTGTCGGCTTATCATTTCCTTGCAATAAGTGGTGATTAAATTTTGCTTTTTAGCTTTATTCGTTTAAACGCATAGATATTATGTTATTCCGATAAGGCACATCATGCAACACATTGAAAAAAAGCAAAAAAAACCTTTAAAATAAGTTAAAAAACCTTAGCAACGATATAGAACCGTAAAAAATGAGCATCCCAAAAGAGCAATATAATTTTAACAAATTACAAAAACGCTTACGCCGTAATGTTGGGCAAGCTATCGCTGATTTTAATATGATTGAAGATGGCGATAAAATCATGGTGTGCCTTTCTGGCGGGAAAGATAGCTATACTCTTCTATCTATCTTAATGAATTTGCAAAAAAGCGCGCCAATACAATTTTCCTTAATTGCCGTTAATTTAGATCAAAAACAACCGGGCTTCCCTGAGCATATTTTACCTGAATATCTTGAGCAACAGGGTGTAGAGTATAAAATTGTTGAAGAGAATACTTACGGTATTGTAAAAGAGATCATTCCAGAAGGTAAAACCACCTGTTCACTTTGCTCTCGCTTACGTCGTGGTATTTTATACCGTACAGCCACCGAAGTTGGGGCAACAAAAATTGCTTTAGGTCACCATCGTGATGATATTTTAGAAACGCTGTTTCTGAACATGTTTTATGGTGGAAAGCTAAAGGGCATGCCACCTAAATTAATGAGTGATGACGGAAAACATATCGTTATTCGTCCATTGGCTTATGCCCGAGAAAAAGACATTGAGCGTTTTGCTCAAGCAAAAAATTTCCCTATTATTCCGTGTAATCTTTGTGGCTCTCAACCTAACTTGCAACGCCAAGTGATCAAAGAGATGCTAAGAGATTGGGATAAACGTTACCCTGGGCGCATTGAAACCATGTTTAGGGCAACCCAAAATATTGTTCCGTCGCATCTATGTGATACCCAATTATTTGACTTTGCTAATATCAAACAGGGTGATGCGATTATTAACGGCGGTGATCTAGCATTTGATAAGGATGATATTCCAACAAGCCCTATTCTTTCCGATGATGAAGATGAGCGTCCTGATTTTAGCCAAGCTAGATTGGATGTTGTTGAGGTAAAATAAGCATATCCAGTATTATCCCTAGCAAACCATCGTCGTTGCGCTGGGGTTTAATATGCTTTGCTTATGACGAGAATAATAAGCAAAAAAAAACCGATGTTTATTTAACATCGGTGTAATAATGGTCAATTATTCTGTATTAAGAACTCAATATGAGAAAAACTACAATTATGGAGCACAACGTTCATCGCTCAACGTTGTATTCACCTGCGAGAGTTATAATGCCAGATGTTGGCATTTAAAAAATTGATATATCTCAAACAGAGTTAGAGAATTCTTTTTTAAATCCATTTAGTTACGATTAATTTGCTGAAATTTCACAACCACCTACTACGCTTTAACCACCAAGCAACAATCACAATCAAGAAAAACAGTGAAAAGCAAAATATAGCAAAGCCATAAGGAAATTCATTTCCGGGGATCCCCCCTAAATTAACCCCAAATAGTCCTGTCAAAAAGGTCGTGGGCAAAAATAGCATCGCCATTAATGACATGGTATATGTCCGTCTGTTCATCGCATCTGCCATCATTGAAGTGATTTCATCAGCAATAACGGCTGTACGAGAAATACTACTATCTAAATCTTCTAATCGACGCGAGAGACGTTCTGATATTTCAACCAAGCTAATGCGATCACTGTCGCTCATCCAAGGTAATTTTTCGATAGAGAGTCGGGAGAATACATCACGTTGTGGCGCCATATAACGGCGTAACACAATCAGTTGCTTACGTAGCAATGCCAATTCACCTCGAGCCGGAATTTGCTGATCGAGGATCATATCTTCCAGCTCAATTAATTGGTCATGAAGTGTTTCAACAAAGTCTCCTATTTCATCCGTCACCGCATCCGCCATGGTGATCAACCAACTACCACTGTTTTCTGGGCCATCACCCACTTCTAAAGAGTGGATCACAGAATCCACGGAATTAACACGACGATGCCGACTCGAAATAATTATTTGACCATTAATATAAATACGATACGCAATCAGTTCATCCGGCCGATCATCGGGGTTATTATTAATCGTTTGCAAATTAATAATAACTCCTTCCCCGATACGCTGTGCCTTAGGTCGAACATTTTCAGCTAAAAGCACATCTTTTGCGATAGGAGGAAGTAACTCAGTCTGATTAATCCACTGATCACTTTTGGGTTTACGATAATCGAGATGAACCCAAAAAGGCCTTTCATTACTTGCTATGCTATTAGCCGTGATCGGCATAATTCCGCCATGCCCATTAAGCTGAGCCGTATAGATAGCATCAGAATCTTCGATTATAGCGTTATTGACACTTTTCATTATTCGTCCTCCTTGATACCATCATTTAAAATATAATTTTATGCTTTTTTCTAAAATCATGTAAACAATCAATAATATTGCCTTTATTTGATTATGTTGCAAGAGGTTAAATCAAGCCACTATTTAGCCTAGATTAACGCCATCACATCCTTCCATCTACAACAACATTATTGAGTAAAATATTTTCTACTTTAAGATTTTTACACTAAAATAAGCATTAATTATTAGGTTATGATAGATTTTTCAATATATGCCTATATTTAGGTTATCGATTAGCACTAGATATTAGTCATAAAAATGAAATTTACTTAAAATAAACGCAAATATTTAATTAATTTGTCGCCCCGGAAATAAGGCTACTAATATGAAAAAGTTTCTCACCATTCCTTTATTTTTACTTTTAGCAGGATGCAATACAGCGACAGGAACCAACACCCAAGTTATGAACGATTCGACAAAAACACTACTTATTGACTCTCAGCTTTATGATTGTGTTGGTGTTGCGCCAATGAAATGCATGAAAGTAAAAGAATTACCTGCTGGTGAATGGTCTCTCTTCTATCAAAATATCGAAGGATTTGATTACCAAGCGGGAACGCAGTACAAAGTAAAAGTCAAAGTTACAGATATTCCTAATCCTCCTGCAGATGCACCAAGCATCAAATATACACTGGTTGAGATCTTAGATAAAAAGTAAGTAACTCACTAGCTAAACAATGGATTTTCGGATCCATTGTTTATTTCGCTATTATTACGCTTTCCTTTAGCTATAAATTATAAATAAGATCCAATAATAATAACGATTATTTATAAAATATCTTATATTATCTAAGATTATAGTAATTACCCTTCTATTAATACCAAAATAATTTCTTTTAACTCAATAAGAATGCTAGTTTTTTTTAAGAATCATTCCAAAGAAATTAACTTGAAATATGTTATTAACTCACTAAAAATATCGCCATCTCCAACAAATTAGATACGCGATAATGAAAAAAAATCTTATTTTATTTATAAGCTTTATTTTACCTTTCTCTACATCAATACATGCTTTTGAGAATAATCAGGCAATTTATGGCGGTTACATATATGGAAAAATAAAAAACCACAAAGCAAATGGTGCAATAATAAGTTATCACTATGGATCCGATATTCACTGGGGAATGTTACTTTCATTACTGCATATCAAGTCAACACATCAAAGCCATTTTATAGACGCTAGCTCACTTAAACTAGGCACAAAAGATGAACATTCAAAGGTTTCTGCGTTGTTAATAGGCCCAACGTATCGAATTACACCTTCTTTGGCTATCTACGCCCAAATGGGGCCTAAAAAATTAAAATATCGAGTTGATAAAAGTTATTCAGGCGTTGCGGTAACCGATACCATTATCGTCGACACCACCAATGTGATGTTTCAAGCGGGTATTGATTATAGCCTTAGAAAAAATGTAGGCATTAATCTTGGCTATTTACATTCAGATACTGAGTCAAACAAACATAATATTAGACTAAATAGTATCCAATTATCCCTAGGCTATCGTTTTTAATGTTTTATAAATAAACGATAACATAAGTTAAAAATAATCTTATCAATTTTATTTGTTGTTAAAATACGTTTACTGACCACTGAAATTATAATTATAAAGCTATATTAAGTAGTTATACCTATAAATAAAAAGTATAAATTTATACTTTGCATCAACTGCACGATTAGTCAAAACATTCATGCAAAATTATATTAACATAATTTTGCAATGTTTATTCCTTTTGAGTCTCCTTCTGTTGCATAACAGAGGGATTTTTTTTCTCTATCTCTCTTCCCCTAAAAAAAAGTACGCAATAATCATTACGTACTCTTTGCTAATATTTTGGCTTTCTTATCTTATTGCCTGTAACACTTATTTAATGCTTTATAACATACAGCATATGGCTATAAGCGACATCTTCAGGATTCTCAATGGGATAACCTTTTAGCCAAGGTTTGATTAGACGACCATTAGTATACTGATAGATAGGGGCAATAGGCGCCTCTTCCGCAATAACCTGTTCTGCACGATTATAGAGACGATTTCTTTCCTCTTCATCTGTCGTCATATTGGCTTGGACTAAAATCTCATCATATTGCTGGCTCTGATATTTTGGGATGTTTCCAGCATGCTTAGAGCCTAATAAAGATAAGAATGTGGAGGGTTCATTGTAATCGCCTATCCATGACGCTCTTATCACATCAAAATCACCTGAATTACGACTATCAATATAAGTTTTCCACTCTTGATTGCGTAAGTTTACCTTTACGCCTAACTTTTTCTTCCACATAGAAGCGACAGCAATGGCGATCTTTTGATGATTTTCTGAATTATTATAAAGCAGAGAAAGAGTTAAAGGATTATGAGGACCATAGCCGGCTGCTGATAACAATATTTTTGCTTGGCTATCTAATTCATCCTGACTGTATTCATCATATAGTGTTGGTTCCGGCGTAAAATTAGCCGTCACATCAGGAGTAAAGCGATTCGCTGATTTTTCTCCAGTACCAAGGACTTTGTCTGTAATAATTTTTCTATCAATCGCCATAGCTAACGCTTTGCGAACCCGAATATCTTTGGTAGGCCCTGCTTGTGTATTAAATGCATAATAGTAAGTACCTAACTGCTCAGGGATATACACTTGATCAGGAATATCTTTCATCAATTTGTGATATAAGTGTTTAGGAAAAGACTCTGTAATATCAATATCCCCAGCTAAATAACGTTTAGTCGCTTGTGATTCATGATTAATAGGCACAAAAGTGACTTTGGTTAACACCGTATTGTGGTGATCCCAATAGTAAGGGTTTGGCGTTAACACAATTTTCTCATTCACAACGCGATCTTTTAGTATAAAAGCCCCATTGCCGACTAAATTACCTACTTTGATCCATTCTGAACCATATTTTTCGATTGTGTGTTTAGGTACAGGATAAAGTGAAAAATTGGTCGCTAAACTAGGGAAATAAGGAACAGGTCGTTCTAAGGTAACTTTTAACGTTTTTTCATCAATGGCTTCCACACCTAACGCGGTTGGTTTTAATTTACCATCAATAATTTTTTGGGCATTCTCAATAGAAGCTAGGGCTGCATACCAAGCAAAAGGAGAAAGATTTTTTGGATCAACTAATCTTTGCCAACTATAAACAAAGTCAGAAGCCGTCACCTTTTCGCCATTTGACCATTTAGCATTATCACGTAATGTAAAAATCCAAACCCGGTTGTCTTCTGTTCGCCATGATTGTGCCACTCCAGGAATGGGACGCCCTCGCTCATCTTCTATCACTAATCCTTCAAATAAGTCTCGTTGAACTTGAGCCTCCGTTAAACCTACGGCATTAATGGGATCAAGTGATGCGGGTTCATCTTTTAAATGTCGCACTACTTCCTGTTTTTTGTCGAGTATCGTTCCTGATGGCACCACTGCCGCATTAGCCTGTGATATGAGCAATCCTTGAACGACAAGTGCACATGATATAACGAATATTTTGCGCATGTCTGTTTCGTCCTGTAGTCTATAAGCGAGTTAACTTAATAATTATAAAAGCCTGATAAAAAGGCACAATCACTGATTGCAAAAATTTTATCAATTTTACCGTTTTCACTCTTTTATTTTAGAGATGTAGACAAATTTTAATCATGGTTACGCATTAACGAATATTATCGTTAATAATTTAGTATTAATAATGGTTAGTTCAATAAGTAACAAAGGAGAACAACAATGGCACATCAAGTGACTTTACAAGGTAATGCGGTGACTTTAGCTGGAAACTTCCCCACTGTAGGCCAAAAGGCAGCCGATTTTTCTTTAGTAGGTAAAGATCTAAATGATGTTTCTTTAGCGCAATTTGCCGGCAAACGTAAAGTATTAAATATTTTCCCAAGTGTAGATACTGGTGTTTGTGCAGCGAGTGTTCGCCAATTTAATAAAGTCGCCAACGAATTAAATAATACCGTTGTACTGTGTATTTCAGCAGATTTACCTTTTGCACAAGCACGTTTTTGCGGTGCTGAAGGTTTAGATAATGTTGTCACATTATCAACAATGCGTGGTGCGGAATTTAAAGAAAACTACGGTGTCGCGATTACGTCAGGTCCTTTAGCGGGATTAACTAGCCGTGCTGTGATTGTACTTGATGAAAGTAACAACGTTATCTACACCCAATTAGTTGATGAAATCACCACTGAACCTAATTATGACGCAGCATTAGCTGTACTAAAATAATTGACAATAACGTTATTCATACCGAGTAATGTAAAAAACAAACGGGCTACTAATATAGCCCGTTTATTTAAATAAAAACCATTAACACATTGTAATATAATATTACTTCTCTGTTTTATCCGCTTTTTTACTTGTTAAATCATATTCACGTAATTTATTTGCGATCGCGGTATGAGAAATACCTAAACGTTTAGCCAGTTTACGTGTACTTGGATAATCACGATATAAACGCCTTAAAATAGAAGCTTCAAATCGCTTAGTCATTTCATCTAGCGAGCCTTCAAGCAAATCTTCATCAAATAAAGTATCCGCAGTATGCTCAGGCAAGGCGATATCTTGAGGTCGCAATGTATTGCCTACTAACTGAGCCATGGCTTGATAAATTGTGTTTCTTAATTGACGAACATTACCGGGCCAGCCATATTGTACTAAATAAGCAGATAAATCAGGGGAAATAACAGGTTTTGATGCTTTCTGCTCTAAACAATATTGATTAATAAAATGCAGTGCTAACGGCATGATATCCGCTTTTCTTTCCCGCAACGGTGGTAGAGTTAATGTCAATACATTAAGTCGATAGTAGAGATCTTCCCTAAATAGCCCTTTTTGTACTAATTCCCATAAGTTTTTTTGTGTTGCACAAATTATTCGAACATCAACTTTAACTTCGTGCTCTTCACCAACACGACGGAAAGTACCATCATTTAAAAAACGCAGGAGTTTAATTTGCATTTGTGGCGACATTTCGCCAATTTCATCCAGCAAAACAGTGCCTCGATTGGCTTGTTCAAAAAAGCCTTTTTTACCTTCGATAGCATTAGGATATGCACCTGCCGCATAACCAAATAACTCACTTTCAACCACATCATCAGGCATAGAGGCACAGTTAAGACCTAAAAATGGCTCTCTGGCTCGAGGACTTAATAAGTGGCAAGCTTTAGCAAATAGATCTTTGCCCGTCCCCGTATCCCCCACTAATAATAAAGGATCATCCATTTTTGCCATTTTCTTAGCGCGTTCAACTAATTGTTTCATAGGGGTGCTAACAGCAATAACTTGTTCAAACCCCGAATTATCATTAACAATTAATTTCGGATGCTCATGAATTATTCCGCGATATTTCAATAAAATAAGCGCACCAACACAATGATTAAACTGATTATCATCAGTCAGTTTTATTGGCACAATCTCCATATCAAAATGTTGTTTTTTTAATTTGATGGAGATAATTTCAGCATGAGGATCTTTTTGTTCTAACCAGCGATGGATATTAAAGTTAGGTATCAGTTGGTTAAAAGATTTTTCATTTTTATCATTTTCATCTAATTCAAACAGATGTCGTGTAGCTGGGTTTAATAACTTAATTTGACCTTTAGTATTAATAGAAAAGACAGGGACAGGTACTGATTCTAATAGTGTCCACATAGCTCGATGCTCTTGCTCTGATGGCATAAAAGCCACAGTACGAACATCGATAACCCCCTCAATTCTTCTGATTTCAGCCATTAAAGGTTGAAATATATTAAAATCGATTTGCGAAAAATTTAGATAAATAAGACCAATAGGAAAGATTTCAATTCCACGCAAATCGATATTTTTTAATACAAGCAGATCGAGTAATTCGCGGGTTAACCCGATGCGATCTTTACAGGTAACTTCTAAGCGCATTTTAAACCTTCTTAATACTGAGTGCCCCTGAACTAATTGCTGATATTATACATTAATATCAATTAAATAAAGGGCTTTGTCAGCAAAAGTTGACACTATTGGCATTTATTTTTACACAAAAGAGGTGATATTTTGATTATAAATGCTTTTTTAACGCTTTTAAAAAATTAAAACAGAAAAATGTTGAAGGTTGAATGATCTCTTTTAACTCATAAGCGATAAAATGCTTGATCCTTTCCAATAAAAACATAAGTTCTCTTCTTATAAATTTTTTGATTGTGCAACAACCATGAGAAAAACAAAAAATGAGATAATCTAGTGCATATATCGCTGCTTTCTTTTTATTATTGTTTTTTACATACTCAAAGATCTGTGCCGTTTCTTTAATTGGTGATAATAGAGCTTGCTTTTGTTGTGCATATTTTATTTTATCAATTGCATCATCCAAAATAGGCGTTAAAAAGGCCAGTTGACGGTTAATATGAGTAATATTCAAAGAAGAACCAATATAAAATTTGCGTCTTTGTTTTGAAAGTTTTTTTATTATTTCAATCTTCATTTTTCTTTCCTCGTACTTTAGATATAAACTAATATAAAAACACTATTATATAAAATACTAACCAGCTAATAATTTAATATTAAACATCATGGCAGTTATACATTTATATTATCTTGACGCTATTTATCATACTAAAGTAGATAAGCTTTACTATCAAAAAAAGAAAAAACGTTAGCTAAATGTTAAAAAAAATAAAATCAAATAAATACAATAAGTTAATTAAATACCTTAAAGCTATTAATCTTTACTTATAACTATTTTTTACCAATGTAATACCAACTAACTTTACAACAATAAAATGTATATTTTTTGATAGAAATAAATTATTTCCTTGCCCATACACACATCACTTTTATATACACTAACAATTAATTTAGCGATAAAAAAACCTCAACAATAATACTTATTGTTGAGGCTATTCAATTTATATTGAATTCAAGAATATATTGATAGATAACTCACTCTTTCTTCTTATTACCTAATGTATTTTTTAATTGACCGATAAGCTCTTTTCTAAAGTCACTCAATTTAGGCTTATTATCAATCCAGGGTAATGGACGGCATAACTCCATTGCTTTAATTCCCAATCGGGCAGTTAATAATCCAGCGCCAATGCCTTGAGCGGCACGCGTGGATAACCGAGCAGCCAAATCTTGTGAAAGCCAATCCATTCCCACTTCTCTCACTAATTCAGTCGCCCCAGCAAACGCAATATTGACGAGTACCAAGCGAAATAGCTTTAGTCGGCTATAGTAACCAAGTTCAATACCATATATTTGTGCAATACGATTAATTAACCGAATATTTCGCCAACCAATAAACGCCATATCCACCATTGCTAATGGACTTACTGCAATCATAAGGGTTGATTCCGCAGCAGAACGACTAATTTCAGCCCGTGCTTGCTTATCTAAAATCGGTTGTACTAATTGGCTATATAATTCTAAAATTTCTCTATCGTTATGCGTATCATGTAATGTACTTTGCCAACGAATATAAGCAGGATGTTGTGAATTAATCCCTGCTTGTTTAGCTAAATCTTCACAAAAAGGGCGCCCATTCCCTATTGCATGACTATAGAGTAATTCTCTCGCTTTATCACGCTCGTCAGCCCGTTGCCGTAAACGATAAATACGACGCCACTCAGTAATTACCGATCCCATACCCGCAATAACAATTAGTCCTCCCGCACTGGCTGCGCCTAAAGCAATCCAATCAGAATTTATCCATGATTGATAGATCCACTGTCCCGCTTGAGCAATAACACTAACGCCTAAAATAGTACTCGCCACTGTTATTAAGCGTTTCCATAAACTTTTTCTAGGCTTTAGGGCCGATTGGATCTCACCTTCTAAACGCCCTTCATTTTCCTGTGCCTCTAATTGCGGATTGTAGGGAACAAATTGTTCATCTTGATTGAAATCAAGCCCTTTTTTTAAGCTGATTTCTTCGTTTTGTAAGGTTGATTGTTTAAAATCAATACGTGATTTTAATGGCTCATTCATTTTAGCTTATCCCCTAATAAAAACTCCAAGGCACTATCCATACGAATATGGGGAACGGCACTGTCTCTCGATATTTGTTGAGGCCGGAAAGATTCAAAACTAAATCCTTGCTTTTGCCAAAATGCCTTTTCAGGCAATCTCTTAGGAACTTCTCCAGGAAAATAAACAAGCGGCTGATTATCCGTTAGTCGGTAGCCTTTTACGGCTGGAATTTTTTCACCATGATGATCGACAATGCCACTTTCTGTCGCAGCAATAGAAGCAAGCCCCATACAATCAATGCTTATTCCTTCAAAAATAGCATTCTGTTTCGCATCTTGAATAAGTTGCTGTAACAAAGAGACTAAATTTTCATGCTGATCTGGCGTGATATGGTCAGCCTTAGTGGCTGCAAATAGCAGTTTATCAATACAGGGGGAGAATAAACGTCTTAATAAGGTTCGTTTGCCATAATGAAAGCTGCGCATTAATTGTGTGAGCGCTTGTCTCATATCATTAAAAACATCCACACCTTGATTTAGGGGTTGTAGGCAATCAACTAAGACAATTTGTCTGTCAAACCCTTGAAAATGGTCGCGATAAAATCCTTTTACAATATGTTGACCATAATATTCATAGCGCTTTTTTAACATACCAATATTGGTTTTTTTATCGGCATTTTTTAATTTAGCACTATCGTATTGCGTTAAGTCAGCCCAAGGGAAAAATTGTAAAACAGGTGCACCGGATAATTCCCCCGGTAAAACAAAGCGTCCCGGTTGAATAAAATGTAGTCCCTGTTTTTTACAGGCTAATAAGTATTCAGTATAAGCTGCGGCGATCTCGGCTAACAGCGTTTCATCAGCAGGGGCAAAGGGATCACATTTTTTTATTAACGACTGCCACTGTTGCACAGGTGCCGTTCGTTGTTGATTAATTCTATTCATCTGCTCAGACCATTCAAAATAGTCTTGCTCAAGCATAGGTAAATCAAGTAACCATTCACCGGGATAATCAACAATTTCTAAATAGAGCGATGAAGTCTCTTTTATAAAACGCGTTAAAGACTCATGAGAGCGATAGCGTAATTGCAAACGTATTTCACTGACCCCCTTAGTGGGAACAGGCCAGCTAGGAGGCGTATGGTAAAGTGACTCCATAGCTTCATCATAAGTAAAGCGTGGAATACTTAAGTTATGTTGCGGTATACGTTTAACCCCTAATAACTGTTGGTTGCGTGCCGCAGAAAATAAAGGTAAACGCGCCCCACTATGTACATTGGTGAGTTGATTGACTAAAGAGGTAATAAAAGCTGTTTTACCACTGCGGCTTAACCCTGTAACAGCGAGGCGTAAATGCCTATCTACGCCTCGATTAATCAGTGCAGTTAGTTCATTTTGTAAGCGTTTCATGTTTCTCCCAAGACACGTGACGCGATAACTTATCTAGCCCCATTTTTATCATAGGCTCAGCTATCAATAGAACCAACCAACGTAACGGTTTATAACTCACACGTTTTAATATACCGCCGGTTATTGCGGCTGGCCCAAATAAAGTTAATAACATTAAAGCAAATGTTACCCCTTTTTTCGCCCATTTAGTGAGTTTATTTGTTTTAACGGTTGTCGGTATCAAAGTGGAATTCATCATTCCTCCTTAATAAGCAAATGGTTTATATCCAAATAAAGACGCTCCTAGTATTGGAGCGTCATATTAGATTAAGTGGCAAGAAAATTATAAATCTTGAAAGCGTTTATTGAGCTGATAAGTCGAAGAAGTAATATAACGTTCCATTTGTTGTAAACGTTTTTCACCTTTTGTTAATTGACTATCCACTTCTTTTAAAATAGCTTTTAAATCCTCTTGCTGTTCCTGATGTTGGTTATAATTATCAGGTGCAGGCTCCATAAAGAAACTTAAAACAAGATAAACAACAATGGTTAAGCCAAAAAAACCAGCAAAGAGTGCAATCACCGCAATAACCCTGACTAATAGCACAGGAATATTAAAATAATGGGCAAGCCCAGCACATACGCCACGGATCATGCCTTCTTGTGGCAAGCGATACAATGATTTGCTCTGCATCGTCATTATGATTGCCTCCAGTTAGGATGTTCTGCATCAAGAATATCTTCTAATGTCTTAATGCGTTCCTGCATTTGCTGAGCTTTATCCACCAGCGCGCTCAGTCGCTGCATTTCTTGTTGGGTTAACTGAACCTTCCCTCCCCCTTTTTGGCTGTTATAGTGCAACCATAACCAAATAGGAAGAATAAATAACACAAAAATTGTCAGTGGTATTCCCAGAAATATATAGCCCATTACATATCCTTTATAAGATGGTTATTACGCTTGCTGTTACTCTTTATTAGTATTGATTTTAGCTTTTAATGCCGCTAATTGCGCGCTAATTTCATCATCGGCTTTCAGTTCAGCAAACTGTTGTTCTAATGATTTTTCTTTACCTAATCCATAGCTTTGCGCTTCGCCTTCCATATGATCAATTCGACGCTCAAATTGTTCAAAGCGCGCCATTGCCGCATCCATTTTACCGCTATCTAATTGACGACGAACCTGACGTGAAGAGTTTGCAGCTTGGTGGCGAACCACTAATGATTGCTGTTTAGCACGCGTTTCTGTCAGTTTATTTTCTAATTCACTGATTTCACCTTTGAGGCGATCTAATGTTTCATCAATGATAATTAGTTCGTGTTTTAAGGTATCGCACATTGAAGCAACACGTTGTTTTTCAATTAACGCCGCACGTGCTAAATCTTCTTTATCTTTAATCAGCGCGAGTTCCGCTTTATCTTGCCAATCTTTAATTTGTTTTTCTGCTTGCTCAATACGACGCTCTAAGCTTTTTTTCTCTGCTAGCGTGCGTGCAGAAGTTGTTCTGATCTCAACTAACATGTCTTCCATTTCTTGGATCATTAAGCGGATCATTTTTTCAGGATCTTCTGCTTTATCCAGCAAAGATGCGATGTTGGCATTAATAATATCAGCAAAACGTGAAAATATACCCATGATGTTATCCTTAATAGCTATGATAAATAATAGCCTTGAGTGTTGATTAAATAGCGTTATTAACAATAACGCCCAGTTGCTATAGTTAATACAATTTGCGTGCCAACTTTTCAAAATAACTTAACACATTAATAAATAACATTTTATTTTTCCTCGCCTATTTTTTACACTACTGATAGACTGGTGAGAAATACCTCAATATGGTGATTTTAACCAATGCAAGAGAATTTAGAGACAATAATTGGTGTTGATAGTCATTTTATCGATGTTTTAGAACAAACCTCAGCCCTCGCTCAACTCAAAAAACCAGTATTGATTATTGGTGAACGTGGTACAGGTAAAGAGCTTATCGCCCATCGATTACACTATTTATCACCTTGGTGGCAAGGACCATTTATTTCCATTAACTGTTCGGCATTAAACGATAATTTGCTTGATTCAGAGCTGTTTGGTCATGAAGCGGGGGCATTTACCGGAGCGAAAAACCGCCATCAAGGACGTTTTGAACGTGCCGATGGCGGCTCTCTTTTTCTTGATGAGCTAGCCACTGCACCGATGCTGGTGCAAGAAAAGTTGCTACGCGTTATTGAGTATGGCCATTTAGAACGAGTGGGAGGTAGTCAATCGCTGCATGTCGATGTGCGCCTTATCTGTGCCACTAACGCAGATCTACCGGCAATGGCGGACGAGGGTAAATTTCGTGCTGATTTACTGGATAGATTGGCCTTTGACGTAATTCGCCTGCCCCCTTTAAGAGAGCGTAAAGCCGATATTATGCTACTGGCTGAAAACTTTGCGATTGCTATGTGCCAAGAGTTAGGGTTGCCCTTTTTTCCCGGTTTTAGTGACAATGCCCACCAAATTCTTTTAGATTACCGTTGGCCGGGGAATATTCGCGAACTAAAAAATGTGGTTGAACGTTCTGTTTATCGCCATGGCACCAGTGAGCGTGAACTGGATAATATTATTATCAACCCTTTTGCGCGCTTTTCGTCTTCAACCATAGCTGAGCAACCTCAGCCTCAAAAGGAGATGATCTTTTCATTACCGCCATTACCGCTAGATTTACGCCAGTGGCAACATAGCACAGAAAAAAACTTATTAGAGCAAGCATTGAAAGAGAGTCGTTATAACCAGAAGATGGCGGCAGAAAAATTAGCATTGAGCTATGATCAATTACGCGGATTAATAAAAAAACATCACATAAAATTGTCGGTCTAGTTTTGTAAATAAGATGAGCAAAGACAGAATTAAATACAGACAAAAAAAAAAAGCCAGCACCCGAGCTGGCTAGTAAAATAATACTGGAAGCAATGTGAGCAATGTCGTGCCCTTGTGCGAAAAACCTCTATCGCCAAAGGACAATACGGATGATAATCTTTATCATTAGCGTTTGTAAAGCTTTTTATTGAGAATTTTTCTCAATTTGTTTTTTTTGACAATTTTGGGCTAGCCAGTTTTTTAAGTTACAATAGCCAAATCGTTTATCTAAAAGACATAATTATGCGCCCTATTTTACTTATTAGTACTATGCTACTGGCTTCAATAAGTATGACTTGTATGGCAGAGATAGCTACCAAAGCTACAGAGCTATCTGTCGCGCAAGAGCCTACAAACATTCATCAAAATGGCTTTGTCTATTGTGTTGATGGCAGTGTAAATACCTTTAATCCTCAACTTTCGAGCAGTGGATTAATTATTGATCCCCTAGCCGCGCAACTTTACGATCGTCTTTTAGATGTTGACCCTTATACCTATCGTTTGATCCCAGAAATTGCTGCACGTTGGGAGTCTCTCGATAATGGCGCAACTTATCGCTTTTATTTGCGTAAAAATGTGTCATTCCAGACAACACCTTGGTTTACGCCTACACGTAAACTCACCGCAGACGATGTTATCTTTAGTTTTGAGCGCATGTTTTCTGCCAATAATCCTTATAATCAAGTTAATGGTGGTAAATACCCCTATTTTGATAGTTTAAGTTTGGCGGATAATATCAAATCAATTAAAAAGTTAGGCAAATACACCGTTGAATTTAATCTAAAATCTCCTGATGCTTCTTTTTTATGGCATTTAGCAACCCATTATGCGCCTATCCTTTCAGAAGAATATGCCAGTAACCTTGAAAAATCGGGTAATCAATCGCAACTTGATTGGAAACCTGTAGGCTCAGGGCCTTTTTACCTTGATGAATTTCAGCCAGGCCAATTTGTTCGATTACTGAGAAATGAGCAATACTGGAAAGGTCAGCCCAAAATGCAACAAGTGGTTATAGACACGGGAGCAGGCGGTACTGGACGTATATCTAAACTCTTAACGGGAGAGTGTGATGTTTTGGCCTATCCTGCGGCAAGCCAATTAAAGGTCTTACGTGATGATCCTCGTTTACGCCTTACATTACGTTCAGGAATGAATATTGCTTATCTTGCGTTTAATACTAATAAGCCACCGTTTAACGATCTAAAAGTGCGTCAAGCCATCGCTTATGCGATTAATAATGAACGACTAATGGGATCTATTTATTACGGTACGGCTGAAACAGCCGCATCGGTTTTACCTCGTGCCTCTTGGGCTTATGATAATCGCGCTAAAATTACCGAATATAACCCTGAAAAATCGAAGCAAATATTAAAAGAGTTGGGACTTGAAGGACTTAAATTAAATCTTTGGGTTCCCAGCGCTCCGCAATCTTATAATCCCAGCCCGTTAAAAATGGCTGAGTTAATTCAAGCTGATTTAGCTCAAGTAGGTATTCAAATGAATATTCGACCTATAGAAGGTCGCTATCAAGAAACCAGTTTGATGGATAGAACTCATGATATGACTTTATCAGGATGGTCAACGGACAGTAACGACCCCGATAGTTTTTTCCGCCCATTATTTAGTTGTGCGGCTATTAGTTCGCAAACCAATTTAAGTCATTGGTGCTCACCGGCATTTGACAATGTGCTACAACAGGCGCTTTATAGCCAACAACTGGCCTCTCGTATAGACTATTATCACCAAGCACAAGATATTTTAGCGCAAGAGCTACCGGTTTTACCATTAGCTAATTCTTTACGTATGCAGGCTTATCGTTATGATATTAAAGGACTTGTATTAAGTACATTTGGTAACGCTTCTTTTGCCGGTGTGTATCGCGAAGCAGAAGTTGATGAGGATAGTCACAACCAAGAGGCTACAACAAACCCATGATTATCTACTCGATACGTCGCTTACTGTTATTAATTGTGACGCTCTTTTTCTTGTCACTGGTGAGTTTTAGTCTCAGCTATTACACACCCAATGGGCCGTTAAGTGGTGCTTCTTTATTTGATGCCTACTTTTTTTATACCCACAATATGTTCCATTTTGATTTTGGAATTTCTTCAATTAATGGCGAACCCATTAAAGCACAACTTATTGAAGCATTCCCTGCCACTATGGAGTTATGTGCACTGGCATTTATCTTTGCCCTGCTTATCGGCATTCCTGCGGGGATCATCGCGGGTGTATGGCGCAATAAACCTGCAGATACTTTTATTAGTCATCTCGCACTTTTGGGCTTTTCAGTTCCGGTCTTTGGTCTTGCATTATTACTGACGCTTTTCTTTTCATTAAAGCTAGGTTGGCTACCTGTTTCAGGCCGTATTGATTTACTGTATAACTTACAGCCTATAACGGGGATCGCAGTCGTTGATGCTTGGCTATCGGATTCGCCTTATCGTCAACAGATGATCATAAACGTTTTACAACATTTAATTCTACCCGTGACTACACTAGCTATTGCTCCTACTACGGAAGTCATTAGGTTGATGCGTAATAGTACAGAAGAGATCATGGTTGAGAATTATGTGAAAGCAGCGGCAACCCGTGGCTTATCACGCTTTACTATTATTCGCCGTCATATTCTACACAATGCATTACCCCCTATTATTCCCAAATTAGGCTTACAGTTTTCTACCATGTTAACACTGACGATGGTGACCGAAATTGTTTTTAACTGGCCAGGATTAGGCCGTTGGCTAGTAACGGCCATTCGCCAACAAGACTATTCGGCTATTTCAGCCGGTGTTATGGTTGTTGGTTCAATGGTTATCATCGTCAATGTGTTATCAGATATTGTCGGTGCGATGAGTAATCCAATGAAACACAAGGTGGGATATGCCTTTAGATAGCCAGTTTTATAAAGAGAAAAAAACACCATCACCAGCCGCGGTGATTTGGCAATGTTTTTCTAAAGATATTCTCTCCATGGTGGGCTTTTATGGTGTTATCTTTCTGTTAATATTAAGTATTGTTGGTCCTTATATTGCGCCTTATGCACTCGATCAACAATTCTTCGGTCATCAATTAACACCGCCTTCTTGGTATCAAAACGGTAATGTCACCTTCTTTTTTGGTACTGATGATTTAGGGCGCGATGTCTTTAGCCGTATTTTAATTGGTACGAGTATGACCTTTGGTGGCGCTTTTATTGTCACCTTTGCGGCGACACTGATGGGGTTAATTATGGGTTGCCTTGCAGGAATGACCCATGGCCTAAAATCCGCAGTGTTAAATCATATTTTAGATACACTGTTATCCATTCCATCACTCTTATTAGCCATTATTGTGGTCGCTTTTGTAGGGGCAAGTTTAGAGCACGCCATGATAGCAATTTGGCTAGCACTACTCCCCCGCTTAGTGAGAATGATCTATTCAGCGGTAAATGATGAATTAAATAAAGAGTACGTTATTGCCTCGCGTCTTGATGGTGCATCAAATATCTCTATTTTATGGTATACCGTATTGCCGAATATTACCCCAGTATTGGTTTCTGAATTAACTCGGGCTTTTTCTATCGCAATATTAGATATCACGGCATTAGGTTTTCTGAATTTAGGCGCTCAATTACCTTCACCTGAATGGGGGGCGATGCTCGGCGATTCCCTAGAGTTAATCTATGCTGCACCTTGGACAGTCCTTATCCCCGGAGCCACCATTATGATCAGTGTATTACTTGTCAATTTATTAGGGGATGGCTTACAACGTGCCATTAATGAGGGGGTGGAATAATGCCGTTATTAGACATACGCAACCTAACTATTGAATTTATGACGCCCGATGGCCCAGTAAAAGCGGTAGATCGCGTTTCCATTACCCTCAGTGAGGGAGAGGTGAGAGGTTTAGTCGGTGAATCTGGCTCCGGAAAAAGTTTGATCGCTAAGGCAATTTGTGGCGTGACGAAAGATAATATTAAAGTGACTGCGGATCGCTTTCGGTTCGATGATATTGATTTACTTAAATTGTCACCAAGAGCACGTCGTCGGGTAATTGGTCATAATGTGTCGATGATTTTCCAAGAGCCTCAATCTTGTCTTGATCCGGCGACCAAAATTGAGCATCAGCTTATTCAAGCAATCCCGGGTTGGACATTTAAAGGCCACTGGTGGCAACGTTTTCATTGGCGAAAACGCCGTGCAATTGAGTTACTTCATCGGGTTGGTATTAAAGATCATAAAGATATCATGCGTAGCTATCCTTATGAGTTAACCGAGGGTGAATGCCAAAAAGTGATGATAGCCATTGCCATTGCTAACCAACCCCGTTTACTGATTGCCGATGAACCAACTAATGCGATGGAGCCGGCAACGCAAACACAAATATTTCGTTTACTCACCCGTTTAAATCAAAATAATAATATGACTATTTTATTAATTAGCCATGATTTGCAGTGGATGAGTAAATTAGCCAGTAAAATTACGGTCATGTATTGTGGTCAGACCGTGGAAACCGCCATACCTGAAGAACTATTGGTTACCCCCTATCATCCTTATACACAAGCCCTTATCCGCTCTATTCCTGATTTTACTAACTCTTTGCCTCATAAAAGCCGTTTAAATACGCTACCCGGTGCGATCCCCTCTTTAGAGCACCTACCTGTTGGGTGCCGTTTAGGCCCTCGTTGTCCTTATGCACAACGTCAATGTATTGAAGCACCTCGATTACGTGCATTTAAAAATCATGCGGTGGCTTGTCATTTCCCATTAAATGTGGAGACGACAGATGTTCGATAAATTACTTGAAGTCAAAAACTTATCAAAAACATTTCGTTACCGTACAGGATTATTCCATCGCCAGCAGTTGAAAGCGGTAAAACCGGTGAGTTTCACTCTTGAACCGAAGCAAACACTGGCGATTATTGGCGCTAATGGTTCAGGTAAATCAACATTAGCTAGAATGTTATCCGGCGTTACAGAGCCAACGGGTGGTGATATTTTTATAAACGGTCATCAATTAAGTTTTGGCGATTATTCTTATCGTAGTCAACGCATTCGGATGATATTTCAAGATCCCACAAACTCACTCAATCCACGTCAGCGTATTGGGCAAACATTAGATTTACCATTACGACTTAATACCGAACTTAGTGGCATAGAGCGAGAAAAACGCATTTATCAAACTTTGCGGCAAGTGGGACTATTACCAGAACATGCTAATTACTATCCACATATGTTTGCCTCAGGACAACGCCAGCGGATCGCCTTAGCTCGTGCTCTTATTTTACAGCCACAGGTGATTATAGCGGATGAAGCTATTGCCTCTTTAGATATGTCTTTACGTTCACAAATTATTAATTTGATGTTAGAGCTACAAGAGACACATGAAATTGCCTATATCTATGTGACACAAAATTTAGGAATGACTAAGCATATTAGTGATAAAGTCATGGTGATGGATAATGGTGAAGTGGTCGAGCGTGGTAACACCGCTGAGGTATTAGCATCGCCTTTACATGAAGTGACACGTCGATTAGTGGCTAGTCATTTTGGGGAAGCACTTACGGCAGAAGCTTGGCGACAAGATTTACCTTAATATTAAACAACATTAACACCATATTAATTGTTTATTATTTCACCTTTTTCCTTCAACTCCTCGGAGGTGCAAGGGAAATTAAACAAATTTACAAATGTCGTGGTAGAATCAGCCACGATTTATTAACAATAAGCGTGATAACCTAACAGATAAATAAAATTCTGCATGATGTTATTATCGCAATTTACGAACAAACAAGGATACAGCTATGGGCTTTATGACCGGCAAACGCATTCTGATTACTGGTGTTGCGAGCAAATTATCAATTGCTTATGGTATTGCCAAAGCCATGCATGATCAAGGCGCTGAACTGGCTTTTACTTATCAGAATGAAAAACTCAAACCTCGCGTTGAAGAGTTTGCAGCCTCATTAAATTCTAACATCGTATTAGAGTGTGATGTGTCAAAAGATGAAAGCATTGACGCAATGTATGCAGAGCTAGCAAAAGTTTGGCCTAAATATGATGGTTTTGTTCACTCTATCGGTTTCGCACCTGCTGACCAATTAGATGGCGACTATGTTAACGCTGTCACTCGTGAAGGCTTTAAAATTGCCCATGACATCAGTGCATATAGCTTTGTTGCAATGGCAAAAGCAAGCCGTGCAATGTTAAATCCAAACTCTGCATTATTAACGCTGACTTACCTCGGTGCTGAGCGTGCAATTCCTAACTATAATGTGATGGGGTTAGCTAAAGCATCTCTAGAAGCAAACGTACGTTATATGGCAAATGCTATGGGTCCTGAAGGTATTCGTGTTAACGGTATCTCTGCAGGTCCAATTCGTACCTTAGCGGCATCTGGTATCAAAGATTTCCGTAAAATGTTAAATCATTGCGAATCTGTCACCCCTTTGCGTCGCACAGTCACTACTGAAGATGTGGGTAATACTGCAGCTTTCTTATGCTCTGACTTATCGGGTGGGATCACTGGTGAAATCATTCACGTAGACGGTGGTTTTAGTATTGCCGCAATGAATGAATTAGAGTTGAAATAATTTCCCTTTATTTCATTGCATTCTTTCTGAAAACCTCGAACCGCTTCGAGGTTTTCTTTTTTCATGAATAAGTTGTACTGTTCACAGATTTACAAAAGCCTATTTTATTTGCCAGATTTGCGTTTGCTAAATTCTTATAACGCCTTATTATCTAATGTTAGTGAGGGTATTTCTTATCTTCACGGGTATCACCACTTATTGATAGGGAGTTATTTAAGATGAAATTGTACTACACGCCAGGTAGTTGCTCGCTTTCTCCTCATATCGTTCTACGTGAAACGGGTCTCGACTTTTCTATTGAGCGCATTGATTTACGCACCAAAAAAACGGAGTCAGGGAAAGATTTTCTTGCCATCAACCCTAAAGGGCAAGTTCCGGTTCTTCAATTAGATAATGGTGATATTTTAACGGAGGGTGTTGCTATTGTGCAGTATCTTGCCGATCTGAAGCCAGATAGAAATCTTATTGCCCCACCAAAAGCATTAGAACGTTATCATCAAATTGAGTGGCTAAACTTTCTTGCCAGTGAAGTTCATAAAGGCTACAGCCCTCTATTTTCATCTGATACACCTGAAAGTTATCTCCCTGTGGTAAAAAACAAACTAAAAAGTAAATTTGTTTATATTAATGATGTACTAAGCAAACAAAAATGTGTTTGTGGTGATCACTTTACTGTGGCGGACGCGTATCTGTTTACGTTAAGTCAATGGGCACCTCATGTGGCGCTAGATTTAACCGACTTAAGCCATTTACAAGACTATCTAGCACGTATTGCACAACGCCCTAATGTGCATAGTGCACTAGTCACGGAAGGATTAATAAAAGAGTAAGTTGCTATATTATTAATAAACATAAAAAGCGGAAATTAATGACTTCCGCTTTCGCTTTATATTAATAATATGATTAATCTAACTGCGTTGCACAGAAGTTATGGGTTGGGTGCACCATTTGATCTTGAGCGGCGACGAGTTGTAACTCGTACTCATTCATCTCTTTAGTTTTTAACATCACTTCATAAACAGCAGCAGCAACATGCTCTAATGCGGTTTTTAGCTCAACACCTTTTAGTAAATCCACCAGCATTAAGCCACTGGTTAGATCCCCGACACCAACAGGTTGACGTTCACCAAAATCAACCAGCGGTCGGCTCACATGCCAACTGTGCTCTGCAGTCACCAGTAACATTTCAAAGCGATCATGACGAAAGCCTGCTCGTGATAAATGTTTTACTAATACAATTTTAGGCCCTTGCTGGCATAATTGACGCGCCGCTTTTACACATTGGTCAACATTATGCAGCGTTGCGCCACCAGCTAATGTTTCAAGTTCTAATAAGTTGGGTGCAATAATATCACTGATGGGCAAGGCATCTTCACAAAGTACGCCAGAAACTTCTGGAGGCACAATACAACCTTTTTCAGGATGTCCCATAACCGGATCACAAAAGTACCATGCGTTAGGATTAGCTTGTTTGACTTTTTTTACAATATCAACAATGCGTCGGCCTTGCTCTGCCGAGCCAAGATAACCACTTAATACCGCATCACACTGTGCTAATTTACCAATAGCAGCGATACCATCAACGATCTCAGTGATATGCTCCGCCGACATCACACAACCCGTCCATTTTTCTGGATATTGTGTGTGGTTGGAAAATTGAACCGTATTTAAAGGCCAAACATTTACCCCCATACGGCGCATTGGAAATTCAGCTGCGCTATTACCTGCGTGACCAAAAACTACATGAGATTGAATAGAGAGTATATTTTTCATGACATAAACCGATTATTGTGAATACACACAACACCCAAGCTTTATTATCATAGGCGAGGTATACACATTTATTTATTGTTATCAAAAAAGGGCAACCTACTGTTGCCCTTTTGTTGTCAATTATTTCCAGATAACAAGGCAGTAATGTTTTTTACCACGACGTAAAATGGAATAATGACCAAATAAGAAATCTTTTTCTTCAAAGACGTATTCAGGATTATCCTGTTTTTCGCCATTAATAGATACTGCGTTAGAGCCAATCATTGTACGAGCTTGACCACGAGAAGGAACTAATTCTGCATTGACCAGTGCTTGTTGTAAATCATTGCCTTTTTCTAACTCAATAGTTGGCATACCATCTTGCGCTAATTGTTCAAGATCAGCTTGCGTTAAATCTGCAATAGCTCCTGAAAATAGGCTATCGGTAATACGTTTAGCGGCAGTTAAACCTTCTTCACCATGAACTAAACGTGTAACTTGTTCTGCTAACACACGTTGGGCGCGAGGTGCTTGGCCGCTGTTTTTATCTTCCTCTTCCAGTGCATTAATCTCCTCAATGCTCATAAAAGTGAAGAATTTTAAGAAGCGATACACATCCGCATCCGCGGTATTGATCCAGAATTGGTAGAATTTATATGGGCTCGTTTTCTTCGGATCTAACCAAACAGCACCACCTTCTGTTTTACCAAATTTAGTACCATCAGATTTGGTAATTAAAGGTACTGTCATACCAAATACTTGTTTTTGGTTGAAACGGCGAGTTAGATCAATACCCGAAGTAATGTTACCCCACTGATCTGAGCCACCAATTTGTAACTCGACACCGAGGTTTTTGTTTAATGATGCAAAGTCATAAGCTTGTAACAGATTATAAGCGAATTCAGTAAAAGAGATCCCCACATCGTCACGGTTTAAACGCTGTTTAACCGCTTCTTTGTTGATCATTTGGTTCACAGAGAAGTGTTTACCGATATCACGCAGGAAGGTTAGCACATCCATTTGACCAAACCAGTCATAGTTGTTTGCTAATTCCGCACTGTTTTCACCACGGTCGAAATCTAAGAAAGGTGACACTTGTTTACGAATTTTTTCTACCCACTCGTGAACAGTATCTTGGGTATTCAGTTTGCGCTCGGTGGCTTTAAAACTAGGATCACCAATAAGACCCGTTGCACCACCCACCAACGCCACAGGCTTATGCCCGGCTAGTTGGAATCGTTTTAAACACAGCAAAGGAACCAAATGCCCCAAGTGCAGGCTATCAGCGGTAGGATCGAAGCCACAATAGAGAGCGATAGGACCTTGCTCCAAACGCTCCACTAAAGCTGCCTCATCCGTGACCTGAGCGATAAGCCCACGCTCCTGCAATTGTGTAATTAGGTTCTTGCTAGACATCAATGACTCCATCGGTTTATTGTTTTTGTCTATTTAAAATATAAGTGAAACACAAGTGGTATAGCATAAAGCGCCACTACATTAAGTACCAGTAGAAAAAGCCTTTTTGATACAAATTTATTAGCCCAATTAAGGTGCTAAACGTTCAATAGACCATCCTTCTGGTGATTTTTGGTATATAAAGCGATCGTGTAGACGATTTTCTCTACCTTGCCAAAATTCAACAGAGTCAAAAGTGACTCGATATCCTCCCCAGAAACTGGGTAGAGGTACTTCTCCATGTTGAAATTTTTGTTTTAACTCCAAAAACTTACTTTCAAGCACCCCACGGGCAGAAATGCGAGAAGATTGTTTTGATGCCCAAGCTGCTATTTGGCTATCTTTAGGACGGCTATGGAAATATTTTACGACTTCAAATGCTGAAAGTTTCTCAGCTTTCCCTAAAAAACAGACTTGTCGCTCTAAAGGATACCAAGGGAAGAGTAAACTGACTCTTTGGTTATGTTCTAAATGACTCGCTTTACGGCTACCTAAGTTGGTATAAAAAACTAAACCTTTTTCATCAAAGTGCTTTAACAGCACAATACGTTGATAAGGTTGTCCATTTTCATCAACGGTTGCCACACACATGGCAGTAGGATCACTTAAGCGAGCTTCACAAGCTTGCTTAAGCCATTTTTCAAATAAAACTAATGGCTGTTCGGTTAATTCATGACGGCGTAATCCACCTTTCATATATTCACGTCGAAGATCAGCAACATCAATAAAATCCAGATCTGTCATTTTTCACTCTCTCTTTTGAGATACTGTGCTCAGCATATCACGCTTATCGAGGATTTGTAGGATAAATCGCCCCTAAAATTGTTTCTCGTGATGCCCCTGTAACAGAAGGTAAATTGCCGGGTTCATTTGCCATTGTTCGTGCGGCCAACCACGCAAAAGCTAATGCTTCCATATCATCGCCACTAAGACCATATTTGTCCGTTAACGAGACTTCTGTACCCGGTAATAAACTAGCAAGACGATGCATAATTTGACCGTTTTTTGCCCCGCCACCACACACCAATAAACGCTCACATCCACCATTGAGTTGTACTTGCTGTGCAATACTGATAGCGGTTAGCTCTACTAAAGTTGCCTGTACATCCTCTGGAAATACATTGGGTACTTTAGCCAAATGATAATGTAACCATTGGGTATTAAAATATTCTCGTCCTGTACTTTTCGGCGCTGAACGAGAAAAATAGGGGTCTGCCAGCATTTCCTGTAATAATTGGGTATTCACATTTCCAGTTGCTGCCCATTGCCCATTATCATCATAGGCTGTCTGATTATGAACCCAGTTCCAACTGTCTAACAGCATATTGCCAGGGCCTGTGTCATATCCTTTCACTGCAACACCAGGTAATAGCAGCGAAATATTGGCAATACCACCAATATTTAACACAATGCGTTTTTCTGTAGGATGGCCTAATACTGCAAGATGAAATGCAGGAACCAATGGTGCACCTTGCCCACCATATGCCATATCACGACGACGAAAATCCCCGACAGTGGTTATTCCTGTCAAGGCAGCCACTCTATTGTTATCACCAATTTGCATGGTAAACGGGATATCACTTTCTGGCTCATGCCAAATTGTTTGACCATGACACCCTATCGCCGTGATATCAGCAGCACTTAATCGCGCTTTCGCTAATAATTCCATAATAGCTTTTGCATAGAGTTCACCCAGTTGCGCATCTAATAAGCCTAACTCATGCAACGTCACAGGTTGGCCTTGGCAAACGGCTAAAATGCGTTGACGCAAGGTTTGAGGATAAGGTAAAAAATGGTTGGCTTGTTGAGCAACCAGTTTATTACTAATGGCGGCCAACACCACATCAACACCATCTAAACTTGTACCAGACATCACACCAATGTATCGCCCTGCTTTCATGCCCTTTTCCTTATAATCAAGATGATGCAACTTTTTAACATATAATGTTATATTCTTTTTTTCGGAAATCTCTTCTGTGTTTACTTGCGCTCTTTACTATATAGTAAGAGGTATACGATTAAAATCAGTGTCGACATATGCAAAAAATAAGCTATAACTGATATTAAATTAAATTGATATAATCTGAAAAATTATTATCAGATTTCCATTAGGAGTAATTATGTTTAAGCATTTACTTGTTGGTCTTTTTGCTGTGACAACGCTGGCTGGTTGTGTAAATACAAGCTCTTTATCAGGTGATACTTATACGGCAAGTCAAGCTAAACAAGCACAAAACGTAACTTATGGCACCATTGTTTCAGTACGTGCAGTAAACATTCAAGCCGGTAGTGATGAAAATGTTCTTGGTGCTATCGGTGGTGCCGTATTAGGTGGTTTATTAGGTAATACAATTGGTGGTGGTACAGGCCGTAACCTAGCAACCGCAGCGGGTGCTATTGCTGGTGGTATGGCTGGACAACAAGCACAAGGTGCTTTAAACACAACCAAGGGTGTGCAATTGGAAGTACGTTTAGATAGCGGTAAAACTGTGGTTGTCGTACAAAAAGCAGACAATACTGCCTATAGACAAGGTCAACGTGTTGCTGTGATTGGTAACGGCAATAATCTCACCGTTTCTCCACGCTAAGTTTATTTACTTGAGATGTGTGATAAGCAAAACAGGCAACCATTCTAGTTGCCTGTTTTATTAATAGAAATTATTTTACTTATAATAACCAGTTTTATAACTTATTAATTAATTCAAACATTGCATTATCTACCTTTAATTAATGATAAAAATCACTCGCCTTTTATCATCAATTATTAATTGATAACGCTTTTATTATAAGAGCAACAATAGACTTCATAGATAAAATCATCTTATCTACCCTCTAGTAGAATTATAATAAATCCTTTGAAATTAAACAATAAATAGAATTATTACAAATAAAACCATTAGAAATAAAATTGCTGTAAATTAGCCCAATTTAATTAGTCATGTAATCTAATTATATTTTTCTCTAGCTTTTTAATAAGATAAATCAAGTTGTCTATTTCTTCCTTCTTTATACCACTTAATATTTCTTGACGTGTCTTCTCAATAACTGCATAAACTTCTGAAATAAAAGGTTCTGATTCTTTTGTTAACGTTATACGCTTTGCTCTGCGATCACTTGAACAAGTATGTCTACAAATCAGTTTTTTTTCTTCTAACTGATCGAGAGTTCTCACTAATGATGGTTGTTCAATACCAATTGCTTTAGCCAATTGGATTTGAGATTGTTCTGGAGGCAGTTGACTAATATTATACAACGTTACCCAATGAGTTTGGGTCAATTTTAATGGCTTGAGTCGGTGATCAATTAAGGCACGCCATAATCGAACTAAACGCGCTAAATCAGCTCCTAATGTTGATTCCACTTATCCCTCCTTAAATTCGCTTTTCTTTCAGCTTTTACAAAGTTTAGATATGTTCTTTAAAAACACTATTTTGTAAATTACATTATTTATTGATTGATGAGCCGACCTCTTTATCTTATTTTTATAATATTAGAATCCTATTTATTAGATAGGGAATTATTTTTAAGATCCAATTATGTTTATTTATCGCCACGAATGAATCTCTATAAAGAATAACCTTGTTATAAAAACTAATCTATATTTTTTTACATAATAATCATTATTATTTTACAAGGAAAGCCGAGAAAACAAAAAAACCTTACAATTCACGGAATTAAAAATCATTAACAAAACAAATATTTACAATGAATATTATTTACCTTGAAAATTAAATAAAATGAACTAACTAAATACAATCAATAAACTAATTAAATTATATTAAAACGTTAGTTTTATTTTAAAATTTAAAAATAAATAATAAATTTAAAATAAATCCAGCTGTTCATTCTCTTTTTCTGTTTCAGACACTGTTTTTTGTTGAGCTCTTAAATATCGTTGTCGACAAAGTCTCAATACATTTCGTTTTTCCTGTTGACTCATCGTTGACCAACTAAAGCGTTCTTGACGACTACGGTAACAACCAATGCAATACCCTTGTAAATTAGATTCACATCGACCAATGCAAGGGCTTGGGATATCGAAGAATTCTAATTGTTCTTGCATTGATTATTCTCCCCAATTATTTGTTACTATAGAGTATAGTAAAAAGAGATATTATCTGCCCATTTACTACAATACTGATGAATAAAGCGTAAATTGAACTATAGGGCTGTAACGCGTTATAGTACAACACCATCAGTTTATACTGTCGGGTGTCATATTTAACAAACACGAGAGGTTTATATGCGAGTACTTCATACCATGATCCGTGTAGGCGATTTACAACGCTCTATCGATTTTTATACCAAAGTTTTAGGTATGCAACTTCTACGCACCAGTGAGAATGAGGAATATAAATACTCGTTGGCTTTTGTTGGTTATGGTGATGAAAGTAGCGGTGCTGTTATTGAATTAACCTATAACTGGGGTGTGACTAGCTACGAAATGGGGACTGCATTTGGCCATGTTGCATTAGGGGTTGATGATGTAGCTGCAACTTGTGAAGCTATCCGTCAAGCGGGAGGTAACGTTACCCGTGAAGCAGGCCCTGTTAAAGGTGGTACAACAATTATCGCCTTTGTAGAAGATCCTGATGGATATAAAATTGAATTAATCGAAAACAAAAGTGCCAGTCAAGCACTGGGTAACTAAATATTAGTAAAACCAGAAAGGCATGTATTGCTTTTCTGGTTCCTGATTATTATTAATTTCTGATGTGCTATTTTCATCGGATAAGTACAGTTTAATGCCTGATAAAATAAACCCTAATGAATTATGTAACCGCTTTCGAGGTTACTATCCAGTCGTTATTGATGTTGAAACGGGTGGATTTAATGCCAAAACAGATGGCTTACTTGAAATTGCTGCTATCACTTTAAAAATGGATGAGCAAGGTTGGTTAAAACCTGATAATACATTGCATTTTCATGTCGACCCCTTTGAGGGCGCAAATTTAGAGCCAGCGGCGTTAGAATTTACCGGAATTGATCCTACAAATCCTCTTCGTGGTGCTGTCAGCGAATATGAAGCATTACACGCCATTTTTAAAATGGTACGTAAAGGAATGAAAGACGCCAACTGTAACCGTGCGATCATCGTGGCTCATAATGCTAATTTTGATCATAGCTTTGTTATGGCGGCAGCTGAGCGAGCAGGTTTAAAGCGTAACCCTTTTCACCCTTTTGCTACTTTTGATACTGCGGCTTTAAGTGGCTTAGTACTAGGACAAACTATTTTAGCGAAAGCCTGTATTACTGCAGGTATCCCCTTTGATAGTAAACTCGCTCATGGGGCTTTATACGATACAAATCGTACATCATTACTGTTTTGTGAATTAGTTAACCGCTGGAAAAAATTAGGTGGTTGGCCACTACCAACGCCCTAATCAAACTTATGTATTTGGCTGTGCCATATAAAGCAACAAAAAAGAAGCCAGTACAAATAATGCACTGGCTTCTTTTTTTAATTACGGTCAATTTAAATCATGGTGAAAAACGCAATGGGGATTATGCTTCTTCTTCACCACGGTATTTATCTGCAGTCTCTTTTAATAACTTCTGCAATTCACCGCGCTGATACATTTCTAAGATAATGTCACAACCACCGACTAATTCACCATCCACCCATAATTGTGGGAAAGTTGGCCAATGAGCATATTTTGGTAGCTCTGCACGAATATCAGGGTTTTGCAAAATATCGACATAAGCAAAACGCTCACCACAAGCAGAAATCGCTTGAACGGCTTGTGCAGAAAATCCACAGCTTGGTAATTTTGGTGATCCTTTCATGTATAACAGGATGGGATTTTCTTTGATTTGGCGTTCAATTTTTTCGATAGTCGTCATTTATTAAGTCCTTACAACCTTTTTATATTCAGTATGTTTTATATTGAGGAAAACATGAAAGAAGAATACCACTTTATATAAGAAAGCTCTATATAAGTTTAGTTATGTATCTAAATCAATAAATTACGGATAAATCACTCTATAATTGATGAGAAAACATACGACAAGGCATGACGATCTGGGAACAAATAAAATAAGATTAATGTTGGCTTAGCGAAAAATGCCGTAAACCCTCGCCCAATGTGAAGTACCCCCATAAAAAGCACCTAAATAAGTGTATAAATGCACATTACAGTAAAGGACACCAGATAATGTTTTAGTCGACGGATATCTGATGTCCCTGATCACACAAATTTTCAACGTCAATATCAATATCTCGTTAAATTGGATATTGATAAATTTCGTTATTTAATAGGCTTAACAATAATATCCCAACCTGTAGTACCTGAAGCGTGGTAATAATAACCGGCTTTTAATTGCTCTGGTTTTTTACTTGGCCCTTCAGCAACTAAAGTAGATTTCGTTGAGTTATTATCAATACGAATTACACCACCGCGAATACGATCTAATTCATTACCATTGAACAAGGTAATTTGTGGGGAGAAATGCGCATCACTTAAATCAATATGGATAAAAGTGTGCCCTGCATCATAAGCGGCTTTTAATTCTTTATCCGTAATGTCTTTACCATTCTCAAAGGGTAAATCAAAAAATGCTTTTGGATCAATTTTAGCAGTCATAAATACTCCTTTTTATGAATAAACATCAATCATTAGTTCAATTTAAATTATAGATCATAATTAAGCATTCGGATAAATATCCTGCTCACGCTTTGTAAGATACATATAAATTATTTATATATTCAATAAATTAACTTACCCATCTTTTGTTTTGCTTTTATTCAATAGAGATAGAACAATAAGTAAAATTAACTAATTATTTATATATATAAAAATGAGATGTTATTTCTAATAGGGATCTGCCATTATCATGGTTTCGTCAAAACTCGCTTATTTGAACTTATGAGTATTTAGTAATGGAAATGATTTTACTGTTTCTGATTGTGGGATGTATAACTGGATTTTTTGCCGGATTGTTAGGAATTGGTGGTGGAGCCATTATTGTTCCTATTGTGATGTATGTTGTTAGCCAACAAGCTATCCCTGCAGATATGGTAATGAAAATCGCCCTCTCAACCTCTTTTTCTGTCATTATATTTTCTACCGCCTCTTCTGCTTATTCGCATAATAAACATAAAGCGATTTTATGGTCACAATTTCCGCTCCTCGCTGTAGGCACTCTTCTCGGTATGCTAGTTGGGACATTCCTAGTACAAAAACTCTCAAATACCCTATTGCAAATTATCTTTTGTATTTTTATGGCCTATACCATATATGGATTACTGACCAAGAAAAAAGAAGCTGAACGTGTTGAGAATGCCCAAGATCCGGTGGTTTCAAAACCAGCACTGACAACCGGTGGTGGCTTAGTGGGTTTTATTTCAAGTTTTATTGGTATAGCTGGTGGCACCATAACAATACCGCTACTAAGCCACTGGGGGTTTAATACCCGTAAATGTATTGCAACATCATCAATGCTGGGTGTGATTATCGCCACTATTGGGACTGTTATGGGGATCGTTTATGGTTGGCAACAAACTGAATTAGCAGACTATTATTTAGGTTTTGTCTATCTACCTGCTTTTATTGGTATTAGTATTACCAGTATACTTACAGCCCCTATCGGCGTAAAAGTTGCCTATAAACTACCTATTGCCAGAGTACGCCAAATATTTGCCCTATTCTTATTAATCGTCATGGCTAAAATGTTATATCCCCTGATATTGGGATAGTGTTTTAACACTTTACCTCTATCTTAGTGAGAGATACTCTTATCAATATAACTAATCTATATGTTCTATACTAATAGATAAAAGATATTTAGCTGTTATTTCAATGAATTTTTGTTAAAATAATTAGCAAAATAGTAACAACTTAGTGAGTTCATTTGCCTCATTTTATCAATTCAGTTGAATTAGATGGAATGGTTTAAGGCACAAAACCCGAAAATGATAGGATAAAGGAGTACGCAATGTCTTTCGAATTACCAAAATTACCTTATGCGTTAGATGCTCTTGAGCCACATATCTCTAAAGAAACATTAGAATACCACTACGGCAAACACCACCAAACTTACGTAACCAACTTAAATAACTTGGTTAAAGGTACTGATTTAGAAAATAAATCTTTAGAAGAGCTCATCAAAACTACTGAAGGTGGTATTTTCAATAATTCTGCTCAAGTTTGGAACCATACATTCTACTGGAATTGCTTAGCACCAAACGCAGGCGGTGCACCAACAGGTAAAATTGCAGAAGCAATCAATAAAGCGTTTGGCTCTTTTGAAGAGTTCAAAAAACAATTTAATGATGCAGCTGCAAAAAACTTTGGTTCAGGTTGGACTTGGTTAGTGAAAAAAGCAGATGGCTCATTAGCCATTGTTAATACATCTAACGCTGCAACACCTGTTTCTGGCGAAGATAAACCACTGTTAACTGTTGACGTCTGGGAGCACGCTTACTACATCGACTATCGTAATGCACGTGTGAAATACTTAGAAGAGTTCTGGGCACTGGTTAACTGGTCATTTGTTGAAGCAAATCTTGCTTAATTGACTGTTTCAGAGATGGGAAAACCATTTTTGATAATCTAATAACAAAGGGCCTAGCGCCCTTTGTTATATTGATATATTTGATTGCTCACTTTGGATAGCTAAAATTTAAGCAAATAATTAGCAATTAACAATCAAAACAATAAACTTGCATATATTACGATCATAACCAGTGCTGCTACTGCGGTACTTAAACCAAATTTCAGATCCGTATCCATCTATTTCTCCCTCAAAATGATTATAATACTCAGATTAAACCATAATCTTGTCATGGTTAATTATTATTACATATCAAGTTTTGCTAAAATAGCGACTAGAGCACAATTTATAACATTGATTAATACTTTCACTTTTGAGCTAGATCATACAAAATTCACAGCTAATCGCTAAATTATTGCCAGTGTTTGCCCTATATATGACTATACTGGCAGTTAAACCATAAAATGAATTAAAAGAGACCAATGAAGGTCAGGAGTTTTCCACACCATGGCAACAATAAAAGACGTGGCAAAACGCGCAGGCGTATCAACCACGACTGTTTCTCATGTGATCAACAAAACTCGTTTTGTTGCTGAGAACACAAGAGCGGCAGTTTGGGCTGCGATAAAAGAATTAAATTATTCGCCGAGTGCTGTCGCACGTAGTTTAAAAGTCAATCACACTAAATCTATTGGTTTATTAGCCACGTCCAGTGAAGCACCTTACTTTGCTGAAGTGATTGAAGCTGTTGAAAATAGTTGTTATAGCAAAGGCTACACGCTAATTTTATGTAATTCACATAATAATCTTGATAAACAAAAAGCTTATTTAGCTATGTTGGCACAAAAACGTGTTGATGGTTTATTAGTCATGTGCTCAGAATATCCCGATCATCTTCTTTCTCTCTTAGAAGGTTATCGTAATATTCCGATGGTCGTCATGGACTGGGGAAAAGCCCGTGGTGACTTTACTGATACCATTATTGATAACGCATTCCATGGTGGCTATATAGCCGGTCGTTATCTTATTGAACGAGGTCATCGTGATATTGGTATTATCCCCGGCCCTCTAGAGCGAAATACCGGAGGCGGTCGTTTACAGGGCTTTTTAAAAGCCATGGAAGAAGCGAAAATTACGGTAAAAGAAGAGTGGATTGTACAAGGTGACTTTGAACCTGAATCTGGTTACAAAGCCATGACCCAAATGCTCAATCAAAAGCAACGCCCTACTGCCGTATTTTGTGGCGGTGATGTTATGGCGATGGGAGCAATATGTGCAGCTGATGAGTTAGGATTACGTGTTCCTGCCGATATTTCCATTGTCGGCTACGACAATATCCGTAATGCACGCTATTTCACACCAGCTTTAACCACGGTTCACCAGCCGAAAGAGCGTTTAGGACAAATGGCTTTTTCCATGTTACTCGACCGTATTGTGAATAAACGCGAGGATGCACAAACTATCGAAGTACACCCGCGTCTAGTAGAACGTCGCTCTGTTGCCGATGGTCCATTTATTGATTATCGCCGCTGATCCCCTTCATTAACGAAGCCATTCCTCATTTAAGGTTTGGCTATCGCCTAGATAATCTAATAGCCAAGTTAATGCCGGCGATTCGCTTTTATCAACCCATGTTAGACAGCACGGACTGTCTGGCAAGGGTTGTGCTAAGGTAAGGGTAACCAACTTACCTTGTTCGATTAATGGCTCTGCTCGGTGCCAAGGCACCATACCAACACATAATCCTGCTAATAAACACTCAAGCCCCATATCCCATGAAGGTACTATCATTCGGCGCTGGTTATTTAATGCCCAAGTATCTCGTTTTGGTAAACTACGTGAGGTATCTTCTAAACATAAACTAGGATAAGGCCGTAACTCATCATCGGTTAAAGGATGTGCCGCGCTTGCAAGAGGATGATCAGCATGACACACACATCGCCACGGCATAAAGCCCATATCTTTAAAACTATAACGTTCACCAATAGGTGAAGCTCTGGTGGCACCAATAGCCAAATCAACACGCCCGTTCACTAGTGAATCCCAGACACCGTTAAAAACTTCAGGATAAACATAGAGTTCGATATCAGGAAAATGGCGATAAAAGTCCAGAATAAGTTGCTGTGTTCTAGCCGGTTTGACAATACCATCCACGGCAATGCTAAACTGCCCCCGCCAGCCATTTGAGACTTGCTGGCACATATGGCGAGTGTCATTCATTTTTTTGATAACAGAACGGGCTTCTTTAATAAAGATCTTACCCGCATCGGTTAATTCAACATCACGATGCCGGCGTTCAAACAAAGGAACGGCAAGCCATTCTTCTAATTGTCTCACGGTGTAACTCACCGCGGAGGGTACTCTGTGCAATTCTTGAGCGGCTGAGCTAAAACTCCCCGTTCTAGCGACAGCATCAACGACCTCTAGCGAGTATTCTGACCACATAATATTTATTCCTTTGAATTTTTTTCACAGCATTAACCAAATATTCCCGTTTCACAAGTAAAATCACTCTTAGCTACAATATATAAAATGTTTTACATCACATAACATAGAAAATTAAAATGACTTTAAAGAATTCCACACAATCAAAAACACCTTCTCTCTTTATGGTGTATCTCGCCTGCCTTAGTATGCTGGGCTATTTAGCTATCGATATGTATCTGCCTGCATTTGGTATGATGCAACGCGAATTATCAATCAGTGAAGGCGCAGTCAGTAACAGCTTAAGTATCTTTCTATTTGGCTTTGCTGTCGCTCAACTACTTTGGGGGCCACTCTCAGACAAATTGGGGCGTAAGCCTATTTTACTTATTGGGCTAAGTTTCTTCTCCCTAGGTTGTCTAGGTATGCTTTGGGTAGACAGTGCTGCCGGTTTACTAACCATGCGCTTCTTACAAGCCTTTGGCGTCTGCTCTGCAGCCGTTATTTGGCAAGCACTAGTGATAGACCGTTTTGATGAGTCTCGCGCTCAACACGTTTTCGCATCAATTATGCCATTAGTCGCCCTTTCCCCTGCCTTAGCGCCACTAATTGGTGCTTTTCTGTTAAACCACGGTGGCTGGCGCATGATCTTTATGTTGCTGATGGCAATTACTCTTGTATTAATGCTACCCACATTGATGCTAAAAAATATTAAACAAAAATCAGTTATTGATGCAGGCCCATCTACAGTATCATTTTTAACTTTGCTTAAGTCACCTATCTATGCTGGTAACGTATTAGTTTACGCGTCCTGTAGTGCGGGTTTCTTTGCTTGGTTAGCAGGCTCTCCGATTATCCTTGAGAAGATGGGTTATTCACCACAAGATATCGGCTTAAGCTATATTCCACAAACCATCGCATTTATGGTAGGTGGTTATGGTTGTCGCATTCTATTATCAAAAATGTCGGGTAAAACACTGTTACCTTTATTGTTAATTGGCTACGCAGTGAGCATGACAGCGTTGTTCTTAGTCGCCAAATATACACACCCAACATTAACAACAATTTTAATTCCATTTTGTATTATGGCTGTGATGAACGGTGCTTCTTATCCCATTGCTGTCTCTAATGCGCTATCAGCCTACCCTGAAGTGAGTGGTAAAGCCGCCGCATTGCAAAATGCGCTACAATTAGGTCTATGTAGTTTAGCAAGCTTTATTGTCTCAGCCTTTATTAGCCAACAGCCATTAATTAATACCACAGCGATTATGGCACTCACGGCTATTCCAATGGCGCTGGGTTACTTTATTCAACGTAATAAATCCGTTAGCAAACACACAGTTCAGGCGACAGAATAACGCCACACCCTGCTTTTAGGAAAAATCTTAAAAAAGGCCATTTATATAAAATGGCCTTTTTATTTTCTAGAGAAAACCTATTTACATCTCTATACTTGTTCAAACGCTTAAGCGTTTTATTCATTTTTCTTTCGGATTTTGAGGCATTAAACAGATAATTTGCTGATTATGTCAGATTAGTTCTCTTAATAATTTTATTCATTCAATCTGTGTTGAATTCAATATTGTTTTAACTCTACCAATCTGCATTATCCTTTCTTGCTTCATGCCTCAAAACCCGCTTAGTTTACGCCGGAGAGTATATGAGTACATCTTGTGTAGAAGAAGGCCGAAAGACCTCCAATGATCCTTATCAACGGATCGCATCAGAGCTGCTCGCTCAAGCAGACATTCATATCAATGGTTCTGAACCTTATGATATCCAAGTGCATAATAAAGATTTTTATAAAAGAGTATTACAACAAGGCTCATTAGGTCTCGGTGAAAGCTATATGGATGGTTGGTGGGACTGCGAACGTCTTGATATATTCTTTCATAAAGTTTTACGAGCAGGTCTTGAAAATAAATTGCCAAGTAACTGGCGCGATATTTTAAAAATAGCCATGGCACGCATTTTTAATTTACAAACACAAAAAAGAGCGTGGATGGTGGGTAAAGAGCATTACGATTTAGGTAACGACCTCTTTACCGCAATGTTAGATCCTTATATGCAATATTCCTGTGGATATTGGAAGGATGCGGATAGCTTAGAAGTTGCTCAACAGCACAAACTCGACCTTATTTGCCGTAAGTTAGAGCTAAAACCAGGTATGACATTGCTCGATATTGGCTGTGGCTGGGGTGGTCTTGCTGCTTATGCTGCCAAAAACTATGGCGTTTCTGTTACTGGGGTGACCATCTCAGTTGAACAACAGAAATTAGCACAAGAGCGCTGTAAAGGTCTTGATGTCAATATCATCTTAGAAGATTACCGTGACTTAAACGAGCAGTTCGACCGTATCGTTTCTGTTGGTATGTTCGAGCATGTTGGCCCGAAAAACTATGCCACTTACTTTGATGTCGCTCGTCGTAATATCAAAGAAGATGGACTATTTTTATTACATACCATTGGTTCTAATCACAATAAAGTTAATGTCGATAGTTGGATAAGTAAATATATTTTTCCTAACGGTTGTTTGCCGTCTATTCAAAAAACCGCTGAGGCAATGGAAAATAAATTTGTTATGGAAGATTGGCATAATTTTGGTGCCGATTATGACAAAACCTTAATGGCATGGTATGAGCGTTTTTTAGCTAGCTGGCCTGAAATTGAATCTAACTATACACCTCGTTTTAAACGCATGTTTAGCTACTACTTGAATGCTTGTGCGGGTGCTTTCCGCGCCAGAGATATTCAGTTATGGCAAATTATGTTAAGCCCGAAAGGTAGAATAGGTGGATTACGCACACCTCGCTGATTTTTAGCTATCAATAGAGGTAAAAATCCCGTTTTCCATAGACTGAAAAACGGGATTTTTTAATTCTAGTCGTCTGATAACAGACTATATTATTTTTCGTTTTCTTCTTCGTGTGTTGCTTGAAGCTTAACCGTTAATGCTTGTTGCGCCATAACACGCTCTACGGTATCAACAATCGCCTGAGTCTGTGGATCTAACTCAATATTAACTTTATCCCCCAAACGCTTACGACCTAACGTCGTTCTATCGCGAGTCTCAGGGATCAGATGGACACAGAAACGATTATTAACCACATCACCAATAGTTAAACTAATACCATCAATGCCAATAAAACCTTTATGCAAAATATACTTCATCAATGTCTGATCAAAAATACGAAACCAGATCTGTAAGTTATTTTCTGAAGTAATAATTTTCGCAATTTCAGCCGTAGTGACAATATGACCAGACATCACATGACCACCAATTTCATCGCCATATTTGGCCGCTCGTTCAATATTAACTTCTGAACCAACCGTTAACTCGCCCAAATTAGTTAAGCGCAGCGTCTCTTTCACTAAATCGAAACTAATTTTATTGCCATCGATTTTTGTGACGGTTAGGCAACAACCATTGTTAGCGATCGAAGCTCCTGTTTCTAAGTTATTGACTAACTCGGAAGGTAATTCAATGATATGGGTACGGAAATCACCTTTATCTTCAATGGCAATAACACGTCCTTTTCCCTGAACAATACCTGTAAACATCTCACATCTCCTTGGACTGATAAGCGAGTTTATCTTAATTAATTTAGTGTAATCAGGATAACATAAGTGATATTACACAAAGGGATCATTATTACCTTCTCCCCTTATGATGTTTGCCATCAAATATAACGTAAAACCACTTATTTACTTATCAAAATTCTGTGGTTGAAAAACGTCATATCTTTCATTGATAATTAAACATTTATCATTAGAATATGTTTGCTTAAGGATTATTTTACGCCATATTAACATGTGACGTTCTTTCCTCCCTTCCGTCTTATTATAATGAATAAAGGTGTATGCGTGCAGAAGTATATAAAAGAAGCGCGTAGCTTACTTGCTCTTGGTATCCCTGTTATCATCGCTCAATTCTCCCAAACTGCTATGGGAGTAGTTGATACCGTGATGGCAGGTGCTGTCAATGCCACAGAAATGTCTGCGGTTGCTGTAGGTACGTCGATTTGGTTGCCAACGATTTTATTAGGTCAAGGTATATTAATGGCATTGACCCCCATCGTTGCACAATTAAATGGTTCAGGACAACGAAAGCATATTGCTAATCGTACACAGCAAGGTTTTTGGCTTGCCACTTTTTTATCCATCATGGTCATTGCCATTCTTTATAACAGCCGTTTTATTATTGAAGCGCAACATGATATCGAGCCTGAGCTTGCAGAAAAAGCCATTGGATTTATTCATGCCATTATGTGGGGGGCTCCTGGTTGTCTCTATTATCAAGTACTGAGAAGCCAATGTGAGGGATTATCAAAAACAAAACCAGGCATGATCATCGGCTTTATTGGATTATTAATTAACATTCCTGTTAACTACGCCTTTATTTACGGTAAATTTGGTGCCCCACAATTAGGTGGGATTGGTTGTGGTGTGGCAACCGCCTCTGTTTTTTGGGCGATGTTCTTAATGATGCGCTACTATGTGCGTCGAGCACCAACACAACGGGATGTTATGCCCAAAAAACGCCTAGTGTTACCTGAATTCCACACAATAAAACGTATTACATTGTTAGGGTTACCTGTAGGGCTAGCACTATTTTTTGAAGTAACACTGTTTGCTGTTGTGGCATTATTAGTTTCACCATTAGGTGTAACGGCTGTTGCAAGTCACCAGATAGCCCTTAATTTTAGCTCATTAATGTTTATGTTCCCCCTTTCCTTGGGAATAGCTGCAACAATTCGTGTGGGTTATAACCTTGGGCAACGTTCTACAGAGCAAGCTCGTACTTCAGCCATTACAGCCCTTGCTGTCGGATTAATGCTGGCAAGTTGTACCGCTATTTTCTCTATTATTTTTAGAGAAAAAATTGCTTTAATGTATAACGATAACATTGAAGTGGTGACATTAGCCTCTCATCTTATGTTATTCGCCGCACTTTATCAGTTGTCAGATTCCGTACAGGTTATTGGTTCAGGGGTATTACGGGGTTATAAAGATACTCGCTCTATCTTTTTTATTACCTTTATCGCTTATTGGGTAATTGGTTTGCCTTCCGGATATCTCTTGGGACGAACGGATTATATTGTTGAAGCAATGGGGCCTGCGGGGTTCTGGATTGGTTTTATTTTAGGTTTAACCGCTTCTGCAATTATGATGGGAACACGTATTTGGTGGATCCAGCGTCAATCTGATGAGGTTGTCTTATTACGCTCGGAGCGTTAATACTTCCATTAAAGCGTTATTTTTTGGCAAAGGAATGACACAAATATCAACAAATAGCTTTAAATACGAGCAGTTGAATACAAATTTGTGTTTTTCCTCTTGCCAGAAGCAAATCATCTCGCTAATATTCGTCTCCGTTGTCACCCAGAATAAAGAATGCGTCCATAGCTCAGTTGGTTAGAGCACCACCTTGACATGGTGGGGGTCGGTGGTTCGAGTCCACTTGGACGCACCATTTACTCTGAACAACATTTCAATACAGTGCGTCCATAGCTCAGTTGGTTAGAGCACCACCTTGACATGGTGGGGGTCGGTGGTTCGAGTCCACTTGGACGCACCATTTCTCTTTCTTAATTCTTGTTATATTTCGTGTTACCTCCCCTACACCACAACAAAATGATTACGCAAAATTTAATTGCGCAACAAAACGCTTAAAAAACAAGCAATCAGAGCCCTATTTTGATCACATCACTTAAATTTACCTTTTTTCGATTTTCTTCATGGAAATTAACCTCTATAATACAAAACATAATTTTGTTGAAAGGTTTCAGCGTATTGATTTACAGGCATCTTTAGAAAACAGAACAAATGAATCATGATAGACTATAATGTAAGATGTCTAGCAATCTTTTATACAAAATAGTGACAAAATTTTTATCATGTTGTTGGAGCCACTCACATGTTGCGCAACTTATTAGCTAGAAATGAATGCACTTATCGTGTTTCGCACTGTTAAGATGATTGATATAACCCAACAACATTAATCCTTATTCATCCATTACAATAGAATCATTAATAGACTGCCATGAAAAAGACAAAAATTGTTTGCACCATCGGGCCAAAAACCGAATCTGAAGAAAAACTGACTCAATTACTGGACGCAGGCATGAACGTAATGCGTCTGAACTTCTCTCACGGTGACTATGAAGAGCATGGCAACCGTATCAAAAACCTGCGTAATGTCTGCGCAAAAACAGGCAAAAAAGCAGCCATTTTATTAGATACTAAAGGACCTGAGATCCGCACCATTAAATTAGAAGGTGGTAACGATGTCTCTTTAGTTGCAGGTCAGACTTTTACCTTTACAACAGATACTTCTGTTGTTGGTAATAAAGATCGCGTTGCGGTCACTTATGACGGTTTCGCAAGAGACTTAACTGTCGGCAATACCGTATTAGTCGATGACGGCCTTATCGGTATGAAAGTCATTAAAGTCACTGATACTGAAGTGGTATGTGAAGTACTCAACAACGGTGATTTAGGCGAAAATAAAGGCGTTAACTTACCAGGTGTTTCTATCGGCTTACCGGCATTAGCAGAAAAAGATAAACAAGATCTTATCTTTGGTTGCGAACAAGGCGTTGACTTTGTTGCCGCTTCTTTTATTCGTAAACGTTCAGATGTTGAAGAGATGCGTGCTCACTTAAAAGCACACGGTGGCGAAAACATCATGATCATCTCTAAAATTGAAAACCAAGAAGGTTTAAATAACTTTGACGAAATTTTAGAAGCCTCTGACGGTATCATGGTTGCACGTGGTGACTTAGGTGTTGAGATCCCTGTTGAAGAAGTTATCTTCGCACAAAAAATGATGATCGAAAAATGTAACGCTGCACGTAAAGTGGTTATCACTGCAACACAGATGTTAGATTCCATGATCAAAAATCCACGCCCTACTCGTGCAGAAGCTGGTGACGTTGCCAATGCTATTTTAGATGGTACTGATGCTGTTATGCTATCCGGTGAAAGTGCGAAAGGTAAATATCCAGTAGAAGCTGTGACTATTATGGCGACTATCTGTGATCGTACTGATCGCATCATGAAATCACGTTTAGAGTCTTACCAATTAGGTGCTAAATTACGTGTAACAGAAGCTGTTTGTCGTGGTGCTGTAGAAATGGCGGAGAAATTAGATGCTCCTCTTATCGTTGTAGCAACTTATGGCGGTAAATCAGCGCGCTCTATCCGTAAATATTTCCCAACAGCGCCTATCTTAGCATTAACAAATAATGAAGAGACCGCACGCCAATTACTGTTAGTAAAAGGTGTAACAACACAATTAGTTAATAAAATTGCTTCTACTGATGACTTCTACCGTATCGGTAAAGATGCAGCATTATCAAGTGGCTTAGCCCATGCAGGTGATCGTGTTGTTATGGTTACAGGTGCACTGGTTGATAGTGGAACGACAAATACTTCATCAGTACACGTTCTGTAATACTCGATTATAGCTAATTTGTAATTAAAAAATTTAAGCCATCCGTTTTAACGGATGGCTTTTTTATCGCAACTTTTTATAAAACATATCACCTTGATCTACTGCCAAAGAGATTATTTCTGTTGCTGACTATCATGACCTGTTTTATCTATTGGCACTAAATAATGCGTTGAACGAGCACGAGGATGGATAAAAAAGTGTCCTTTCGGTGCATTATGACTCTTAATGTGGATCATCGATACATTGGCTTTATTACCTTTGCGAGAGCACGCATAAATAATAAAAGGTAAAGCAAAAATGATAATAAAACTCACCACTAGCAATGAAACATACGTTGTATCACTACTGCCCCCCGGTAAAGAGCTAGGCGGGAAGAATGAAACAACAAAAGCTAAAATAGACACAATCAGACCGACAACGGCCACTAATAATTTAACACCTTTACCACCGGGAATATTAAATGCACGTTTCTTATCAGCTTGCTTGCAAACCAAATGCATATAGCCAATAAACAGCATGAAATAGCTACATAGATAAATCACCACCGTCAGCGCTAAAGCAATAAGAAATGACATATTACCCCCACCACCGGTGTTAGTCAGTACCACTATAGCAATAGTAGTAATAATTAGCTGAGTGATCACTAAAGCTACCGGTACACCATTTTTATTTACTTTAGCCAGTGTTGGCGGAAGAATACCTTGTTGTGCGGCCACAAACATTCCCCGTGAAGGCCCAACGATCCACGACGCAATTTCAGCCAAGACGCCAAGCAATAATAGTGCAGCAATAATTTTAACTGCCCAAACTAATCCGGTACTAAAATGGCTGACTAAAACACTAAAGGTTTCAACCACACCCGCAGATAAGTTAATTTCGTTATGAGGGATCACTGCCGCAACAGATAAACCACCAATAGAGCTTAAGCATATTGCCACAATCATTAATAAAAACATGGCAAGCGGATAATCACGGCCCGGATTTTTCATTTCGTTGACGTGAGTGGCTGAGGCTTCAACGCCCATATAGCTTAAAATAAAGGCCACAAAAACCACTAAAGTACCAATTTGAGTAAAATCAGGGAAAAAGGTTTTGCTGCTGATTTCTATTGCTAAAGGCGCACCACTGACCAGATAACTAATAGCTAAAAGCACTAAAATAATTGCCGGTAATAATATCCCTGCGAAGAAACCTAATTTAGCAATAGTAGCCGTGTATTTAGTTCCGCCAAATTGAGTTAAAGCTAATCCCCATAAAATCACTAATGCGGCAATCGTTTTGGTGAGCGGATCGGTATTTAACTCAGTCCAATCAAGAATATAAGATAATGCCCCTAATACGAAATAAAGCATTGGAATAAAACCAATCGCTATTTGTAAATAACCAAAAGAGATAGCCGCAAATCCCCAGCGCTCCCCTAGCGTATTAGATACCCAGGCAAATACGCCCCCTTCTTGCCATCCTTCAACGGTTGCCATTTCAGCTGCACATAATGCAACAGGAATAAACCACAACAAACCGCCTAGTAATAAGAAAAAGACTAGACTAAAGCCGGAAGTTGCAAAAGTTGGATACTCATAAACCGCCATCACCATGGATGCAGTTATGGCAAAAAAACCTAATAATGTGAGCTGTTTTGAGGCAGAACTTGTTGCAGATGTCGCCATGCTCATTCTCCTACGTGTATGCAATGAAATAATGGTGTGCAGATAATCAAGGCTGGAGAAAAAGAGTCTATTTCTCCAACCTATTACCAAATAAAAGAGCCTGTTTAGCTGTGGTTAAAGCCACCGCCGTCCTCTTCAGATAAAGGTGTGCTGACAGGATGTTTTTCGAAATAATCGAGAGTACGTTTCATATCTTCTATCAGTAATGTCGCCAAATCTAAACTCACACCATGACGAACAAGAATACGTTGAATAACTAAATCTTGGCGATCAGCAGGCATAGAATAAGCGGGTACTTGCCAGCCACGGCTACGCAATTTATCAGCGATGTCATATAAGGAGTAGCTTACCTTAGCCTCTTTTTTCAGTTTCCACGCTAATGCAGGTATTCCTTTTTGACTATCACCACTGAAGATCATTTCAAAAGGCCCTAGCTTTTCAATTTCTCGAGCAAGGTATTGCGCGGTGTGATAACAGGCATTGTGGATCTTCGCATACCCTTCTCTACCAAGACGCAAGAAATTATAGTATTGAGCAATAATTTGCCCACCGGGACGTGAGAAATTAAGCGCAAAGGTTGGCATATTACCGCCAAGGTAGTTCACATTAAAAATAAGCTCTTCCGGTAAGTCTTTAGCTTCACGCCATACTACCCAACCAGAGCCCAATGGCGCTAAACCAAACTTATGGCCTGATGAGTTAATGGATTTAACACGCGGTAAACGGAAATCCCATTCTAAATCAGGTGCACAGAAAGGCGCTAAAAAGCCACCACTCGCACCATCAACATGAATAGGAATATCAAGTCCGGTCTCTTTTTGTAGTTGATCGAGTGCATCATGTACCGCTTTTACTGGCTCATAAGTACAGGTGAAGGTCACCCCTAATGTTGGCACTACACCGATAGTATTTTCATCAACACGTTTAATGACCTCTTCTGGACTCATCATCAAGCGATCACCTTCAAGCGGGATCTCTCTGAGTTCAACGTCAAAATAACGGGCAAATTTATGCCAACAAACTTGAACTGGCCCACAAATAATATTGGGTTTATCTGTCGCTTTCCCAGCAGCAAGGCGTTTTTTACGCCATTGCCATTTTAATGCAAGTCCCCCTAGCATTGCCGCTTCAGAGGAGCCAATGGTTGAACAACCTAGGGTATTGAGTGGATCGGGTGAGTGCCATAAATCAGCAAGCATATGAACACAACGGTTTTCAATTTCTGCCGTTTGTGGATATTCATCTTTATCTATCATGTTTTTATCGATAGATAAATTCATCAAATCACGGATCTCATCATCTACCCAGGTTTGACAAAATGTGGCCAGATTTTGTCTTGAATTGCCATCTAGCATCAGCTCATCCCTTACAGCATCAAAAACATGACGAGGATGGCTCTCTTGTTGCGGAAAATGTGTTTTCGGTAAGGATTGTGATAAATCAACCGATGCATAAACATCATCGAGTGAACTATAACTTGGCGTTTTTTTATTCATCTTGAAATTACCTTTACTAATTATTATTACATTAGTGACTAAATAATTTTAAATACCTACTTTAAAAGATAGTCTAATAATTCCAGTAATGAAAAATTTTTTATATTTTATGAAAACAATGAGAGTATATTTATCAAATCAACTTTAACACTCTACAAAAAATAACAACCCATTGATTTTAAATGATATTAATAATATTCCACTTGCTTTTATGTTAATTTATTTATGTACATTTAGAATAAAATATTTGTACTATAATAAAACTTGAATTATGAGAAATAACCGTTATAGCATTAAGTAATAACACTTAATTTAAAATATAAATGTAAATGAAATTTTAAATCTAAGTTTTAAAATTAATAATTATTTAATTTAGATTTGATTTAATAAGGAACAAAAAAAAGATGATAGAAAATAACCGACACCCCTTCGCTTGCACAACACTTGCGATTACTGACAAGAAAAAACGTGTTTATCATGGTCGGACAATGGAGTTTTCATCTGATGAGCCAACGTCTATCTTAGCTTATTATCCACAAGGTCATACTTTTCAGCAAAATGCCCCTGATGGAACCCCCGGATTAAAGTACAGCGTTAAATATCCTTTCATGGCTATTACCGCTCCTATTAACTTATCGGGTACCAAAGATGTACTTGAAGGTGTAAATAGTCAGGGACTCTCTTTTAGCTTAAATATGCTACCTAACTCTAAGTTAGATGATCTCGATCCCAAATATTACGCAAGCTCTGTTCCTATTGCTGCTATTGGTGAGTGGGCATTAGGACAATATGCGACGGTTAAAGAGTTAAAAGAGATTATCCCCCAAACCCATTTTTGGTCACAAAAGCTATTATTGTTACGTAACTTACCAAGCCCTTTCCATTACGCATTTTATGATAAAACCGGTGATTGTATTGTTGTCGAAGTCTCTGATGGTAAATTACATATTTATGATAATCCTACCTATTGCATGACCAATGGCCCTATTTTCCCGTGGCATTTGACTAATTTAAACAACTACACTCATCTTTCTAATATCAACGTTTCCAGTAGCACATTAGGTCGTATTAAAATCAACCAACCTGATAGTGGTATTGCGTTAGCAACATTACCTAGCTCAGATACTTCTGTAGATAGATTTATTCGTGCAGTTTATTATTCAACCTATTACCACAAAGTTTCTGATCCCGATAAACAGCTTATTGAGCTTGCTCATATCATGAATCGCTTCGATCGCCCTAAAGATGCAACCATTGATCCACTATTAGGTAATGATACGCTAACTAAACTTCATACTAGTGAATTTTCTGTCTGGACGGCGCTAACTGATTTAGAACGGGGGATCTTTTTCTTCAGAGGCTACAACAACTTAAACTTTCAAAAGTTCACACTTGAGTCATTTAAAAATGAAAGTAGCGCGGTTTTTATTAAGGTCAATTTGGAAGAGGCATTGTAAAATGCTTTAGATAGAAACTAAAATAGTTTAGCACGGAGAAAATTTTTTTATATCAGACTTTTACGAATAAAAATCTTTTGTGAAATAACACGCATTTTTTATACTGGTTATTTGCTTGTTGTAGGTTATTTTTCATATTGTCATATAAAGAGTAAGTAGTTATAGCTAGTTATAAATAAATTCTGTATTTTCTTATAACTGTGCCATACTTACTAGTGGCTTCATACAAAATGCTACTTGTTCCTTTAAACAAACTAATAATAGAGGTTGTCACAATGAAAGCAAAAATTGTACTAGGTGCGGTAATTCTGGCTTCAGGCCTATTAGCAGGTTGTTCTTCTAGCAACAACGCACAATTAGACCAAATCTCTTCTGATGTAAACCGTTTAAATACGCAAGTTCAACAACTAAGTAGTGATGTTCAATCAGCTAACGCTCAAGCAAAAGCCGCTTATGATGAAGCAGCTCGTGCTAATCAGCGTCTAGATAACCAAGTAACTACTTATAAAAAATAATTTGACTGCTTAATAAGCTGAAAACGTTAAGTCAGCTTTAATTAATAATAAAAAGCAGATACCTATGAAGTATCTGCTTTTTTTCATCATTGAATATCTATCATCAATATGCGGTTACATCGACCGGTATACCTGAACGACGAATAATTTCTGCATCCACTTTTGCTTTATCCACTTTGCCACTTTCATACCAAGCCGTAAATTGTTTAGTAAACGTTAGGGGCATCGTCTGGGGATCGTCATCTTCATTTTGTGAGAGTGGTTGGTGCACTTCAATAAATTGCTTACCATCTGCAGTCTCAGTAAATTTAATTGGTTTATTGATCACTTGAACCCGACTGCCTTTGGGTACCACATTAAACAGTGTTTCAATATCATCAGGACGTAATCTAATACAGCCAGAACTCACTCTTAAGCCAATACCAAAATCGGCATTAGTACCATGAATAAGATACTCACCACGACTGTGTGCTAATCTTAACGCATATGCACCCATTGGATTATCTGGCCCTGCTGGTACCACTGCCGGTAACGTGATCCCCTTAGCCGCATAATTTTTACGAATATTGGCTGTCGGCGTCCAAGTCGGATCTTTAATCAATTGAGAAACAGATGTCACCATTTCAGGCGTTTCCCGCCCTAATTGGCCAATACCGATAGGATAGACATCAACTGTTCCCCCTTCTTTGGGATAGTAATAGAGGCGCAATTCTGCCAGATTAATGACAATACCTTTACGCACGGTATCAGGTAAGATCATCTGTAAGGGAATTTGTAGTGTTTTGCCCGCTTCGGGTAATAGAGGATCAATACCTGGGTTGGCTTCCATCATATTTAGCAAACCCACTTGATATTGTGCAGCGATCGTTTCTAAAGAACGTTTATCATCAGGAACGGTGTAAGAAACATTTTCCCCAATGATACGTGAACCATCCGTAGGTAGCAGGTATTCATGTGCATAAGTTAAGTGACTGCTCATCCCTAACAGCGATGCACCCAATAAGGTTAACCATTTCTTCATTGTTGATCCCGTGTGTTAGCAATAAAATAAACTGACTATTATCATGATAACATTCTCATCGTTATGATTATCATATAATAAGTCAGTTTAGAACATTAATATGGGATCGGGTAACATTTATGCTACAGTGTATTCCGAAAAGCGTTTCATTAACCGTGTTACCATAGCGTGTAACCCTTGAGTACGAGATGGCGTCAAATGACTTTCCAGTGCTAATGTCGAGAAATAGTGGTTAACATCAGTGGCGAGAGCTTGCTCTACCGTTTTACCTTGAAAAAGAATAATCACTAATGCCACTAATCCTTTTACAATACCTGCATCGCTATCACCGGCTAAGATCAGCTGTTTATGCTCATCTAATTCAACCGCTATCCAGACTTGGCTCTGACAACCTTCAATAAAATTAGCCGCCGTTCTTTGTTCATCTGTTAATGGTGGTAAGCGTTCTCCTAGCTCCATCATATAAAGATAACGTTGCTCCCAATCCTGACAACGAGAAAAATTGCGTAATAATTTTGCTTCATCAGGCAAAGCCGCAATTGCCATGAATAACCTCTTTTTTAATTGTTAGCCTAATAGTTTTTCAATGCGTAACAACGCATTAACTAGTGCATCAATATCCGCTTTATTATTGTACAATCCCAACGAAGCTCGACACATGGCAGGAACCTGATAATAGTCCATAATTGGCATTGCACAGTGATGACCTGTACGAATAGCAATACCATAGTTATCAAGAAAAGTCCCCACATCATAAGCGTGATGCTTACCTAAATTAAATGCTATCACACCTTGACGCGCTTCATTACCATAAAGCGTTAATGATTTTACTTTGGTTAATTGTTGTTGTGCATATTGCATTAAGCTATTTTCATATGCAGCAATCTTATCCATACCAAATTGAGCAAGATATTCCAAAGCTGCCCCTAAGCCAATGATACCGATAATATTAGGCGTTCCAGCTTCAAATCGCCACGGCGCATCCGCGTAGGTAATATCACCATTGATATGCACATGTTTTATCATAGCGCCCCCCCCTTCCCATGGAGGTAATTCATCAAGTAGCGCTTTTTTGCCATATAGCAAGCCAATCCCTGTCGGCCCATAAAGTTTATGACCACTACATACAAAAAAATCACAATCTAACGCACTAACATTGATAGCTTGATGCATCGCACTTTGTGCCCCATCAACTAAAATATGTAACTCGCCCCCTTGCTGAGCCGAATACTCTCTAGCTTGGCAAATAATTTCAGCAATAGGATTGACGGTTCCCAGTACATTAGACTGATGAGTGATCGCCAGTAACTTAGTTCTGTTATCAATTAATTGGGGTAATTGCGCTAAATCGAGTTGCCCATTAGCGAGCAGAGGAATAACACGGACATGAAAACCATACTGTTTTGCTAACATATACCACGGCACTATATTCGCGTGGTGTTCCATTTCAGTAATGATAATGTTATCACCATCATTTAGGAAACGATGGCTATAACTGTAAGCGACTAAATTGATCCCTTCTGTCGTTCCTTTTACAAAAACGATTTCTTCTTCGCTCTTTGCACCTAAGAAATGTGCTGCTTGCTTACGAACATTCTCCACTAAGGTGGTGGCGTTTGCACTTAATGTGTGAATGCCGCGGTGAACCGCGGCATATTGTGTTAAGGCAAACTGTTTTTCACGCTCCATGACACAAGCGGGTTTTTGCGCACTTGCGGCACTGTCGAGATAGACTAAAGGTTTTTCTTTCACTTGCTGGGAAAGAATAGGAAAGTCATCCCGCGCTTTTTCAATGGAATGTGTCATCATGCCTTTTTATACCTCTGATAAGCGTTGATTTATTCTCTCTAGAACATGAGCTTTGATCACACTATTTTCTAATGATTCTGTTAATTCGGCAGCAAATGCATGAATGATCATTTTGCGAGCTTCACTTAACGCAATACCTCGTGAACGTAGATAAAATAGTTGCTCATCATCAATACGCCCAACCGTTGCACCATGACTACATTTCACATCATCAGCATAGATCTCAAGTTGTGGCTTAGTATCAATTTGTGCTTTATCACCTAATAACAAGTTGTTATTGGTCATTTGACCATCTGTTTTCAGCGCTTGAGGGGTGACTGTGATCATGCCATTAAATACGGCTTTCCCTGCATCCATTGCAATACTTTTATGTAATTGACGGCTTAGGCAATTTTTCTCACCATGCACGAGCCAAGTACGAGTATCGGCAATTTCGTTCGCTTTGGGTAATACCACACTATTCATTGATAGCTCACTGTTCTCACCCGTCAGTGCAGCGCTAGTATGATGACGACTCAGTTTATTCCCCAACAAGAATGCATAACTATTAACACGAGCATCTCGTCCAATGCTTAAATCGTTATGGGCAAAATGTTGGCTAATGCCATTTTCAAAACCAAGTTTAATATGGTTGAACGAGGCATTATCACCAATAGTGGCGGTTAATCTCGCCCCGGTAAAATGACGGTTTTCACCATCACTACTAATATAGTGTTCAATCACTTGCATCTGAGCATTAGCGCCAACATCAAGATGGAAACGATAGTTAGCACTGTTAACTTCTTGCCCTGCATGACCTTGTGTAATATTAAGGATATAAAGCGGTTTATCTGCCACTACGCCTTTTTTCAAGGTAATGAATAGCGGCTGTTGCGCTAAACTTTCAACTAAATGCAAGAACACTTCACCATTAATGGCTTGCGGTAATTCACTTTGGTTATCCAGTAATGTCACTTGGTATGGACCAAAATCTTGACTACTTTCAGCCGGTGAAAATGCACCATTAACCATCACGATACGGTAGCAATCAAATGAGAGTGCCCGTTGCTCAATTAAATCTTGTACCTCAAAAGGTGGCAACATTTGATATTGCTGACTGAGCGTCTCATCTAATGGCGTATAATGCCAATCTTCGTGTCGATAAGCTGGAAAACCCACTTTTTCCACTTGTAGCCAGTGATTACGTGCATTTAAATTATCTTCCCCTTTACGCTGTTGATATAGCGCAGAGAATTGTTTTAATGCCTGTTGATTACGCTGTTCTACTTGATGCTGTTTTTCACGTTTCTCATTGAGGGTCAATAAGCCAGCCATAACCTTGTTCCTCCAATTTTTGTGCTAATGAAAAATCACCTGATTTAATGATTTTTCCTTGGTAAAGCACATGCACATAATCAGGTTTAATATAATCAAGGATACGTTGATAGTGAGTCACCACGATAAAGGCGCGTTTACCATCACGTAAGCTATTGACACCATTAGCGACAATTTTTAGCGCATCGATATCGAGTCCTGAGTCGGTTTCATCTAAGATACACAGTTCAGGTTCAAGGGCAGCCATTTGCAAAATATCATTACGTTTTTTCTCACCACCGGAAAAACCTACGTTAACAGAACGAGTTAACAAATCTTGAGGCATATCCAATAGTTTGATTTTATCTTCAATAAAATCTTCAAAATCAAAGCGATCTAACGGCTCTTGGCCTCGATATTCTCTTACCGCATTGACTGAGGATTGTAAGAAAAACTGGTTACTGACACCGGGGATCTCTACCGGATATTGAAACGCCATAAAGATACCTTCACCCGCTCGCTCTTCAGGCTCTAATTCCAGTAGATCTTTGTTTTTAAAAGTCACACTACCTTCATCAACTTCATACTCTTCGCGACCTGCTAAGGTTGCGGATAATGTACTTTTACCAGAACCGTTTGGCCCCATGATAGCGTGCACTTCGCCGGCACGTACTTGCAAATCTAATCCTTTAAGAATTTCATTGCCTTCAACACTGACATGTAAATTTTTAATATCTAACATAATATATGCCTTCGGTATTTTTATACCCAGAATTTGGTTAATGGTTAACCAACGCTATGTTCTAAGCTGATTGCTAATAATTTTTGTGCTTCTACAGCAAATTCCAGCGGTAATTCTGAGAACACGTCCTTACAAAATCCATTGACAATCATTGAGATTGCATCGTCTTCACTTAATCCACGTTGACGGCAGTAAAATAACTGATCTTCACCAATACGTGACGTTGTCGCTTCATGCTCTAATTGTGCTGAGTTATTCATGACTTCAACATAAGGGAAGGTGTGAGCACCACACTCTGTGCCAATTAACATTGAGTCACATTGTGTGTAGTTACGTGCATTCTGCGCACCAGGTAACACTTTCACCAAACCGCGATAACTATTTTGACTTTTACCCGCAGAAATACCCTTAGAAATAATAGTTGATTTGGTATTTTTACCGATGTGGATCATCTTGGTTCCCGTGTCAGCTTGTTGGTTACCATTGGTCAGTGCCACTGAGAAAAATTCAGCCGTTGAATTATCTCCTTTTAAGATAACACTTGGGTATTTCCAAGTGATCGCTGAACCTGTTTCAGATTGAGTCCACGACATTTTAGCGTTCTCACCTTCACAAAGGGCACGCTTAGTGACGAAGTTAAGAATTCCGCCTTCGCTATCACCGCCAGAGAACCAGTTTTGTACCGTGGAATATTTCACTTCGGCATCTTTATGAATGATAACTTCAACAACGGCAGCATGAAGCTGATAGCTATCACGTACAGGTGCTGAACACCCTTCGATGTAACTGACGTAACTTCCTTCATCCGCAATTAAAATCGTACGTTCAAATTGGCCTGTTTGTGCCGCATTAATACGAAAATAGGTGGATAATTCCATAGGGCAGCGAACACCTTTAGGAATATAAACAAAGGTACCATCAGAAGCGACCGCCGCATTAAATGCCGCAAAATAGTTATCGTGGCTAGAAACAACTGTACCTAAATATTGGCGTACTAATTCAGGATATTCTTGAATCGCTTCACCGAAGGAGCAGAAAATAACACCATGTTTAGCTAGCTCTTCACGATAAGTGGTAGAAACCGATACTGAGTCAAAAATGGCATCTACAGCCACTGACTGCCCTTCTCTTACTGGCACGCCTAACTGATTAAATGCGTCTTCAACTTCTTTAGTTAAATAATCTTGGGTTTCTTGTGTTGAGACTGCTTCATTGTTACCACTAGCACAACTGCCATTGGCACAACAAGCACCGCAAGATGGCGCTGAATAATAACTATAATCTTGATAATTCAGCGATGGATAATCTGCTTTTAGCCAATGAGGCTCTTCCATCTCTAGCCAATGACGATAAGCATCAAGACGAAACTCTAGCATCCACTCTGGCTCATTTCTTTTAGCTGAAATAGCTCGCACAACCGCTTCATTCAACCCTTTATCTAACGTATCGGTTGAGATATCGGTATAGAACCCTTCTTTATAGTGATGATCACTGAGCCAGCCTTGAACTTCATCACCAATTTCAACATTGCTCTGAGACATAATCTGACTTCACTATGTTATACCCCAAAGCTCTCACCACATCCGCAGACGTTCTGAGCTTTAGGATTATTAAATTTAAACATCTGATTAAGTCCTTCACGGACATAATCAACAACTAAACCATCAATGAATGGCATGGCTTTTAATGCAACAAATAACTTGGCGCCATTATGTTCATAGACAAGATCGTCCTCTGTGGGGCCTGCTGCAAGCTCAATAACATAACCATAGCCCGTACAACCTGATGGCTTAATACTTAAGGAAAGTCCCTGACTTTCAGGGTTTTTCTCCACTAATTGGCAAATATGTTTCGCTGCACTATCAGTCAGCACAATGCCTTGCCAAGCAGTATCATTTAGAGAAAAAGTTTCAACATTGTTTGTCATTACTGACCTCATTTCGAAAGGAGATTAATATCTTTCCTGACTCTAATGGTAATGATAACCCTTATCACTTCAACCCTGTCTTTTGAAAGGATATTATAAAATCGTTTAAAAGTTGCTCTTTTTTTGCTTTTTAATTGTTAAATATAGCGCTTAATAAATTGAAATGTAACAATTTTTATCTTTTTTCATTACAAAAATAAAACTTTTTTAAATTCCTTTATTTCGCACAATACGCATAAAAGTTGCAAAGCAAATACATTTTATACCTTTGTCACTGAAATGTAGAGAAAAAGCATAAAAAATCAACAATTGATAATCGCAAAATATTTTCTTTTTATGCTTATACTGATAGGTAAGATAGCACCACTTTTGTGATAACTTCTTATTGTATTGTGTGCTTTTATGACTTATTGATTGATACTAATTGAATTCACATACCTATTAGTGCAATCAATAACTTCTTGATTATTATTACTTTTATTTTCAGCAATAAATTGTAATTGCCATACACGATTTGTGTTAGTATCCGCAATTAATACCCCTTCATAGCTCACTTTTTGATTAGACAACTTTCCTTCAAAGAAAATTTGTCGAGCTGGCATTTCTGACACTGTGAAAGGCTTTATTGTTGTTGAAGTTTCTTTCATGCCATCAATAGTGGAAATATTATCAACGATACCCTGTGCTCCAGAATCAATATCATAGCTCATCATATCGTCAAGTTTAAAATAAACTAAACGAACTTCTGATAACTGGCATACTGGTTTGGCTTGATAAACTAACATCTGTGATGTGACATCTTGGACATGATCAGGTAATAATTGAAAATAGTGTTCTGTATCATCTCTATTTAATGAGAATGAAGTTGGATACGCGATATTAAACCCCGACATAGTACGTACAGGATAATTTATTATCTCTTCACTCTTATTGTGAGTTGATTCGTTATCACATGCTGTAAGTAATAAACTACCGATTAAAATAAAAACGCTTTTATAATTTAGAATAGTTGATGTCATTTTTTCTTACTATTAATAATAATGAAGATAATAATTATCATTAAAATTTAAACTTAAATAAAGATAATTTTTTCACATGACCTCATTTCAATAAATAAAAAACGCCTAAAGTGAAATAATAACCTTAGGCGTTTATTATTGATTAACGAATTAAACAATAACCGCAGTTGTTAAACGTGAAATACAGACTTTACGGTCAGCGTCATCAAAAATTTCTATTGACCATACTTGATGTGTACGACCTAAATGAATAGGTTTACAGACACCTTTTACAACCCCTTCTTTTACTGCTCGCATATGATTGGCATTGATTTCTAAACCCACCACTTTTTGTTCACCTTCTGTGCATAAATAGCCAGCAATTGACCCTAAGGTTTCAGCTAATACCACAGAGGCGCCACCATGTAATAAGCCAAAAGGCTGTTTAGTACGCTGATCTACTGGCATGGTGCCTTCAAGATAATCCTCACCCAGTGCGGTGAGTTCTATACCAAGGTGTCCCACCATATTATTTGGGCTAATATGATTAAGTTGTCCTAATGTTGTTTTTCGTTTCCATATCATTGCATAATCTCCAAAAGCGCCTGTAGTGGATGTTTTAACTCAATATTATCAATACGTTTTACTTGGCTACGACAAGAATATCCGGTACTCAAGCAACGTGCTGTAGGGAGTGTTTTCAATGCATTTCCCCATGACAGTTGATAAATTCCCAATGAATTTTTATAGTTATTCACTTCATGCCCATAAGTGCCCGCCATACCACAGCACCCCGTAGTTACCACTTCAAGTGGTTGACCATAACGTTGGAATATCGCTTGCCACTGTTGCATACTTTGCGGTAATGCCGTTGACTCTGTACAATGACTAAAAAGATACCATTTTTCAGCATCTTCGCAGATCTCAATCGGCTCACTGACTAACTGATTTAGCCACTCATGAACCAGTTGAACCTTAAAGTTACCGCGTTTATCCCCTAATATCTCCCGATATTCATCGCGGTAGCAAAGAACTAAAGCGGGGTCGACTCCTACCATTGGAATGGACAACTGTGCAACTCGATTAAGCATCGTTGCTGTTTTTTGTGCAGTTTTACTAAATTGCTGTAAAAAGCCCTTAATATGCTGTGCTTTTCCGTTAGGTGAAAAAGGCAATAGCACAGGTTTAAAACCAATTTTTTCAATCAATTTAATAAAGTCAGCAACTACTTTAGCATCGTAATAACTGGTAAATGGATCTTGTACCACGATAACATAATGGCTTCGTTGATTTTCTGATAACTGCTCTAACTCTTCCAAGGTCATCGCTAACGCGCTATGTCCAGCTAACTGCTGCTTTAATGTCGGAGATGACAATAGAGGCAGATCTACCATACCAATAGTACGTTTACTCAACGATTGCACCAATGGTTGCTTAATAAAGAAATTAAACAGACTTGGTACTTTTGCCATTAACGGTGTGGTGAGTTCAACATTTGCCACAATATGATCTTTTAGCGGACGTAAATAGCGTTGATGATATAACTGAGTAAATTTGGCTCTAAATGATGGCACGTCAATTTTAATCGGGCATTGTGTAGAGCACGCTTTACAGGCTAAACAACCATTCATTGCTATTTTAACCTCATGAGAGAAATCATATTCTCCACGTTTAGCTTTCCATGTATTGCGTGTTTTTTCAATCAGTCCCCGTAAGCTAGGTTTGTTATTTGTAAGACTTGTTTCTAACTGCTGAGGGCTTACTCCTTGCTCTGTAAGTAAGCGTAACCACTCTCTGACTAATGTCGCTCTGCCTTTAGGTGAATGAATACGCTGTCCAGTTATTTTCATAGAAGGGCACATTGGACTTTTAACATCAAAGTTAAAACATAATCCATTACCATTACACTCTAATGCACCGCGAAAATCTTCGCGAACCGATACAGGAATGGTGCGATCAAATGTACCGCGTTTAATAGCATCGACCTGTTTCATTGGCGCCTCAACCTCGAGAGGAGGACATATTTTACCTGGGTTAAGTCTATTTCGAGGATCGAACACCGTTTTTATTTGACGTAATTCGTGATAAAGGGTTTCGCCAAAGAATTCTGGACTATATTGCGCTCTAAAGCCTTTTCCATGCTCCCCCCATAGTAAGCCACCATATTTCGCCGTTAATGCAACAATTTCATCAGAAATGGTTTTCATGAGTTGTTCTTGTTGCGGATCACACATATCTAAAGCAGGTCTCACATGCAATACGCCAGCATCAACATGACCAAACATACCGTAATTGAGCTGATAACTATCAAGTAATGCCCTAAATTCAGTAATATAATCCGCTAAATGCTCTGGTGGCACACAAGTATCTTCAACAAAAGGAATGGGTTTAGCATGCCCTTTAGCATTACCTAATAGCCCTACTGCTTTTTTACGCATGGCATAAATACGGTTAATATCGGCGAGGTTATCACAAACCTGATAACCGATAACGCCCCCTTCGCCATTATTCATCAGCTTATCTAAGCGCTGACATAAATCCTCCACTTGTGAGGCAATCAGTGTTTTATCATCACCGGCAAACTCAACAATATTTAGCCCTTGCATATCTTTATCGGGCACATCCGTAATCAATGCATTAACGGAATGCCAGACAATATCTTCTCGAGCAAGGTTTAATACTTTGGAGTCAACAGTTTCAACAGAAAGCGCCTTTGCTTTTACTAAAAACGGTGCGTTACGCAATGCGGAATCAAATGAGTCATACTTCACATTCACTAAACTGCGCTGCTTTGGAATGGGGGTAATATCGAGTGTTGCCTCGGTAATAAAGGCCAAAGTCCCTTCTGAGCCGGTTAGAATACGCGTAAGATCAAAATGCTTCATGTCATCGCTAAACACATGGCGTAAATCATAGCCCGTTAAAAAGCGATTCAGTTTAGGGAATTTTTCGAGAATAAGCTGACGTTGTGCTTTGCAACGGGATAATACCGTTTGATATATCCGACCAACAGCAGAATCTTCTTTCGCAATAGTTTCAGCTAAAGCGCTGTCCATCGCGCGAGTTTCAAGCAATTCTCCGCCTAGTAAAACGGCTCTGACGCCTAATACATGATCGGAGGTTTTGCCATATACCATAGAGCCTTGCCCTGAGGCATCGGTATTGATCATTCCCCCTAATGTCGCACGATTACTGGTAGACAGTTCTGGCGCAAAAAAGAAACCATAGGGTTTTAAAAACAGATTAAGTTCATCTTTTATCACACCGGCTTCTACCTTTACCCATCGCTGTTCTGGGTTTATCTCAATAATACGTTTCATATAACGAGATAAATCCACCACTATACCCTCGGTTAACGCTTGACCATTAGTGCCGGTTCCGCCACCTCTTGGTGTCAGAGAGAGGGAATGAAAACGAGGTTCATCCACTAAACGTGCTACAATAGTCACATCCGCTGTAGAACGAGGAAAAATAACCGCCTGTGGTAGCAACTGATAAATACTGTTATCTGTTGCCATAGTGAGTCTATCGGCATAAGTGCTCGATATATCACCTGTAAAACCATTTTGTCGGAGTGTATTTAAAAATTCGGTTGTGAGTTCACTGACTTGCGGTGCTTGCGATATACGTGGGATCATTTGTTATAGCTCTTTAATCTAATTTATCCACATTGCTTTATTAAAACTATCTCAATGTATGCCAAGAGGTGCATAATTTGAATTTGCACTTTCAGACCGATACCTGTTCACCTTATCATACAATTCTGGCAAATTGCGTAGTGACATAAACAACATGATATTTGCCATGTTTATTCATCTGCTTTTAGCATTTTATTCGTGTAGGGATTTAAAATCATGGAAAAACCGCAGATCCATACAGATATACCCAAAATTTTATTCACCGTTCTTTTTATTTCTTTTTTTATTATCGGTAGTTTTTGGATCCTGAATCCTTTTATCGTTGGTTTTATTTGGGCTGGCATGATAGTGGTTGCCACTTGGCCTTTACTCATTATTTTAGAAAAACGAGTAAAATATCGCTGGCTATCAACCATGATCATGATGATTTTAATATTACTGATTTTCGTCATTCCGATTATTTTGTTAATTAGTAGTGTTATTGACAACAGTGCTCCATTGATTGAACTAGCAAAATCACCTTCAGATATTCAACCACCACAACTGCTATGGTTGAAAGAGATCCCCATGGTTGGTAATACACTCTATGAAACTTGGCACTCTATTCTCGTTTCTGGTGGTAATGCCTTAATGGCGAAGATCCAACCCTATATTGGACAAGCAGCAAATTGGTTCTTTGCACAAGCCTTAAATATTGGCCGTTTTGCGCTTCACTTAGTTGTCATGTTACTTTTTTCAGGATTACTCTTTTTACAAGGTGAAAATGTTGTTGCTTGGTTACGCCATTTTGCTGTGCGTCTTGCCGGACAACGGGGTGATGCAGCCATTTTATTAGCCTCCATGTCAATTCGTGCAGTGGCGCTGGGTGTGGTGTTAACTGCGCTGATCCAAGCCGTTATTGGTGGCATTGGCTTAGGTATTTCGGGTGTGCCTTATGCCACAGTATTAACGGTATTGATGTTTATTTGCTGCCTTGCGCAATTAGGACCTTTGTTCGTTCTGGTTCCTTCTATTCTATGGCTATTTTGGACCGGTGATACTACATGGGGTATCGTCATGATCATTTGGGGTGGGATTGTGGCGACGATGGATGGTGTACTACGTCCATTCCTCATCAAAATGGGAGCTGACCTACCTATGGTACTGATTTTGACCGGTGTTATCGGTGGTATTTTAACACTCGGTATGATTGGTCTGTTTATTGGCCCTGTTGTATTAGCCGTAGCACACAGTTTATTGAATGCGTGGATCAATGAAGTTCCTAAACCCGATCCAGATTTAACAGAAACTGTAGAATTTATGAATAAAAACTTTATAGAAAAAGAGTAAATAATATAAAAGCATGTAAGTATCAACACTTACATGCTTTATAAGTATTACTTAAAACTTTAATAAAGATTATCAATTTATGAGTATTTTATTATTTTTATATCTTGAAATTTACAATTTGAAACAATTCTTATTTTTTTAAACCTGTTTGCTACCAGCGAGTTATATTCACTTCTTAATATCCTAATATTTTTTTGATTGAGATAATTCTTAGAGAATAATTAACTCATTTCTCTTAATATAAATCTCATCGAAACGAATGTTTCATTTAATTAATGGTTTTGCCTATTTTATTAATAGATTAAAAGGCGAGACTAAAGTATATAAAATATTGCTGTGTGTAGTCTTTGCCTGTCAGCCCATGATAGGCTTTTTTTTTATCTATTATTTATAAATAGTATAAAAAAAGCTCACATTATTTTGTGAGCTTTTAATTATTCAATAATAATATAATTATTGTTGTGCTAATTTCACCCAGGTTTTAATAACGGTATCTGGGTTTAAAGATAAGCTATCAATACCCTCTTCCATTAACCACTGTGCAAAATCTTCATGGTCAGAAGGGCCCTGTCCGCAGATCCCGACGTATTTACCTTGACGTTTCGCTGATTGAATTGCCATAGATAATAGCGCTTTTACCGCATCATTACGTTCATCAAACAGTGATGAGACGACACCAGAATCACGATCTAAGCCCAATGTTAGCTGAGTCATATCGTTAGAGCCGATAGAGAAACCATCAAAATGAGCCAAGAATTGATCGGCTAATAAAGCATTGGATGGAATTTCACACATCATAATCACTTTTAAGCCATTCTCACCACGTTTTAAACCATTACGTGCTAACTCATCTATCACTTCTTCTGCTTGGCGCACCGTACGTACAAATGGGATCATCACTTCCACGTTAGTTAATCCCATCTCATTACGCACACGTTTCACTGCTTCACACTCGAGTGCAAAGCAACGACGGAAATCATCCGATACGTAACGACCCGCACCACGGAAACCTAACATAGGGTTTTCTTCATCAGGCTCATAGCGATCGCCACCGACTAAGTTTGCATACTCATTTGATTTAAAATCAGACAAGCGAACAATGACACGTTTTGGCCAGAATGCTGCAGCGAGTGTTGCGATACCTTCGGTTAATTTACCAATATAATATTCAACAGGTGATGCATAACCCGCCATCATTTCATCAATTTCAGCTTTTAGTGCATCTGTTTGATCTTCGTATTCGAGTAAAGCGCGAGGATGCACACCAATCATACGGTTGATAATAAACTCTAAACGCGCAAGGCCTACCCCATCATTTGGTAACCCAGCAAAGTCAAAGGCGCGATCAGGATTACCGACGTTCATCATGATTTTTAAGCCAAGTTCTGGCATGTTATCGATTGCGGAGCTTTGAATAGAAAAATCGAGTTTCCCATCATAAACAAATCCGGTATCCCCTTCAGCACAAGAGACGGTGACCACTTGCCCTTCGCTAATACACTCCGTCGCATCGCCACAACCTACCACTGCTGGAATACCTAATTCACGAGCAATAATTGCTGCATGACAGGTTCTTCCACCACGATTAGTCACAATCGCAGAGGCTTTTTTCATGATAGGCTCCCAATCAGGATCTGTCATATCGGTGACCAACACATCACCCGCCTCTATTCTATCCATCTCACTTAAGTTATGGATAACCTTAACCGTACCGCTACCAATACGATGACCAATTGCACGACCTTCTACAATCACAGTGCCTGTTTCATTTAACTGATAGCGTTCCATAACTTGTTGGTTAGAACGAACTGTTTCTGGACGCGCTTGAACAATATATAGACGACCATTATGACCATCTTTAGCCCACTCGATATCCATTGGACGTCCATAATGTTGTTCAATCAATACCGCTTGTTTTGCTAGCTCTTGCACTTCATCATCAGTTAAAGAGAAACGATTGCGCAATGCTTCTGGCGTATCTTCAATACGGACTTGTTTACCATGCTCAATGCTATCGGCATAAACCATTTGGATCTTTTTAGAACCTAGGTTACGGCGCACAATTGCCGGTAAACCTTTCGCCAAAGTTGGTTTATGAACATAGAATTCATCTGGGTTAACCGCCCCCTGAACCACCATTTCCCCTAAACCATAAGCAGAGGTAATAAAGACTACTTGATCAAAGCCTGATTCAGTATCAATAGTAAACATCACCCCTGATGAAGCTAAATCAGAGCGAACCATACGTTGGACACCTGCAGATAAAGCAACACCGCGGTGATCGTAGCCTTGGTGAACACGATAAGAGATTGCGCGATCATTAAACAGTGAAGCAAACACATGTTTAATCGCAACTAAAATTGCATCGATACCTTGAACGTTTAAAAATGTCTCTTGTTGGCCGGCAAAAGAAGCATCAGGCATATCTTCAGCGGTTGCTGATGATCGTACTGCAAATGAGGCTTCAGATTCACCTTCACTTAAGGTCTGATAAGCATCACGAATATCTTTCTCAAACTGAGGGGTAAAAGGTGTATCAATCACCCATTGGCGAATTTGGTTACCCGCTTGTGCTAATTGATTAACATCATCAACATCAATACTATCGAGTAGCTCATAAATACGCTGATTAATACCACTTTGTTCCAGAAAATCATTAAACGCTTGCGCTGTGGTGGCAAATCCATTAGGAACAGACACACCCAGTTCCGCAAGATTAGTGATCATTTCACCGAGGGAAGCATTTTTCCCACCAACACGATCAACGTCATTCATACCCAATTGGTTATACCAAAGTACATTGCACGGGGTGAGGCTATTGCTGGACATTGAGAACAATCCTTTTTTAAACAAATGAGAGAGAGAAAAAAAAGAAAAACCCGCTGTCAAAACGACAACATAAATAAGCGTATCACAATGTTATGGAGAATATAGAAAGGTGAATCGATCAACCAGAAAACTTTATTTTTTTATCCTTTATAATCACTAAAAATACTATAGATAATATTGTCTGAATTGCTAATTCAGCTAAAAAAAAGGTGAGAGGAATGATATTAAGTTTGAATTCAATTAACTGTGATAATAATGAACTTGTTGATAGAACTGTTTTTTTTATCTCTGACGGCACCGCTATTACTGCAGAAGTCTTAGGCCATGCGGTACTCTCACAATTTCCATTAAAAATGAAAAGCTATACCTTACCTTTTGTATCTTCTGTAGAAAGAGCAGAAGAAATAAAAAATAAGATTAATGAAATTTATAAAAAAAGTGGCGCCAAGCCTCTGGTTTTCTACTCTATTATTAGTCCTGATGTAAAACGAATAATAAATAGTAGTGAAGGATTCTGTCAGGATATTGTGCAGTCATTAGTTCTCCCCTTAGAAAAAGAAATTGGCGTTCAAGCGCTACCTCAATTAAATAAAACGCACGGTTTAACAGAAAAAAATCTCAGCAAATATGATGCTCGAATTGCTGCTATTGAATACACTTTATCTCATGATGATGGGATCTCTTTACGCAATCTCGACCAAGCGCAAGTGATCTTAATCGGTGTCTCACGCTGCGGTAAAACCCCTACCAGTTTATATTTAGCGATGCAATTTGGCATTCAAGCGGCTAATTACCCTTTTACTGCTGATGATATGGATTTTTTAAAATTGCCTCCTGAATTAAAAGAGTATCAACATAAATTGTTTGGCTTAACCATTGCCCCAGAACGCCTTGCTGCTATCCGTAGCGAACGTCGTGAAAACAGTCGTTATGCATCTATTCGTCAATGTCGTATTGAATTAGCGGAAGTTGAAGCGCTATTTAGGAAAAATAACATTCCTTACCTAAATACGACAAACTACTCTGTTGAAGAAATTTCCACTAAGGTAATTGATTCTATGGGATTAGCCAGAAGAATGTTCTAGAGACAGTAAGTCATTTTTTATTTATTTTTCACCAATAACAGTGTTGAAATTAGCTGAATTTCGTTTATTGTGATCTTAATCACTGGGTAGACTTACCCTGTATTTTTATTGAGATAAATTATGTTAAAAACAGACGAATTACGGACAAAGGCTTTAGCCAGCCTAGTAACGCCGGAAACGTTAGCTAATGAGTTACCCATCTCACAAGAGATTATCAGTAATATCACTTCTGCCCGTCAACGCATTGAAGCTATTCTCACTGGTGAAGATAAACGACTATTAGTTATTATTGGCCCTTGCTCTATACATGATCCCAAGGCAGCTAAAGAGTACGCAACAAAACTAAATCAACAAAAAGCGCGTTTTCATGACCGTCTAGAAATCGTGATGAGAACCTATTTTGAAAAACCGCGTACCGTTATTGGTTGGAAAGGCCTTATTTCTGATCCTTTCCTTGATAACTCTTGTAATGTTAATGAAGGCATTCGTATTGCAAGGAAACTGCTAATTGAGATCAACGCATTAGGACTCCCCACAGCCACTGAATTTCTTGATATGGTCACGGGGCAATATATTGCAGATTTAATCAGCTGGGGAGCAATCGGGGCAAGAACAACAGAGAGTCAAGTTCACCGTGAAATGGCCTCCGCCCTCTCTTGCCCTGTGGGATTTAAAAATGGCACTGACGGTAATATACGCATTGCGATAGATGCCATTCGTGCCGCTCGTGCCAGTCACACCTTTTTATCACCTGATAAAACGGGACGTATGACAATTTACCAAACCAGCGGAAATCCCTACGGTCATATTATTATGCGTGGCGGTAAAAAGCCTAATTATCATGCCAGTGATGTAGCAGATGCTGTTGATGCACTGAAACAACTTGATTTACCTGAACATTTGGTCATCGATTTTAGCCACGGTAATTGTGAAAAAATTCATCGTCGCCAACTTGAAGTTGCACGCAATGTCGCTCAACAAATTACGGATGGTTCACAAGCTATTGTCGGTGTTATGGCAGAAAGCTTTTTACAAGAGGGATCACAGAAAGTCACAGCAGATAAGGTGCTGACCTATGGACAATCTATCACTGATCCTTGTCTCAGTTGGGAAGATACCGAACAATTACTGGAATTATTAGCTCAAGCGGTTGAAAGTCGATTTAAATAATATCGCCAAAAAGGAGAGTTTTACCTCTCCTTTTTAACTTACACAAAAAGTCGTTATCCATCTTCATCAAGATTAAGCTTTATCTTCTCCCACGCTAATCAACTGTATGATTTTTATTCTAACACCCTATTTTTATTGTTCTTTTGTTACTAATCATCTTAAATTTAGGCGTTTACGTTAAAAAAAGCTTGTCTAAAATATTTTGTTAACGATAATGATTATCATAATCATAACCTCTATCAGTATTGCTATTGAAATGAATAAAAATGTTCATAATTTAAACAATTCATCGATAACTCGTGAAATAAGCTCCCCAGTCATTCAATCTATAAATAGCATAGAATTACTGGGCAAATCGGGCGTGGTTTATATTCAACATAACGGAGAGTTGTATCAGTTACGCCAAACAAAAACAGGAAAACTTATCCTAACAAAATAATTATTTAATCCCTTTTCGCAAGCCACCTATTTTGCTAGGCAGCCAGCTAATTCACTCCATATACAAGGACTTTTATGGATATTAATGGTATGTCTATGCTGAAAAGAAATTTCAAATACTCCACATTAGCTACAGCAATTTGTCTGTTATACGCGCCGACTACTTTTGCTCATATTGAAAAAGTAGAGACAGATACATTGACTGTTATTGGGCAACAAGACAATCAAATAACGGATTTTCAATCTGTCGTCGATACCCGTTCAGCACAAGCTCAAACCGCATCTACCACGGGGCAATTGTTAAAACAAATTCCGGGGATCACCGTATCAGGGACGGGGATCGCCAATGGTGGCAATATTATGATGCGTGGTTACGATCAAAGAGGTGTCAAAATCTTTGTGGATGGTATTCATCAACCTATTGATAATACTATGAACAAGCTTGGTGGCCTTTTTATTGACCCCCCGCTTATTTCGCGCGTTAAAGTCAAACATGGTGGCTCTTCGGTTAAACATGGAAGTGGTGCGCTAGGTGGCGTTGTTTCGTTCTCAACTCTCCATCCAAATGAATTATTAGACGCCAATAAAAACCTTGGTGCTAAATTATTTAGCTCATTCTCCTCAGCGGATAAACATTTTTCTTATGGTGGTGTGATCGCAGGTAGACATCAGTTAGTGGAAGGGTTATTGGCTTATAGCCAAAGAGAGCGTGGCCCGATACGTATTGCTGATGACTCAATATTAAATAATCACGAACGTATCAAAAATTATTTTGCAAAAGTCTATGTTTACCCTACAGAGGAACAAACCGTTATTTTTTCTGCCCGTCAATATAATAATGCAGGAGAGCAAAGAGAAGTTTTAAATCGAATGGGAGGGTTTGGAAAAAGAGACAGTAACAATATGTATCGAGCCACTAAACAAAATGATATCTCACTCACCTATCATTTAAATCCAAATAATTATGATTGGCTCGATCTAACCACTCAACTTTATTATTCTCAGTTTAAAATTGCGCATACGTTTCTGACGGATACACGCAAAGAAATATATCCAGACATAGAAAGTGTGCTAGGTAATTCTGAAAAACGTACCCAATATACCTATGGTATGAAAGTAGAAAACGCCTTTAATTTAAATTACTTTCAAGATAGGTTGACTCAATCTGTGATTATCGGCATTGATGCTGAAAAACAGAAGATGGTATCGAATAATAAGGCTAAAAATTTCCCTTTATCACATATGGATAATGCCTCAGGTTGGGTTCATAACACGTTAAGTACCCCATTATTCCCCATTACTTTAATTGCGGGCCTTCGTTACAACTATTATCAAAATGTCCCTGATAACAGTAAAACTTTAGATTACTACAAAGACTTAAATAAAAAAGGAGACATGACCTCCGCCGACAAATATCAAAAAACATATCAAAATATTTCTAAAAATATTGCGTTACGTCTCACACTGACCAAATGGTTACAGATCTATTCTTCTTATTCTGTTGCCTTTAGGGCGCCGACTTTAAGCGAAATGTATAATGACTCAGTACATTTCACTATAATTTCCCCTTTAAAAAGCTATGATGCGCGTTGGGTTCCAAATTCCACATTAAAACCAGAGACGAATAGAACATGGGAACATGGTATCAATTTACAAAAAAATGCGTTGATTTTTACCAATGACCAGCTAAACATCAAAGCTTCATATTACAGCACTGAATCGATTGACCACATTACTTATCAACAGTGGTATCGTAGTCGTAAGCCTATCCAATTTGGAAATAGTCATATTGCGTTATCTCCCATTAAAAATGCTCGTGAACCTTTATTATTTCAATCAGTTAACTTGCCTAAAGCGCTTATTCACGGCTTTGATTTAAGATTGCTATATTCTCATCCCTATATCGCTATAGGTGTAAATTACAATCAAACTAAAACCTTGGAACTGTCGTCTCTAGAGACTATTTCAATGGTACGTCCTGAAACATTAACCGCTTTTATAAATGCACCCATTATCAAAACACCATTTTCTGTTGCTTGGTCAGGAAAATTTGCCGGCCCAACAGCCAAAAAAGGCACACATAAATACCCTAATTCAAAGGAAGTGACTACTCGATTAAAAGAAGATCTTCAGCAATATCCCGGCTATGGTGTGCATAGTTTTGCAGTCAACTATCAATCCAATAATAAAGATATACAAGCCTCATTGGTACTCGATAATGCATTCAACAAAATGTATTACTCAACGGTAGGTGTGCCTCAAGAAGCTAGAAATATCAAAATGTCTGTCAGTTATCGCTGGTAAACAATAAAAAGAGCAATGATTTTTATCATAACGGGCTGTTGAATTTAGCAGCCCATTTTAATAACGGAGATCGACCTGTATGTCTCAATCATCGCGATGCATAAAGGTGAGTGTTTTAGTTGTTGCAACAGCGATTAGCAGTGCATTCGCTGAAAATAAAAATCAAATCTATGGAGAAAAAAATAGCGGGGAGAGAAACACACAAATAATAACGGTTTATGCAACAGGTAACGAACGAGATAGCTTTACATTACCTATGATGTCGACCGTCATAAAAAATAACAGTGCTTTGACAGAAACGGCTGGAAGTGCCACAGAATTGTTGCGTCATATACCGGGCATTTCAATATCAGGAGCTGGCCGCACAAACGGTGAAACTATCAGTATGCGTGGGTACAGTAGTAACGGTGTTTTGACACTAGTAGATGGCATACGCCAAGGTACTGATACAGGTCATATTGACAGTATTTTTGTCGATCCTCTACTCATTAAACAAGTTGAAGTGGTTCGTGGCCCTTCAGCACTTTTATATGGTAGTGGTGCCCTAGGTGGGGTTGTGGCATATGATACCGTTGATGCCAGCGACTTGCTTGCAAAAAATGAACATGGTGGTGTGCGTGTTACCGCCCTTGGTAATACGGCACAACAGAGTCAAGGATTTGGCATTACCGCTTTTGGTCAACAAGACAATTTCGATGGATTACTCGCCCTCTCCGCTCGTGATAAAGGTACAACTCGCTATGGAGGCGGTTATCGTGCGCAAAACGATGAAACAATCATTAACTTATTATCCAAAGGACGTTGGTTTATTGATGATAGCAATACGTTAAGTGGCCAATTACGCTATTATCATAACAACGCCCAACAGCCTAAGGATCCACAACTCGCCAATAACCCAACACCGGCTAATGTAGCGACAAATCGTACTACAACACAAAAAGATGCACAGTTAACCTATCAATATCATCCTAGTGATATGTCATGGATTAACCTAAAAACACAAGCCTATTACAGCGAGGTAGATATTAATGCGAAAACACAACAAAAAGGATTTGAAGGTAGAGAGCAAAAAACCTATGGCATTAAACTTGAAAATCGCACTCAATTAACCACCTACCCCTTTGCTGCTCACGCTTTAACTTATGGCGGTGAGATCTATAAGCAAAAGCAATCACCCAGTGCAAATGCCGAAAGCTTCCCTAAAGCAGATATTCGTTTTATGTCAGGCTGGTTACAAGATGAAATGACTTTACGTGATGTACCCATTTCATTCATCGTCGGTACAAGGTTTGATAAATATAGCAGCCAAAATGATCGTTATGATGACATCAGCGCTGATAAATGGTCATCAAAAGGAGCTGTTAGTATTACACCCACAGATTGGTTAATGCTTTATACCTCTTATGCTCAAGCTTTTAGAGCACCAACAATTGGCGAGATGTATAACGATGCTAAACATTTTGATGCCCCATTCCCCGGAGCACCAACCAATTACTGGCGCCCTAACCCTAATTTAAAGCCCGAAACCAATTCAACAACTGAATACGGGTTCGGTTTTCAATTCGACGACTTATTATCTAATAATGATAATCTGAAAATTAAAGCTGCCCATTTCAATACGCGTGCAAAAGATTATATTGATACAGATGTCGCTATTTTTCAGGGATATACACAATCGACGAATATTCCAAGAGCAACTATTTGGGGTTGGGATATCGAGATGAATTATCAATCGAAGTTCTTTAGTTGGGATTTGGCTTATAACCATACAAAAGGAAAAGATAATGCCAGTAATGCCTCTATTACCTCTATTGAGCCAGATACATTAACCAGTCGCCTCGATATTCCCGTACCCAATAGTGATTTTTCCGTAGGTTGGGTGGGACAATTTACTAAAAAAACAGATTTTACAAAACATGATCGCTTTAATCGCCCGACCAATCGCCAACAAGCGGGTTATGGTGTCAATGATTTCTACCTCCGTTATGAAGGTAGTGCTTCATTAACAGGGCTAACAACCTCACTGGTACTGGGTAATGCATTTGATAAAAAATACTACTCTTCTGCGGGTATTCCTCAAGAGGGGCGAAATGCCAAAGTACTGGTGAGTTATCAATGGTAATTAACAATAAAATAAACGAAACAATAGGAGTTTCCGTGACTAAACCTCTTTATGAGAGCTACCTGCAAGCAAAAAATGAAAAAAAAGCATCTTATGCGCGTGATTTAGCAACTTATCTTAATGTAAGTGAAGCTGAGCTTACTCACGCGCGTGTTGGGCACGATGCTAAACGCTTACATGGTGATGTTCGTGATATTTTAACCGCTCTCGCAACTGTAGGCGAAGTGAAAGCCATTACTCGTAATGAAATTGCGGTTCATGAACATCTTGGTGAATATACCAATGCTCGTTTTAACGATCATGCAGGATTGATTTTAAACCCTCGAGCTCTTGATTTACGCTTTTTCTTCTCTCATTGGGCAAGTATCTTTGCATTAACCGAAGAGACGGCTCGTGGTATTCGTCATAGTATTCAATTCTTTGATCTTCATGGTGATTCTCTCCATAAAGTGTATACCACTGATAATACTCATATGGACGCATGGAATACTTTAATCGATACTTATTTATCACCAGAAAATCCCGTATTAGAGATTACCCCCGCTAAACCTTTTACTGATGCACCGGTAACAACGGCATTAGCACAACAGTTAGAACAGCAATGGCGCTCGATGACTGACGTTCACCAATTCTTTAAAATCCTGCAAGAAAATAATCTCAGTCGCCAGCAAGCGTTCAAAGCGGTCAGTGATGATTTAGCTTATCAAGTAGATAATAGTGCCTTAAAAACATTATTAGCACTGGCGAAAGAAGTACAAAATGAAATTATGATTTTCGTGGGAAATCGAGGTTGTGTACAGATCTTTACCGGTAAAATTGATCGTTTAGTGCCTCATCAATTTGAAAATAGTGAACAAGTATGGATTAACATTTTTAATCCTGCATTTACACTGCATTTAATTGAGAGCGAAATTGTGGAAAGCTGGATCACTCGTAAGCCAACCCAAGATGGTTTTGTCACAAGTCTTGAACTATTTGATAGCAAAGGTCAACAGATTGCTCAGCTCTATGGACAACGCACTGAGGGAACAAAAGAACAACAACAATGGCGTGAGCAACTCAACGCTCTTGCTAAAATAGCTTAATAGAAGGATAGCTCAATGAAAAAATGGCTTCTTTTGATCCTGTGTAGTTTGATGACATTCACCAGCCTCGCTAATCAACGTATTGTCACTATTGGTGGTGATATTACTGAAATTGTTTTTGCATTAGGTGCAGGCGATCAGGTCATTGCTAGAGATAGTACGAGTTTAGTACCAGAGCAAGTTAAATCATTACCCGATGTGGGTTATATGCGCATGCTCAATCCTGAAGGTATTCTTTCGGTTAAACCGACGCTGATTATTGCTAGCGAATTAGCTCGCCCTTCTTTTGCATTACGTCGTATCGAAAAAGCAGGTGTACCTGTTGAAACTATTACGGGTACACGTTCATTAGAAGCCATTAATGAAAAAATCGATGCTATTGCAACCCTCTTACAAAAAGAAACAGAGAGTCAGCAATTAAAAGAAAAACTCATTCAGTCTATTAATCAAATTGACACGACGCCTATTGATAAAAAAATTATTTATATCATGAGCCATGGTGGTGTTGCCCCTATGGCTGCCGGTCAAAATACTGCTGCAGATACTATTATCACACTGGTAGGCGGAAAAAATGCTATGCAAGGTTTTAGTAGTTACCGCTTACTGTCACAAGAAGGGGTTATTGCCAGCCAGCCTGATATTTTGTTGGTCACTAAAGAGGGAATAAAAGGTATTGGAGGTATCGAAAAACTGTGGGACTTGCCCGGCATAAAGTACACCCCCGCAGGTAAAAATAAGCGCTATATCGTTGTTGATGATATGGGTTTATTAGGCTTTACCTTATCAACCCCCAAAGTTATGCAACAAATTCGTCAAGCATTGGAGCAATAATGTCTCGTTTTCGCTCACCGTGGATGAGTATTGCCATTTTACTCATCTTATTTACCATCATTACGCTTATTTCTGTTAATAGCGGCCCATTAGCACTCTCATTTAGTACTTTATGGGATCGCTCTTTTGATGATATAGAGTGGCAAATTTGGCTTGATATTCGTTTACCTCGAGTACTATTAGCTATTCTCGTCGGTGGCGCTTTAGCCATATCAGGCACCATCATGCAAGGACTATTTAGAAACTCACTTGCCGATCCTGGATTACTGGGTATTAGCAGTGGTGCTGCGCTAATGGTCGCTATTGTGATTATTTTACCCTTCTCTTTTTTATCCGTATTTTCTTTCTACAGTCATATTATTGCCGCCTTTATTGGCGGCTTAATAGTGGCAATGATTATTTTTTCATTGCATCAATTAAGTGATGGTAACTTGGCAAGATTGCTCCTAGCGGGAATTGCCATTAATGCGCTTTGTATGTCTTTTATTGGTGTATTGAGCTATATCAGCACAGATCAGCAACTGCGCCAATTTTCACTATGGATGATGGGCTCTTTAAGTAAAATAGACTGGAACACCTTGGCGATTGCAACTCTCGTGATTATTCCCATTAGTGCATTAGCCTGTTGGCAAGGCCATAAACTTAACCTATTACAACTCGGTGATGAAGAAGCACATTATTTAGGGTTAAATGTAAGAAAAACAAAATTTATTTTACTACTACTCAGTGCCATTTTAATCGGTTGCGCCGTTGCATTAAGTGGTGTTATTGGGTTTGTTGGTCTTGTGGTGCCCCACCTTATTCGTATGCGATTAGGCAGTAACCATATTTGGTTATTACCGGCCACCCTATTAGGAGGAGCAATACTCTTATTAGCCGCAGATACCCTGTCAAGAACCTTGGTATCCCCTGCGGAAATTCCTGTAGGACTTATTACCGGACTTCTTGGTGGACCTTATTTTCTTTGGCTTATTTTACGACAACCAGCAGGACGCATGTCATGATGGAAAATCAACACACTCCATTATTATATGGCAATAACTTGAGCTATAAAATCGGCAATAAAACTATTCTTGAGGATGTTTCTATTGCACTTAATACCGGTGAGCTTGTCACAATCATTGGTCCGAATGGTGCTGGGAAATCATCATTATTACGTTTATTGACCGGCTATACTCCCCCGACACAAGGAGAATGTTTTTTTAAAGGAAAAACTTACTCACAGTGGAATAGTCAATTATTAGCGCAAAACCGTGCTGTTATGCGACAAAACAGCCAGCTATCATTCTCTTTTTCTGTAGAAGAAGTCGTCGCTATGGGAAGAGCGCCACATGGGCAAAAACATAAACAAATCGCAATAGAAACCGCGCTATTACAAACCAATTGTTTAAAGCTCAAAACAAGAGATTACCGTCAATTATCAGGTGGAGAACAACAAAGAGTGCAACTTGCTAGAGTGCTTGCTCAACTTTGGCAACCGACACCTGAGAATGTTGCGCTATTTCTTGATGAGCCCACATCGGCACTTGACCTCTACCACCAGCAACAAAGTTTGCGTTTATTAAAGCAACTGGTCAAAACACAAAATTTGATGGTGTGTTGTGTTCTGCACGATCTCAACCTCGCCTCCCTTTATGCTGATCGTATTTTATTACTGCATCAGGGAAAATTAGTTTGCGAAGGTACACCTCAAGATGTACTCACCGCTGAGAATATTGAAAAATGGTATGGTGCCGAGGTCAGTGTTAATACTCATCCTGAGTTATCTCAACCTCAAGTTTTTTTACGCCCATAAATAATAAAAGAGAAAGGACTGAGCCCTGTTGAATACAGAGCTCAGTCCTTAAAAGACGCTTAATAACATAATTTCTATTGGATGATTATTACCTTCACCAAATAGAGTATTACTGCAATGGTAAAGCAAAACTCACTTTTACCGTCTCCATGGGTACTTCTGTTTTTATGCTTTGAATGCTAGGAATTTGTGTTAAATAATCAGCGTGAAAACGGCGATAAGTGGCGAGATCTTTTGTCACAATACGAATAAGTGCATCACATTCTCCCGCCATTAGATGGCATTCAACCACTTCGGGTAATACTTTTATCGCCTTTACAAATTCTTCAATAGTTTCAGCATCTTGTGCTCTGAACCAAATTCGCGCAAATAAAGATAATCCTGCATCAACTTTACTACCATCTAATACGGCAACATAACGCGTGATCACACCTGACTCTTCAAGTAAACGTACACGACGTAAACAAGGAGATGGTGAGAGTCCCACTTCTTTTGCCAGTTCGATGTTTTGAATTTTGCCATCGCGCTGTAATACTTGCAAAATATGCTTGTCTATCTTATCCAATTTTATTGACATCAAAGATTAACCTTAGTTCTATTTGTGGAATTTTATTGCCAATTAATTATTTTTGTTAGCAACAAAGCAACCCGATTTTTACGAAAATATCATATAATTTTTCAGCTAAATTGCACAGCAAAAACGATATTTTCTTCAATTGCTCAATCAGGTGAAAAAGATGGAATTTAACACTTTGTTATTCTTTGCCCTTACAGTACTGCCTTTAATTTGCACACCTGGCCCCGATATTCTTTTTATCTCCTCACAAGGATTAGCGGGAGGAATAAAATCAGCGTGGTTTGCCAATATCGGTGTCATTTCAGGTTATATCACACATGCTATTCTTAGTGCTTTGGGTCTTGCAACGATAATGGCAACTTCTCCCATTTTCTTTTATCTACTAAAATGGCTAGGTGTGATTTATATTACCTACTTAGCAATCAAAATGCTGATATCTGCCTGCCAAAAAGGCCAACTCACACTACATGCAGATAAAAAAACACATCTCTTTCGCAAGGGCTTTTTAACGAGTTTTCTTAATCCGAAAGGCTTACTCGTCTATCTGGCTATTTTACCAAATTTTATCAATAACCAGAATGATATCGCTATGCAATCTCTGCTTTTATCTGGGATATTTATCACTATTTGTCTATTTATCTATGGCTTTTTAGGTACAGTTTTCGCTTATATTGGTTTAAAAGGCGGATTAAGTGATAAAGGACGCCGTTATAATGATGGCATTGCCGGCAGTTTACTCACCTTTGCAGCCGTTAATTTAGCCCTTAATTAGAGGGCTAGCATCACTTTATAGTGATATTTGCTCAATGCCGTGCAATATGACCATTTAACTGATGAATACGTACGCTAATGTGCTATTTACGACGTAATTTTCGACACCCTTCACCAATAATTTGCATTCCTTTTTCAGTCTGACCATTCCATTGAAAAGAAGAGTTTAAACGAAAAGCATGATTAAACTGTGAACTGGTCGAAAACATAGCACCTGGTGCAATACTCACCCCTCTTTCGAGAGCAAAATGGTACAATGTATTAGCATCAAAAGTTGGCTCGAATTCTAACCATAGGAAATAGCCTCCGACAGGAATATTCACTTTAACATCTTTAGGCAAATGCGTTTGTATGGCCTGTAACATACGATAACGTCTCTGCTCTAATAATAATCTTAAGCGACGTAGATGCCCGTCATACCCCCCTTGTGATAAATAGTCAGCGATAGCTTGTTGTGTTGGCATACTCGCTGATACAGTACTCATCATTTGTAACTGCTGTATTTTAGTCGCATGTTTTCCGGCTGCGACCCACCCGACTCGAAATCCTGGCGCTAAACATTTAGAAAAAGAAGCGCAGTGCAATACGCTATTGGATTTATCAAAGCCTTTCACAGGCATTGGCGCTTTTGGACTATTATACAGTTCACCATAGACATCATCTTCAATTAAGGTTATCTGTTTTGCCGCTAAAATTTCCACTAGTCTGATTTTATTTTCATCAGGCATAGTGCCACCTAATGGATTTTGGCAATGACTCATCAACCAACACGCTTTAATGTCGTATTGTTCTACCACCTTTTCTAACTCATCTAAACAGATGCCTGTCACCGGATCGGTTTTGATAGCAATCGCTTTTAATCGTAAACGCTCTATCGCCTGTAATGCACCATAAAAAGCAGGAGATTCTATGACAACCCAATCTCCTGGCTCAGTAACAGCTTGTAAACTAAAACTTAATGATTCCATCGCACCTGCGGTGATCACAATATCATCAGGCGATACATGAATACCTTGCAGTGCATAGCGTTGAGCTATATTACGACGTAGTTTTTCATTACCAGGAGGTAAATTAATCACTGAACTTTGAGGGGCTAAATGTCTGGCGGCAGAGGCTAATGCTCGGCTTAATTTAGGTTGTATGAATAAACTGGGATCTGGAAAGGCGGAACCGAACGGAATGATATTAGGATCTTTACAGGCTTGAAGAACATTGAATATAGAGGCGCTTATCTCAACATTTTCACTCATATGTAGCCCTTTGCTGGCAGTTACTTGAGCAAAACCGGTATTGCGATGTGCAACATAATAACCTGATTGCGGACGAGCGGTGATCCACCCTTGACTTTCTAACAGTTGATAAGATTGTAAAACGGTCATTAAACTCAAACCTGATTGTTTAACCGTATCCCGTAATGAGGGTAAACGATCGCCTGATTGCCAAATATTATCTTCAATTTGTTGGCGTATCTGTGCCGCAAGCTGTTCATATCGAGTCATATTTACCTATTCACCCTCAAACTGTTATAGTCATTTTTAAACTTATTGTCACTATTATAGTTTACTGTCATATGGTCTACTTATCCACACGATTTACCTGCTATTTACAGATCAGCGCGATTTGTATATCAAAATAATGAGGTTGTTTATGTTTGGGTTAAGTGCCTTTGATTTGGCGCGTATCCAATTTGCGTTTACCGTTTCTTTCCATATTATCTTCCCCGCAATTACTATAGGGCTAGCCAGCTTCTTAGCTGTCTTGGAAGGCTTATGGCTAAAAACTCGCAATAAGGATTATTTAGCGCTATTCCATTTTTGGTCAAAAATATTCGCTGTTAACTTTGCTATGGGCGTCGTCTCTGGTCTCGTTATGGCATATCAGTTCGGTACTAATTGGAGCTTTTTCTCCGATTTTGCCGGCTCTATCACCGGCCCTCTATTGACTTATGAAGTACTTACAGCATTCTTCTTAGAAGCTGGATTTCTAGGTGTGATGTTATTTGGCTGGAACAAAGTAGGTGAAAAATTACACTTTTTCGCCACTTGCATGGTGGCATTGGGTACATTAATGTCAACATTTTGGATTTTAGCCTCCAACAGTTGGATGCAAACACCACAGGGATTCGAAATCGTCAACAATCAAGTAGTTCCCGTTGATTGGCTAGCGGTTATTTTTAATCCTTCCTTCCCTTATCGTCTTGCTCATATGGGCGTTGCTGCATTTCTTGCTTCGGCATTCTTTATTGCCGCCTCGGCTTCATGGCATTTATTAAAAGGCAACAAGACATCTGCAATGAAGAAGATGCTCTCGATGTCTATATGGATTATCTTAATCTTAGCGCCTATTCAAGCACTTATTGGTGATATGCATGGTTTAAATACGTTAAAACATCAACCCGCCAAAATTGCCGCGATTGAAGGGCATTGGCAAAATAATCCTGGTGAGGCTACACCGTTAATTCTATTTGGTATACCGGATATGGATGAAGAAAAAACCAAATATGCCCTTCAAATTCCTTATTTAGGTAGCCTGATATTAACTCATAGTTTAGATAAACAAGTACCAGCACTAAAAGAATTTCCTAAAGATGATAGGCCAAATTCACTGATTGTTTTTTGGTCATTTCGTATTATGGTCGGTCTTGGCATGCTGATGATTTTAGTGGGTGTATGGGGCACATGGTTACGTTACAAGAAAAAATTATATCAATCTAACCTCTTCTTGAGATTCACTTTTCTAATGGCACCTTCAGGATTAATTGCCATTTTAGCGGGTTGGTTTACTACAGAAGTAGGTCGACAACCTTGGGTTGTGTATGGGATACAACGAACACGAGATGCGGTATCTGCTCATGGTGAAATGCATATGAGCATTAGCCTACTGATTTTCTTAATCGTTTATGGATCTGTATTCGGAATTGGATATGCCTATATGTTAAAACTTATCCGCAAAGGTGCGCCGGAGGTTCAAGATGGGAATTGATTTACCCGTTATTTGGTTCATCATCATCGTATTTAGCACATTAATGTATATTGTGATGGATGGTTTCGATCTCGGCATTGGCATGCTCTATCCTTTTATAAAAGAGAGAGAAGATCGCGATTTAATGATGAATACTGTCGCCCCAGTATGGGATGGCAATGAAACATGGCTAGTTTTAGGTGGTGCAGCGCTCTTTGGTGCGTTTCCTTTAGCGTATTCAGTGATCCTTGATGCTTTAGCTATGCCTTTAACTATCATGCTAGTTGCGCTTATTTTCAGGGGCGTTGCTTTTGAATTTCGCTTTAAAGCCGATGACACTCATAAGGTTTTTTGGGATAACGCTTTTATTGTCGGCTCTCTATTAACCACCTTTATGCAAGGTATAGTCGTCGGTAGTATTGTTCAAGGTTTACCCATTATTGACCGTACTTTTGCAGGAAGCTATTTTGATTGGCTATCACCCTTTGCCCTGTTTTGTGGCTTTGGTCTAGTCATTGCCTACTCACTGTTAGGGTGTGGCTGGCTCATTATGAAAACTCAAGGCCATTTACAACAGAGTTTGTATAAAGTGATCTTGCCATTAACGTTCGTTATGCTAGCAGTGATAGCCGTAGTCAGTTTATGGACACCATTAGCACAACCGGCGATTGCTGAACGTTGGTTTTTACTACCCAATATTTTCTTTTTCTTACCTGTACCACTGCTAGTGTTATATAGCGCTTGGTTGATTATTCGCGCAGTAAAGAAAAAAGGTCATTACTTACCTTTCTTTGCTTCTCTAGCGATTATATTTCTTGGTTTTACTGGGCTAGGGATTAGTATCTGGCCAAATATTATACCGCCGGCAATTAGTTTTATCGATGCATCAGCACCACCGGAAAGCCAAGGTTTTATGCTCGTTGGTGCGCTATTTATCATTCCCATTATTCTCGTTTATACATTCTGGAGTTATTACGTATTCAGAGGAAAAACCAATTATGAAGAAGGCTATCACTGATCCGAACCCTGAAACAAAACCCTCATTACTGAAAAAATGGGGTTGGTTAATTACCATTTGGTTTTGTAGTGTTTTAGCGCTATTTGCCGTTTCTTCGCTATTTCGTTTTTTAATGACGGCAGCGGGAATGAAAGTAAAGTAAAAAATCAATTAGGTAATATAAAAATAAAGCGGGATAAATTTCCGCTTTATATTAGTTAAAAAAATTCCTCTTTTTAACTCGCGTTACTGTTAGTGCCTCTCCCCTCATAAAAATACAAGCGCTTTAATTTGTTGATTTTTATTTTCTTTATTTACATCTTATTTGAACTACATCACGCTTCGACAAGTCAATCTTATTCATGGCTTTACTAAATTAGTGTTAATAGTGATAATGACTATCATTATTGATTGTAAATGATAATATATAACAAGTAATAAATAGCTTAGATGGGTTGGATAAACGTGAGTAATCAAGACAGCACACAACAAAAGAATATTTATCGTCCTGCACCGCCTCGTTTGGTGCAAGTAAAACGTATAGTAGATATCACGCCGGGCATGCGCTCTATTACCTTTACTAGCGATGACTTGGACAATTATCCAAGTCACACAGGTGGTGCCCATTTAAAAATATTTTTACCTGTAGAAGGCCAAACTAAACCAACAATTCCAACACTCACTGACAAAGGCCCTAGTTGGCCCGAAAACCAACCAAGAGCGATAGTACGAACTTACAGTGTGCGAGCTATTCGTCCTGAATTAAAAGAGCTTGATATTGAATTTGCGGTTCATGAAGATGCAGGTCCAGCCATTAATTTTGCTTTAAATGCCAAGGTAGGTGATTATATTGGCATTACTAATCCTGGAGGGCCTGATCCCCTATTGGCTCCCGCCTCTCATTACTATATGGCAGCCGATCCCAGCTCATTACCCGCTTTAATGGCATTAATTGAAACAATGTCACCCGATGTACAGGGTAAAGCGGTGATCCGCATAGAAAATGAATCCGATCGCCAAATTATTGATGCTCCTCAGGGACTAGAAATTGTTTGGTTAGTCGGCTCTGTTGAAACACAAACTCAGCCTCTGATTGATGAATTTATCTCTTGGTCGTTACCAAAGGAAGATGTGGCATTTTGGATCGCCGGAGAAGATAAAATTATCCGTGCACTAAGACGTTATATTCGTCGTGATAAAGGCTATGAGCGCGGACAGATTTATGCTATCCCTTATTGGCGTTTTGGCTTTAATGAAGAAGGTTATCATGCAGAGCGTCATCATGTTATGGATAATGAAGATGTAAGCTAAGCGTATTTTAGATAAAACGAGTTGGCTGTACCGGCAGCATATTAAGACCCTCATTTAATATGCTGCCTTTTTATAGGAATGATAATAGCGAAGAAATCTTTAATATTTAACTTATATAAACAATAATTCACCTAACACAACTCCTGACAAAACAAACAAAAAAACCATCAACTCATCAAAATTAAATAAATAACAGAAATAAAACCCAATTTACACTGTCAATTCAAACAAAAAAATATAAACCATTAAGCCAATCAAAATCTTTCACTAAAATAATATTTAATTATTATTGAAACAGAACAGTAATTTAATTATTATACCGCAGCTTGACGTTACTCTTTATTAGCTAAAAATAACATATTGAACTTAATTTATTTATATTTTTAGAGTGAGAATTCAAAAACAATAGCAAATAATAATTTTATTATCTTCAATTGATTATTAGAATTTGACTGAGTCAAAAAATAATAGAGATTAACCTAAATCTATGTATTTTTACTATTGAATTAAGGATGAAAAATGAATTGGTACTTAGAGGTTATTAAAAATAATTATGCTAATTTTTCAGGTCGTGCGCGTCGAAAAGAATATTGGATGTTTATAGTGGTAAATACCATTATTTTAGCTGTGTTATATGGGATCATGTTCTCTTCTATTGACAGTTATACTGGTGAAATGAGTGGTACAGGCTTTGCTGCTTTGATTATTATCGGTATCTACTCTTTAGCAACTATTATTCCTAATATTGCGGTCACAGTGCGCCGTTTTCATGACCAAGATAGATCTGGTTGGATGGTTTTATTATCATTTATTCCTTTCGTTGGCGGACTGATCCTGTTTATTTTTATGTGCTTAGATGGCACTAGAGGTGAAAATAGATTTGGTCTTGATCCTAAAGCCTAATAGCTAATTAATTTCTATCTTAATACAGTGAGTAAACTATTTATATAATTTACTTACTGTGTTGATTCTCCTTTCTCTTACAGTTACTTCTCTTATCCCCTATTAGCATAGAATTTTATGCCTGATTATTTTAAGTAATATTATCCACATACTATTATGCCCATGTATGCCATATAGTAATTTAAATAACATGAATGTTTTTTATCGGCAGCATATTAATACCCTAATTTAATATGCTGCCTTTTTTATTGCTATGCTAAAGAAATATTTTAATCACTATATGCTGCTAATACATGCTGACATAGACTAGAACGCACACAATCTTCTTCATTAAATTTAATGACACCAACACGCTCATTAGCTTGAAAACGACTTAGTGCATCTGCTAATCCTGAATTTACATTGGCAGGTAAATCGCATTGCGTAATATCACCGTTAACAATCACTGTCACATTTTCTCCCATTCGCGTTAAAAATAATTTCATTTGATTAATGGTGACATTTTGCGCTTCATCCAATATGACAAATGCATTTTCAAAAGTGCGTCCTCGCATATAGGCAAATGGGGCTATTTCAACTTTGCCGATTTCAGGCCGTAAACAATATTGTAAAAAAGAGGCGCCTAAACGTTTAACTAATACATCATAGACAGGACGAAAATAAGGCGCGAATTTTTCTGCTATATCGCCAGGAAGAAAACCTAAATCTTCATCAGCTTGTAATACAGGCCGAGTAACAATAATTCGCTCTATCTCTTTATTAATAAGGGCATCAGCAGCCATTGCTGCACTTAAAAACGTTTTACCACACCCCGCTTCCCCTGTCGCAAAAACCAAATTTTGATGTTTAATAGCGTTCATATATTGGCGTTGAACTTCATTACGAGGAGAGAGTGTTCGTTGATCACGTTTCTCTCTCGCCATACCAATTGTTTCTAGATCCCCAAATCCTGGTAAAACCATAACATTATCTCGATGGGCGGCATTACGTTGCTCTTTACGTAATGTACGTTTATTTTCTCTACGTAAACGTGTTGCTGCTTTTTGTCTACTCATAATGGTATTTACCTTTGTTAGTCTCAAAAAGTCATCAGATCAATCATTGTTTGACTAGAAAATAAGGTGAGCCTCCCTCAGACTCTATTGCGCTGTAGAAAACAAAAAAGCCGGTCACAAACTTGAGCATTAAACATCAATGCACAGTTGCTACCAGCTTTGTCTTGGTGATTTAAAATTTTGATTGCTTCTGTCATTCATATTCCCCATCATGGAGTTAGAGTGAAAATTAACGAAGCTTTATGACAGTATAATGACAGAACAAAAATTTTTTCAATATTTAAGTCATTAATAACGCGATTAAGTTAACATTTTGCTAACAAAGAGCGCTATTGAGGGGAATAAAATGCGTTTTTTAAAATTACCTTTTATTTATTGGCTGCTACTCAATTGCATCCCATTTATTGGCTTTGAACTACACTCAGGCAATATAAAACCCGGTGTTTTTTTCTATTTAGGTGCCCTAACGATCATCACTTCAGGGATTTGGCTATTTTTCTGCCTTTACTTTTTTATCAAACATAATACATCCCCTAACCCTCACCAGACACCGCGCCAGTTAGTCACCACAGGTCCATATAAAATAAGTAGAAATCCTATGTATCTTGGCTTTCTCGATATTAGTATTGGGCTGTTTTTTATTTTTGGTAACTGGGGATTTTTAGGGGCTGCGCTTGCCTTCTACTTTATTACCGATCGCTATACTATTGTGCAAGAAGAGAAAATATTAAGTGAGCGGTTTCCACAAGCGTGGCGACAATATTGCCGCCACGTTCGACGCTGGATATAACAGATCTAGACTAAAGCGCTTTACAGTTATTTGCTAATCGGTAACCCGCTTTAGTTGCTTCATTTTCGGTTTTAAAATATACCGCATTTTTATCTGACATGGTTCTATAACCAGTACAGTGTGAAAAATGATAAATTTTACTATTTAGATTACCTTTGATCTGCTCATCTTGGGAGACTGTGGGCGCTTTAGGCATATCTATTTTGTCAGTTGTAGGACGATATGTTGCAATTAATCCTGCACCACTATTTTTATGTCCTAACTGCCACTTCATTTGTCCCGTAACAAAGGGATTATGATGCCCAACAATGTTAGCAATTCGATTATCTCGCTCTCTTTCCCACGGTGTTGGTGGGTAAGCTTTATCCCATGCCATAAAAAGCTGTTGTTGTTGACGTGACATTGAGAGGTTATAACGATCATGCAAGTAGAAATAGACACGTGCAACTTGACCTTTCACCTCATTACGAGGCTCAAAGGTGCGAGAAGCAAAATCGACCCGACTGCGACACTGGCCATATTGATAAGGCGCTTGAGATGATAATTGACCAAAGCTAAAATTACTGCGATCACCATTCACCTCTCCAATCGAAGGCGCTAGATTATGTAAATCAGCCTCAATTTTGCCAAAAATAGGATCGTTTTTAACACAGTTAGCTCGCCCACCATTTTGCCAGCATTGACGTTGATGACCAAAAACCCAAGCAGGGACGATATGTTCCCATTCAATGCGTGAAGCTCGGGTGGCTTGTGCCCTCACTTGATAACCACAACTGGCTAAATTAACACGTCCCCCCGATTTTCCTACCCACTCCCAATGACAACCACAATACAGCGTACCTTGGTTGTTTTGATTTTGATCATAATAAATGCGTTCTCTGGCTAGCTGTTTTGCTTTAGTGAAATTTTCCGGTGCCTGTGCGGATACATTTAGCGTAATAATAAATAAACCTAACGCTAAAACAATATAGTGTAATATTTTTCTCAAAGTGCTATCTACCTTATACTCTCTTTTATTAAACCTAATAAGATTTATTATTAAATAACCAACTAATAATCTTATTTTTATTTGCGCTTACCATACCTTTTTTATTTATTTGAAGATATCTTTTTAATTCATTTTTTGATGGATTTACTAAAACAATACAAATGAAAAGTGCTAGAAAAAGGCGCTATTCATGTCATTGTGTAAAAACATCTTTGCTATGGTTTAAAGATTGGTATTTTAATGGAATAGATAAAATGAATGAGAATATGCTGAATTTAATGAATGAGCTCGTCGAAATAACCAAAAAGCATGCGAACAATGAAGATGTTAAAGCGCATGCTAATTTAGAGTCAGAAAATAAATTAAGAATTCAAATTATTATTTCTGGTAAAAACGAACTGGATATTACATTAAATTCGCTACAACATGCGGTATAAAGCATTTATACACTGGGGCGTTTACGATATAACCACAATCCAGGTAAAGATAGTCCAATAGAAAGAGCACCCACAATAAATGAAGCTTTAAGAAAATTAGTCACTAAAGCTTCAAAAATTTCTTCGCTATAGCCTATTTGAGTCAACTTCACCACGGAGATCATCGCAACATAAGCATTGATCCCAGGAAACATAGGAATAATTGCTGCAACAGTGAAAACTTTTGGATGAGCTAACCACCAGCGTGACCATTGAATACCTATACAACCGACTAGAATAGCGGCACAAAAGCTTGCCCACTCAATATTCATACCACTTATCATTAATACCGTACGAGAGCCATGCCCTATTGCACCTAACAACGCACAATATTTTAATGCACGTAACGGTACATTAAATACCATTGCAAACCCCACCGCAGGTATTGCCGCTAAAATCATATCTTCAATTAGCGTTATAATAATGTTGATTATGCCCAATCTCTTAACTCCCATACTGCCATCGCTAAAATAACCCCTAAGCAGGTAGCAAGTGTTAACATCGTCGCCATCGCCCAGCGTGCGAGTCCTGTATTAACATGACCTTTAAACATATCAGCAACAGCATTAATTAAAGGAAATCCAGGAACTAATAATAGAACGCTCGCGGCCATTGATATAGTGGCAGTAACTTGAAAATAAGGGAGTTTTAGCAATAAACCTGATACTGATGTCGCAACAAATGCCGTGATACAAAAGTTGATTAAAGGATTTACTTGACGATGAGTAAGGAGCTGACGAACCCACATTCCCATTCCTCCGCCCAAAGCAGAGACTAAAAAGCCATCCCAATCACCGCCATTCAATTTGGAAAAACATCCACAAGAAAGTGCAACCATAACAATAATTATCCAACGTGGATAACGTAGTGGTTGGATATGTTCAAAACGTTTCCTTGCTTCATCAATATCCGCGAGATGATGCTCAACTAAAATAACAATGTGCTGAACTTCGGTAACAACATGCATATTGATACCACGATCAACAATTTTTCGTGTTGAGGTTTGGCAATGACCATTAACTATTGTCGTTAATACCACCGCATTGGCTGAAATAGCCGTTTCAACTTGATGAACGCCTAAAGCCAGCCCAAGTCGCGTTGAGAGCTGTTCAACCAACATACTTTCAGCACCATGTTGTAACAACAATAGCGCCGTTTGAATACATAATTTCGTAATTTCACGCTGTTTATCTTGTGAAATGGCATATTCTTCAGCCATTATCTGATTATCCATACTACGCCTTAGTATTTATCAAAAAACGCGCCATAACCAATTGAAAGCTTATCAGTATAGTTCAATCATGACGCTATCGTCTTTCTATACTATTATGAATAATTAAAATATTTAAGGCTGAAAGTAGATCAAAGTTTTATCCATCTTGGTACTACCATAAAAGTGTATTCTTACTATTGAACTACAAAATCAAAAACAACAAAGGCACCGAAAATATTAGTGCCCCATAAATACGAGTATATTTTTTATTTCTGAGGGATGATGGTTTAAGCTAATAAACTATTGGCTTTGAGATAAGCCCCATCAAGGGTTTCTTCAACAAAGATAGGTACACCGTACACCGCAGAAACAACGGGAGATAACTGCATCAGTTGCTCTTTATCATTTGTTTGTTGATTGACGGTCATGATCATTCCAGCACAATATTGACTTAATGGCATTTTCCCTGTTTTCAGCCAGCGTCTAACGGCTTTCATGCCCTCCATATCCTCTTGTTCATTTTTCTTGTTGATAGGTGGGTAAACCAATACAAAGTTTTGTTTTTGAGCAAGCACTAAGTCCATTTCAGCAATCCAGTTATTAGCATGCTCTAACGTTTCTGGGAAAACCTGCATGGTAATAATGGGAAATTGGTCAACAGACATTATTGTAAAATTGTTATTATTCAACATATTGTTATCTCTCAGTCATTATCTTCACTTTAGATTAGAATAATTATCATTTACATTCAATAAAAAGGCTCTTTATTAGTGCACTGATCGCATTAATAGACAATTTTTATCAGCAATAAATTTCTATCGACTTATATTTATTCTTTTAATATATAAAACACTATAATTATTTTATATATTCTTTATAATTATTTTATTTTTAATAAATAAGCTATTCATAAAATGACCACTTTATAAATTTGAAAATATATTTGAAGTCATTTAAAGATTATCATGACAGAATTCATTAATTTATAACTAAGAGAAAATTAATATGGTAAGTTTCTTGAGAACAAAGTCCGCTGTCTTATTATCAATAGTTATTTTTCCTATTTTCTTTTTATTATCAGGCTGTTTTTCATTCGGGTTAATGTTATCAACTGAAAATGATAATGGCTATCATCGTTCTCATTGGAAAGGCGATTCAATTACCGCACTCTCTCTAGCAAAAGATAGTAACGGTACTAGCGGATGGGTATTTATTGGTGAGCATTTTGATTATTTATTAATAAGAGGTGGAGATAACGCAGTAAATATTTTAAGAGATCCTCTTATCCACCATGATAAATTGAGCGTAGAAAATCCAGTTGAATTTATTATTGATAAGCAAAAGAAGCAATTTAATGGGAAAATTAAAATAAATTATAACTGGATAACTCAAACCGATAAAGAAGCAGCATTAACTTATGGTTTTATATGTAAAAAAGATATAAACACCTGTTCACTAAAAATAGATAATTTACTTGGAACAGTTCATCAAAAAAATAAAGAACAAAAAAATGAGTATTTACTACCTTTTAACCATCCCTTTAATGTTGAATTCTACCAATACAAAGAAAATCTTATTGGTGCCAGCACACCAAGAATATTATTACCCGTTACTTTGGCGCTAGATATAGTTACATCTCCTTTACAATTGCTGATGATCCCAATACTAAGCAAGTAGTATCGATAAAATAATTGATTATCAAACACTAAATATTCTAGTTTGATTAATAAGGAGATAGCGTTACCTCTATCTCCTTTTATACCATATTATACTATGATGTTAGCCTATTTCATCGCTTATAGGATTAACGCACAACTAACACAGATTGTTTGGCGTAAGCCACAATTCCTGATGCATTAGAGCCTAATAAATGAGTTGAAATGCTAGGACGACGAGAGCCAACGACAATTAAATCCGCTTTAATTTTTTCTGCCAGCTCTAACACTTTATCTCTTGCTGAGCCAAATGCGGCAGAGAAATCAACTTGCTCTTTAGGTAAATCTACAGAATTAGCTAATTCTTGCAGTTGTTCTTGAACTCGTTCAATCGCTTTATTAGCAAAAGAGCTTAACATATCATAATGGTAGCTATAACTAATTGAAAAACGTGAAACATCAGGAATAGCATGAAACAAATGGATCTTAGCCCCTTCAAGCTTTGCAATATAAACAGCGTGTTGTAAAGCCTTTTCGGTTAATTCATCTTCTGAAATATCCACGGGCACTAGAATTGTCTTATACATAGCAACTCCTCATTATTAATTATCGTCTGTTTGTTATTTTGATTTTTTCAACCAACAGTATGATTGCTAATCCTCTTCAAGATGCCATTTATGTAATTGTCGATGAATAAAGGGTGTCACTACTAATCCAATCGATAAAATAAAAACACACTGAAGAAACAAACCATAAATCGCAATAAAAAAACGCCCTGTTGGTGTTGCAGGCGCAGGCTCTACCGGTTGACCACTTAACATTGATATTGCGTTTAATGAGGACTCCATAAAAGTATGTCCTTCAATAAAATAGAACCCTAGCACGCCCGGTAATAATCCTAAAAAAAAGAATACAGTACCTATTATATAGTAGCGTAGAATACGTAGAATAAAATGGTCGAGCCTTAAAAGTTCTTGTGTAAATTTTTCCATCCCATTGACTCTATTAATGCGCAACCCAATGAAAATAATTTAATAATGATAAAATAGATAATTTAAAAGAGAAAAAATAGGTTATGAAACCTCATAACCTATTAACATGTGTCAATTAACGAACCACTAACACAGAAATATCTGCATAACGAACAACGCCTGCAGCCGTAGAGCCTAATAAATGTGTGCTAATGTTGGGTCTGCGAGAGCCGATAACAATTAAATCTGCTTGAATATCTTTTGCTGTCGTTAAAATTTCATCACGGGGAGAGCCGAAAGTGACAGTGTAAGCCACTTTTTCAGCAGGCAGATCCACCGAATCCACCAGCATTTGCATATCATTTTCGGCTTTTACTGTCGCTTTGTCTTTAATTTCGGGATAACCCAGTGAATAAGCATTAATAATGGCTGAAGAGATAGGAAGCACATGAATAAGATGTAAATTAGCTCCTGTTTCTTTGGCTAAATAAACCGCATGGCGTACTGCTTTACTGGTTAACTCTTCTTCTACAATATCGATAGGCACTAAAATTGTTTTATACATAATAACTCCTCTCAACTCTCCATTTGCCTTAATAGTATCGCAATAACCTCAAGATTACTGTGAGTCAATTAACTAAAACCAACCTAATATCAATTATCAATCGGCTTTAAGTATTAATGAGTTACTACAAAAAATAAACTACTCAGTTAAAATAAATCAGTGCTGTGCTGTTGGTGGGTTGCCCACATTTGGTTGCGAACCGCACGGATGGTATCAATAAGCTCTGATGCGGTTAATCCTATTGGCCCTATTCCTTGTTTTATTAATTGGTCTGCGGCTATACCATGTATCCATACAGCACTCGGCACAGCCTCTGCGATTGGCATACCTTGTGCTAAAAAACTTGCCATGACACCGGTTAATACATCACCGCTCCCTGCTGTCGATAATCCACTGTTCCCTGTTGTATTTACTGTGATATTTCCTTGAGGTGAAGCAATCACCGTTCCTTGTCCTTTCACTATGGCCCAACAATGATATTGGCGTGTAATTTCTATTGCAGCTTGTTGACGGTTATTTTGAATATCAGCAACATCACAATGAAGTAAAGTTGCGGCCTCTTTCGGATGGGGCGTTAATACACAATTAGCGGTTAAATTCGTGTTAATATGCGATAAGTTTAATTGAGCCAATAACACCAGCGCATCGGCATCAAAAACATAAGGTATTTTCTCGTTACGTTGTGCTAGTACTGTAGTCAGCAATTGTTCCGAATCAGATGAGAGCCCTAAACCGCAGCCAATCGCCCATGCTGATATTTGTGGTTGCTCTAATAATGTTATGGCTGTTTGTAGCATCAGTTCGGGTGCACTATCAATAAAAGGCAGTGGCAATTGTGGTTGTGCAAAGCCCAAAAAGACTTTACCACACCCTGCTTTAAGCGCACTTTTTCCCGCTAAAACAATCGCACCACTCATGCCTTCTGAGCTGCCGATAATGGCTAATGTACCAAAAGTGCCTTTATGTGTATTCCCCATATTTCGCTGAGCGAGTGCAGGATAGTGAGATATTGCTTGTAATAGTTGCTCTCTGTTCATCTATTATTCCTCATATTCCTCACCTTTTATTGCTGAGTGTTTATTTTTATATCAAACCGCATTAAATGGTAATGGCTAATTTAAAGTATAGCGTGATATCGATGACATAATCATAATAAGAGTGTGCTAGCGGAAATGATTTCTTATCTACTATTTATTTATTCGTTTTATTCATTTATTTCTTTTATGGGCGGTAAGAAAAGCTATTCATACCAGATGAATACAATGTTATTCTGTTACTAGGCATTATTTTTAGGTTAATAAACAAACGATATAAAGGGAAATTCACCATGAATGAGAAGTTTAAAACACAAGCAGATGTTGAAACATTAGCGCAAGAAGTTGCATGCCTAAAAACGCTTGTGACTTATATGTTAAAAGCATTAGGTCAAGCAGATGCTGGACGCGTTATCTTAAATATTGAGCGAGCTATTTCCGAAGTTGCTGATGAACAACAAGCAGAAACCTTCCGCAACACATTAAGCCAAATTAAAACAGCTTATCGTCAATAATGATATTGACGTCATCAAAGTGCAATTGCGCATGATTTTAATTTATTGTCGCTTCTTTTTGTGCTGCACAAATAAGCAAAAAGTAAATCTGAAAAGTCTATATACTTAATTCCGAAATAAACCATTCTTTATTCATTTAACTGCCCCTCTATTGTTATAGAGGGGATTTTTTTATCTGTAATAAATAACTAATGTTAATCCTATTCTGATTTAACGCTATATGGGTTTATATGTTACACTTACAGTGTACGCACCAAAAATAAACCATGAGGCTTATAATGAAACCACTTCTGTTATCCCTGCTTTTACTTCCTGCTGTTGCATTTGCTAACCCAAGTAAAATGGCTGAAGATTATTGCAATACATTCAAAGATATCTCAGTAAAAGCTTATGATACTAATGAAGCACCTGAGAAAATCGCCAAAGACGCATTAGCAACATTGAAATCTCAAAACTTTGATTTTGCAAAACTAGATGCAACGGAAGCTGATTTTTCTAATGGCACCGTTGAAGTTGTTAAATCTTTACGTGATGCAAAAGCAGAAATTGGTTCACGTGAAGAGTTCCAAGAAGGCTTAACGCAAATTGTTGCGGCATGTAAAATTCAAATGGATTCTGTTTTACAAGAGCAGAAAAAATAATCCATTGACTGCCTTAAATGATTAAGCGCAGAGTCCAAGGAGCAGAAATAATCCTGCTCTTTTTTTATTAAAACTCCCCTATTTCATTTCTTACGTTTAACCCTGCTAACTTTTCCCTGCCGCTATTTATTGTGCATGATAGTATCCATCTATTGCGATTAAGGTTTATAATACTTTAGTAAATAATCATTAGAACTGGCCATAACAAGGAGATATTGTGAGCAACGAACAATCCATCCAGCGATTAAGAAGACTACGCCAGTCAGAGAACCTGCGCGCGCTGTTTCAAGAAACGACACTCAGCAAAAATGATCTAGCCCTACCTATTTTCGTTGAAGAAGGCTTAGAGGATTATCAGCCGATCAAAAGTATGCCAGGTGTGGTACGTATTCCTGAAAAACGCCTTGCTTATGAAATTGAGCGTATCGCTAAAGCGGGTATCAAAACGGTCATGACCTTTGGTGTCTCACACCATCTTGATGAAACAGGTAGCGACGCTTGGAAAAGCGACGGTCTAGTTTCTCGCATGTCTCGTATTTGTAAAGATGCTGTACCAGAAATGATTGTTATGTCAGATACTTGTTTCTGTGAATATACTTCACATGGGCACTGTGGCGTTTTACATGGTGAACATGTCGATAATGATGAAACTATCCATAATTTAGGTCTACAGGCGGTTGCCGCCGCACAAGCTGGTGCTGATTTTATTGCTCCCTCTGCCGCAATGGATGGTCAAGTTGCCGCTATTCGTGCTGCATTAGATCAAGCAGGATTTACCGATACCGGTATTGTTTCCTACTCAACTAAATTTGCTTCTGCATTATATGGCCCATTCCGTGATGCTGCTGGCTCTCGCTTAATTGGTGATCGTAAAACATATCAAATGAATCCGATGAATCGTCGGGAAGCTATCCGCGAATCATTGATTGATGAGCAAGAAGGTGCGGATATGTTAATGGTTAAGCCTGCTGGTGCTTATTTAGATATTATTCGTGATGTTCGTGAACGTACACTATTACCGTTAGCAGCCTACCAAATTAGTGGGGAGTATGCGCAAATCAAATTTGCTGCATTAGCGGGTGCTATTGATGAAGATCGCGTGGTAATGGAAACACTAGGCTCCATTAAACGCGCAGGTGCTGATTTAATTCTCTCTTACTTTGCGCTTGATTTAGCAGAAAGAAATCTACTTTAATCACCCTTGTATCTAGATGACAAGTGAATAGATCACTAGGAATCTTCAGTATATGACTAACCCCACCACTAAAAACATGGCGGTTAGATACGCTAAATACTTCAAGTTATAACGATAATTTGAAGTATTTTTCACCCTATATTATGAGGCGACTATGGATAACTGTATTTTCTGTCAAATTGTAGCGGGAAAAGCACCTTGCCATAAAATTTGGGAGGATGAACATCATCTTGCGTTTCTTTCAATCTTCCCTAATACCAAGGGTTTTACGGTTGTTATTCCGAAAAAACACTATCCAAGTTATGCTTTTGATTTAAGCGATGAAGCCTTAGCGTTATTGATCATCGCCACTAAAAAAGTGGCAAAAATCCTAGATAAAACATTCCCAGATGTGTCACGCACGGGGATGTTTTTTGAAGGTTTTGGCGTTGATCATGTTCATAGCAAACTCAGCCCAATGCACGGTACGGGTGATATGACAAAATGGGCGCCCATTGAAAACAGACAAAAAATTTTCTTTGATAACTACCCTGGCTATCTTTCATCTCATGATTTTGAGCGCGCAAATGATGAGGAATTAGCGCAATTAGCTGCGCTTATTCGCCAAAATAGTCAGTAATTGATCCAGCCATAATAAACTAATAGCAATAACGGATAAGCATTTATTACTTATCCGTTATTAGTTAATATTACACAATTATTCTTTATTTATACGTAATTGGCGTTGGCTTAGCTAACATAATTTCTGTCTTAGCCGGCTCGGTTTGTGCAATCACTTTACCGTGACGAATAGAGTAACGTACAGGGACTTGACGACGTAACGCATCAAAACCATTTTCAGCAGGAAGAATAATAAAGTTAGCACTATTACCGACTTCCACACCATAATCCGTTAATGCCAATGTTTTTGCACTATTATGACTGATAAGTTGTAATCCATTATCAATTTGCCCATAGCCCATTAACTGACAAACATGTAACCCCATATGCAGCACTTGTAGCATATTTGCTGTACCTAATGGATACCATGGATCAAAGACATCGTCATGACCAAAGCAAACATTAATACCACTCGCTAACATCTCTTTGACACGGGTGATCCCTCGACGTTTTGGATAACTATCAAAACGCCCTTGCAAATGGATATTCACTAATGGATTGGCTACAAAATTAATGCCTGACATTTTTAATAAACGAAATAAACGCGAAGTATAAGCGCCATTATAAGAGTGCATAGCGGTTGTATGACTTGCTGTCACCCGTGAGCCGATATTTTCTTTATGTGCTAATGCAGCAACGGTTTCAACAAAACGCGATTGTTCATCATCAATTTCATCACAATGCACATCAATAAGTCGATCGTATTTCAGCGCTAATGCGAAGGTTTTATGTAGTGACTCCACGCCATACTCACGGGTAAATTCAAAGTGCGGGATTGCCCCCACAACATCCGCACCTAATTTCAAGGCCTCTTCTAATAATGCTTCGCCATTAGGGTAAGATAATATCCCTTCTTGGGGAAATGCCACAATTTGTAAATCAACCCAAGGTTTGACTTCTTGTTTGACTTCTAACATGGCTTTTAAAGCCGTTAACGATGCATCAGAAACATCAACATGGGTTCTTACATGCTGAATACCATTGGCGATTTGCCATTGTAATGTTTGCCACGCCCGTTGTTTAACATCATCATGGGTGAGTAATGCTTTTTTTTCTGCCCAACGCTCAATACCTTCAAATAAGGTTCCTGATTGATTCCAGTTTGGCTGTCCTGCTGTCTGCGTGGTGTCTAAATGTATATGAGGTTCAACAAAAGGAGCGTGAACCAATCCACCTTGTGCATCTAACCCTTGGGGATGAAAATCGCTTTGCGGTTGTGGCTCAATGGCTGCAATCTGGTTATTTTTAACTGTAATGCGCCATAAACCTTCTTTTCCAGCTAAACGAGCATGATTAATTTGTTCTATATTTTTACCCAGCATGACTTATCTCCGCTTGTCGAGCTGTACGACGATTTAATATTGGATTTAATACCGCGTAACTGATTGCGCCACCTAACACGGCATTAACAGGTACGATCCCTGGTAACCAGTGACCGGCAGCAATACCGATAGCCACAGCAAGTAAGGCTACCCAGTTCACATTTTGCATATTGTCAGCATTGAATTGATTATACCGCGCTCTATTCATCAGATAATCTGCAATAATAACGCCACCTACAGGGGGGATCGCCGCGGATAGAAAGGTTAACCAACCAACAAAATTATTATAAAGCCATAGCGCACACAATGTGCCGATAATGCCATTAACCACAGATAACTTTTTACTGGATAACCCTGTGATATTGGCAAAACCTAATCCTGATGCATATAACGCATTATCATTGGTCGTCCAGATATTTAAACCTAATACAATGATCGCCGGCAGTAATAAACCTTGCGCTATCATCACATCGGAGATATCCGCCATGCCTAATGATGCCGCTCCCGCAGCACCAAAGACAAACATCAAAGTATTTCCTAAGAAAAAAGCCACAATAGCGACAATCACGGCAATTTTAGGGTTACGCCCAAAACGAACAAAATCCGCCGTTAATGTACCGGCACTAATAAAAGAGCCTACCACCATGGCAAGGGCTAAATTAAAATCGAGTTGTTCGGCAGGCTTCACAGCCATTAGTGTATTAAGCCCTCCCATATCATGTACCGCAAGATATACCGAGTAACTTCCTAGGATAGCAATAGCAGGAACCGCAATAATGGAGAGAATAGTTAATGCAGAGATACCAAAAAACACAGTGATAGTCATTAAAATTCCTGATATCGCAATCAGGAGATTAATATCAATCCCCGTGGCTTTACCAACGGGAATAGCAAACATCGCAACACCAACACCAAACCAACCGACTTGTGTACCACCGAGTAAAAATGAGGGGAGCCAAGAGCCTTTAATACCAAAAGAGTAACGAGCAAGAAGATGAGTGGTGAGACCTGTTTTAGAACCAATAAAACCAAGAAATGCGGTGTAAATACCAAGGAGAAGATTACCGATAAGAACTGCGAGGAAGAAATCATTAAAGGAGAGACCAGTACCAAGAGCGCCGCCAGTCCACATACTGGCTGAAAAAAACGTTAATCCCAACATCACAAAGGTTAACGCTAATCCACCCTTTCTTGCGGATATGGGCACCGGGCCCTGACTATAATTGTTGTCCTGAGACACTTTAACCCCCTATTCATTTCACCAGGCCAAAAAATCTGACGCATTCTATCGGCATAAAAATTTTATGCAAACGTTTTCGTACTCTGTTTATGATAATTAATGGGATCGGTGATAGAAAAAATTGATATATCTCACATCAATCCTGATGTTATGGTTGTTTTACTTGAGTCACTCGACTTATTTAAAATGATTGTAAAAAGGAGATTGCTTTAGAAATATTTATGATAACAATGGAAAGTTCATAATCATTTAATTATGAAAAAATACATAAATAATATTTAATAAAACTTAAAAAAATAAAATAATAACGAAAAAAGAAGCTTTACTTTCAGTCACAAAAAAGAGGAATTTTCATTCCTCTTGACTATTGTTTTGATAAGTTAATTAATTTCTTCTGGCAGGTGAATGTCCAGCAACATAGTAATCTGCTTGGCTTGCTGGCAATGGTTTAATGCCTTTAATTTTGTCTGCCATTTTTTCAGCAATCATAATGGTTGTCGCATTTAAATTGCCAGTAATTATATTGGGCATAATGGAAGCATCAATAACTCTTAAGCTTTCTATACCATGAACGCGTCCGGCACCATCTACGACGGCCATTTCATCATTTCCCATTTTACAACTACCACAAGGGTGAAATGCTGTTTCTGCCCGCTCACGCACAAAAGCATCCAGCTGTTCATCCGTTTGAATATCTTTCCCGGGACTAATTTCTTCACCGCGATAGGGATCTAATGCAGGTTGCGCCATAATTTCTCTCGTGATACGAATAGCAGCCCTAAACTCTTGCCAATCTTGCTCTGTTGACATGTAATTAAACAAGATGCTTGGATGCTGATGTGGATCTCGTGAGGTTATTTTTATACGTCCGCGACTAGGCGAACGCATCGACCCCACATGAGCTTGAAAACCATGCACTTCCACTGCATTACTGCCATTATAATTAATCGCCACTGGTAAAAAGTGAAACTGAATATTTGGCCAAGCAAACTTTTCACTTGAGCGAATAAAACCCCCTGCTTCAAATTGATTGCTCGCCCCAATACCCGTTCCTTTAAATAACCACTCGGCACCAATTTTAGGTTGGTTATACCATTTTAACGCCGGATAAAGTGAAACGGGTTGTTTGCATTCATATTGCAGATACATCTCTAGATGATCTTGCAAATTCTGCCCCACGCCCGGTAAAACATGTACTGGCGAAATATCAAACTCATTGAGAACATCTTCAGGGCCGACACCTGAGCGTTGTAAGATTTGTGGTGATGCAATCGCCCCGGCACAAAGCAGTATTTCTTTACGTGCTTTCACATGCTGTGGCGTGGTATTAGTTCCTTTAAAATAGCGCACACCACTTGCTTTTTTACCTTCGAATTCAATAATATCGGTTGTAGCATGTGTCTCAATAGTTAAGTTTTTGCGCGATTTAGCTTGGTCAAGATAACCCCGTGCCGTACTGGCTCGACGCCCATGGGGGGTTACCGTTCTATCCATAGGGCCAAATCCTTCTTGCTGATAACCATTGAGATCGTCAGTTCTAGGATATCCAGCTTGTACACCGGCTTCGACCATCGCATGGAATAAAACATTATTCCCCTTTTTCGGTGTAGTCACACTAACAGGCCCACTATCACCATGATAATCATTAGCCCCAATATCTCGGGTTTCAGCTTTACGAAAATAGGGTAAGCAATTTAAATAATTCCAATCTTCAAGGCCAGGTAATTTGGCCCACTCATCAAAATCCATCGCGTTACCACGAATGTAACACATACCATTAATGAGTGATGATCCTCCTAATCCTTTACCTCGCCCGCACTCCATGCGGCGGTTATTCATATGTGGCTCAGGCTCTGTTTCATAAGCCCAATTATAGCGTCTACCCTGTAACGGATAAGCTAATGCTGCTGGCATTTGTGTGCGAAAATCGAACCTGTAGTCCGGTCCTCCAGCTTCAAGGAGCAGCACAGTAACATCAGGATCTTCTGTCAAGCGGGTAGCAAGAACGTTACCGGCTGAACCAGCACCGATAATAATGTAGTCATAGACCATTGTTATCTCCTCTGTTTCAGTCATTAAAATTAAAAATAGAATGGATTAAAAAACGGATGAAAACTCCCCAAGTTCAACTTGAATAGATTTAATTTGAGTGTAATTTTGTAGTGTGACAAGCCCATTTTCACGGCCAACACCGGAATGTTTATAACCACCAACAGGCATTTCTGCTGCAGATTCACCCCAAGTATTGATCCAGCAAATTCCGGCTTCTAATTGATGTATAACGCGATGTGCCGTTGTCAGATCTCGAGTCACCAAGCCTGCGGCTAATCCATAGACACTATTATTGGCGCGTAAAATAACTTCATCTTCTGTTTGATAACTTAAAATGCTCATTACAGGGCCGAAGATTTCGTCCTGTGTGATTTTCATATCATCAGTACAATCGGTAAATACCGTTGGCGCCACATAAGCCCCTTTCGCCAATGCACCAGCGAATAAACGTTCACCACCACAAAGTAGTTTTGCACCTTGAGCTTTACCTAACTCGATATAGCTTAAAACTTTTTCAAGATGAGGGAAGCTGACTAATGGTCCAAAGTTGGTATCCATTTCCAGTGGTGATCCAACGCGAATACGAGAGACACGCTCAATGATTTTAGCTTCAAAAGCTTGTTTTAACTTTTCTGGCACAAATACGCGTGTTCCATTGGTACATACTTGTCCTGAACTATAGAAATTAGCCATCATGGCGATATCAGCTGCGGTATCAAGATCGGCATCATCAAAAATAATTAACGGTGACTTACCACCTAGCTCCATAGTGACATCTTTTAAGCTTGATGAAGAAGCGCTCGCCATCACTTTTTTCCCAGTATCGATCCCACCCGTAAATGAGACTTTAGCGATATCAGGGTGCTGCGTTAGCCATTGCCCTACAGTGGCATCACCCGTGACCACATTAAATACCCCTTGAGGCAAGCCCGCTTCAGTATATATTTCAGCCAATTTTAATGCCGTTAATGATGTCATTTCACTCGGTTTAAAAATCATCGCATTACCTGCTGCTAATGCAGGTGCTGATTTCCATAACGCAATTTGAATTGGATAATTCCATGCACCAATGCCGGCAACAACACCTAATGGCTCACGACGGGTGTAAACAAAAGCGCTGTCACGTAGTGGGATCTGCTCCCCTTCTAGGGCAGGAATAAGACCCGCATAGTATTCCAATACATCAGCACCGGTGACAATATCGACATAACGTGTTTCAGACAGGGGTTTACCGGTGTCTAACGTTTCTAAATGCGCTAACTCATCATTACGTTCACGTAAAATATCCACGGCACGTCGAAGAATACGGGAGCGTGCCATCGCAGGCATAGCAGCCCATATTTTTTGTCCTTGCTTTGCACTTTCTACCGCCCAATTAATATCTTCTTCACAGGCTGATTGTAAATGTGCAATCACCTCACCTGTAGCAGGATTAATTGCGGCAAATTGTTCACATTCAGGTTGTGCGCAATCAACATATCCACCATGAATATAAAGCTTGTGTAACGGTGGGTTTTGCATATTTTCTCCTTTATAGTGAGTAAGTTAAGTCTGTTTATCCTGGCAAAGATTAAGTTGCATATCGATATACTCATCAGTAATTTTTTTTGCTTCTGCTAACGAAAATGGCTCCTCGCTAAGGGCACTACGTAGCCATAAACCATCGATTAAAGCGGCCAAGCCTTTGGCGGCTAAGCGTGCTTTATCTTTTGTTAACGCACGTCCAAATTCATAACAGAGATTAGAGTACAAACGTCTATCATTAACCTTTTGTAAACGATGCAAATTAGGCTGATGCATGCTACTTGCCCAAAAAGCCAGCCAAGTTTTCATTGCGGTTTCACTGGTTTGTGACGTATCAAAGTTACCATCGACAATGGCTTGAATACGCAATTTAGGCTCAGCATCGCTTAAAATACGTAATCGCATTGCGACGGCAAAACCTAACTGATATTGGATATGGCGCATTGCCGCTTCCAATAAACCATTTTTATCACGGAAGTAGTGGCTTATAATGCCATTAGATACCCCGGCCTTTCGTGCAATTAATGCAATGCTGGCATCTTGCATTCCGACCTCATTAATCACCGCTAATGTCGCCTGAATTAATTGCTGTTTACGTATCGACTGCATCCCTATCTTCGGCATGTTTTCAAGACCTAAAAAATACATTGAACACTTTTATTAAACGTTTTTTTAATTGAACATTCAATCAATATTAACTATTGTTTATCACAATTAATTCACAAATGACATAAGGAGCAGATCGTGAAAATTTGAATCTTTGCATATAAATCAATTGATTAGCAAAGAATGCAACTTTTAACTTTTAGATGAATAAATTTTTGGAATTTCTGATGACAACTCTTAATAGCTCAAAAAAACCACAGAAAGATAAGCTCAATTCTGTTGTTTTTTTCGCTTCCGCAACGCTGATTTTAGCGTTCTCTTTTTTCACTATTTTAATGACAGATACCGCCAATGCATGGATCATTAAAACACTAGGTTGGGTATCAAAAACCTTTGGTTGGTACTATTTATTAGCGGCAACTTTGTACATTGTTTTCGTTATTTTCGTTGCCACATCTCGCTTTGGTAATATTAAATTAGGCCCAGAACAGTCAAAGCCTGAATTTAGTGTATTGAGCTGGTCTGCTATGTTGTTTGCCGCGGGGATCGGGATTGACTTAATGTTTTTCTCAGTCGCTGAGCCTATTACCCAATATATGCTACCGCCTACTGGCGAAGGTGAAACAATAGAAGCAGCCCGTCAGTCGATGGTGTGGACATTATTCCACTATGGCCTGACGGGCTGGTCTATGTATGCACTGATTGGTATTGCACTCGGGTATTTTAGTTATCGTTATAATTTACCCTTGACCATCCGCTCGGCACTTTATCCTATCTTTGGCAATCGTATTTATGGCCCCATCGGTCATACTGTCGATATTGCTGCCGTATTGGGTACTATTTTTGGTATTGCCACCACCTTAGGTATTGGCGTAGTACAACTTAATTATGGGTTGAAAGTTCTCTTCGATTTACCGCAAGGGTTAGGTGTACAAGGTGGTTTAATTCTACTTTCCGTAATTATGGCGGTGATCTCAGCCACATCAGGCGTCAATAAAGGCATACGTATTCTTTCAGAATTAAATGTATTACTCGCTTTAGGGTTAATTTTATTTATCTTATTTGCTGGTGATACTGAATTTTTATTAAATGCGTTAGTACTTAATGTCGGTGATTATGTAAACCGATTCTTAGGAATGACACTAAATAGCTTTGCTTTTGATAGACCGACGGATTGGATGAATAGCTGGACACTTTTCTTCTGGGCTTGGTGGGTTGCTTGGTCACCTTTTGTGGGCTTATTTTTAGCACGTATCTCAAGGGGGAGAACTATCCGTCAATTCGTTATAGGCACCTTGATCATCCCTTTTGTATTCACGCTATTATGGTTGTCTATCTTTGGTAATAGTGCACTTTATGAAGTGATCCACGGTAATCAAACCTTTGCTGAAACAGTATTAGCCTCACCAGAAAAAGGCTTTTATTCTTTACTTGAACTCTATCCGGGATTTGGTTTAACCGCTTCCGTAGCGACTATTACAGGATTACTTTTCTATGTAACCTCTGCAGACTCCGGTTCATTAGTTTTAGGTAATTTCACTTCTCAACTGAGTGATATAAATAATGATGCCCCAAATTGGCTGCGCATATTCTGGTCTATCGCTATTGGTCTATTAACATTAGGTATGTTAATGGCAGACGGGGTTTCTGCTTTGCAAAATACCACGGTTATTATGGGATTACCTTTTAGCTTTGTTATTTTCTTTATTATGGCAGGACTATATAAGTCATTAAAAGTAGAAGATTTTAGACGCGTCAGTTCATTAAACACCAATGCGCCAGCGCCTCTTTATGGTAACACCACCATGAACTGGAAACAGCGTCTAGGTCGTGTGATGAATTTCCCAGGTACTACCTATACCCAACGGATGTTAGATTTAGTTTGTACCCCAGCGATGCAAGATGTGGCTAATGAGCTGTCATTACGTGGTGCAAATGTCTCGTTTAATCTTTACCCGCTGGAAGAAGAGCCTCGTTTAAACCATTTAGAATTAGTGGTTGATTTAGGCCAAGAGCAGCATTTTATTTACCAAATATGGCCACAAAAATATTCAGTACCTGCATTTACTTATCGTGCTCGTCGAGGTAAATCCCATTATTACCGACTAGAAACCTATTTATGGGAAGGTTCACAGGGTAATGATTTAATGGACTATACCAAGGAGCAAGTGATCAGTGATATTCTCGACCAATATGAAAAACACTTAAACTTTATTCACTTAAGTCGTGAAGCGCCCGGTGCAACATTAACATTTCCAGAATCAAATTAATTAGCGACTGAGCTATCTTATCTCTCAAGGGAACCCGTTTTATCGGTTCCCTTTTTTATTAGCCTGCATCACACACCTTATGCAATACATCGCTATTTTCTGACTTTATTTCATGTTGACATGCTTAAGCTAATTCCTAAAAACTGACCTAACAGTGAATAAATAATCAAAATTAAAACATATTTATTTACTTATTGTGTTTTTTTAGTAATCTACATAAACAATAAAAATGTAGAATAATTTACTTGGGAAACATCACATGAATCGTCGTTCATTTTTAACATCATCAAGCTTAGTGATCGGGGGACTTTCATTAAGTTCGTTTGTTAGCGCTGCCTATGCCGCAGAAACTTCAAACCGTAAACGTATATTTAACCGAGTTAAGGACAGCGCATACATTTATCATCGAAAAGTTACAAAATACGTATTTATACATATTAAAGGCCTTACATTATTTTCTGTATGATTAAATATTGTCGTCGGTGTTTAAACACTAAAATATTTTTTACATTATTAATGGGGCATCCTAGATAAGGTTTAAAATTTTCCTTTAACTTTATATTTTAAAATAGTTAATTGCTGTTTGCTCTTGGTGTATTAAATCGCAATTTATACTCTTACAGATACAGCTTAATGCACCTTAGAAATACCGTTAGGTTTACGTATATAACGCTTCGCCTGATTGCGAAACAGCGTGCTCATCTATCAGCACTCTGAGCCGGTGAAAATAGTAAACGACAATGTTCCTGTGGACATCAACCAGCTTTGCTGGCAATACGAGCTGCAATAGAGTCTGCAATAAACAACTCAAGTAACTATTCCTTTTTGTACTAACTGAGTCTACTTTTCCTCATATAACTATCCTAGATCACCTTAGTTATCTAGAACTGCCCATATTTATATGGTATATCCTAAAATAATTTAGTTAAAAAAGCATAATAGTCATATTTAGACTACAAGAATAATCTGAAAATCTAAAAATATATACATATTAACCTCTACGTATAATGAATTTAGTTGCGTTTTATGAGTAAATAAGTCGATAATTATACATAGTTAAATATTAGTACATGGTAAATATGAAATAAGGAATAAGGTTATTAAAATAATTTTATTTCTTATTGTTTATTTCTTATTGTTCCTTTTCAATTATTGAAACCCAAAAGTAATCTTATTTAGATATATTACCGGAGAGAGTTTTATTATGAATAAAATGCTTCTTGCTGCGATGATCGCAGGTATTTTTTCATCAACAGTTTATGCTGCTTCTGATAATACCATTCGCTTTCAAGGTGAAGTTTCTGATGAAACTTGTACTGTAACTGTTAATGGTAATTCCACACTTCCAGTTGTTTTATTACCAACAGTACCAGTCACTGCATTAGATACTGCTGGTAAAACAGCAGGTCAGACACCATTTACTATCACTGTAAGTGGTTGTACTGGTTCTAAACCAACCGATACAAATATTAAAACTATTTTTATTGCTAATAATCTGACAAAAGAAGGCCGTATTGGTAATACAGCATCAGATAACAATGTTAGCTTAGAAATTATTGATCCTGCAAAAACAGGTACCAAAATTGATTTAACTGGTGTTGGTAACGAAGGTTTAGTGTTAAAAGCAAACGAAAAATCAGCATCTTATGATTATGCTGTACGTTATTATGCGGATGACATTGCAACAGCAGGTAAAGTAGAAGGTAGCGTGCAGTACTCTATCTCTTATCAATAATGCTTATATGTCTCCTTTATATAAAGGAGACATTTTCTATTTATATAAAGGAGGCATTTCTATCCATATCAGAGGAATATAAGTAATGAAAAAAATAATAATGTTAATTGCCTTATTTTTTTTAAGTTATAGCACAGCATCGCATTCTAGTGTCACGATGCTAAAAACACGTATTATTTATTCATCAGATTCACGCTTTGAAGTTTTAAAATTTATGAATAACGATGAAATTCCTTACATTATGCAAATATGGGCGGATAAAGACAATCCTAATTCGACTCCAGATAATGCAGATGCTCCTTTTATTATTCAACCTCCAGTCTTTCGTATCGATCCTAAAACAGGGAGAGACATACGATTAATTTATACTGGTGAAGGTTTACCACAAGATAAAGAATCTATTTTCTATTTAAATGTGGCGCAAATTCCACCTAAAAATTTGAATAAAGATATAAAAGAAGGAAATAGCTTTACGGTTATTGTGCATCATCGATTAAAAATATTTTATCGTCCAACAGCAATTGTTTCTCAGCTAAATAATATCGAGAAACAAATATCATTCTTAAAAGAAAGTAATGGCAATATAAAAGTTAAAAATGACTCACCTTTCTTTGTGTCATTCGCACAATTTGAGGCTACTAATGCATCAGGAAAAAAATTTATATTTAAATCAACTATGGTTCCTCCGTTATCAATGGAAGTTTTAGTCGCTGAAAATGGTGGAAAGCTTCCATTTTCGCCTGATAAGATGACCTATAAATACCTTAATGATCTAGGTGGGCAAAACAGCGCAATAAAATTAATTCATTAATAAAAATGGCATTGAAATGAAATTAATAGAAAATAGCACTGCACAATTAAATAAGAGAATAAAAGTCGTATTCTTAATCGGCTCATTTTCTCTATTTACTCAATCAATGCCCTCTGCATTTGCAGATGATTATGAATTTGATCCTTCTTTACTATTAGGTATTAAAAATAATATCAACATTAATCAGCTTCATGATAGTAATTATGTGGAGCCTGGTGATTATGATGTTGACATCTACATTAATAATCATTTTATTGAAAGAAAAACCGTGAGTTTTCAATTAAATGATAAGGGTAAAGTCACACCTTGTTTTACTCAAAAACAGATTGAGGAAATGGGGCTCTTGCTAGATATCGAGCCAAATCAAGATAATAATCAATGTTTAATATTGAGCCAATTTAATAAAAACATCGTAGACTCGTATGATGCTTCTAACTTTAGAATAACGATTACAGTGCCTCAAATTTTATTAAAACGAAAACCACAAGGTTATGTCAATGAAGACGATTTAGATGCGGGTAACACCATGTTATTCAGCAATTACTCTGGTAATTACTATAAGAATAAATCGAACGGACAAACTTCAGACTATGGTTTTGGTAGTATTAATATGGGCGTAAATCTAGGAACTTGGCAATTTCGACAACAAGCATCTTACTCTTATAATTCATCAAAATCGGGAAGTAACAGTGAATTTAATTGGATAAGAACTTATCTACAAAAACCATTACTGACATTAAAGTCAATGTTAGTTGTCGGTGATATTTATACAGCAGGATCACAATTTTCTAGTCTGGCATTTAAAGGTATTCAATTAATGTCTGATGAAAGAATGTTGCCGGATTCTCAAAAAGGTTATGCGCCTGTTATTCGCGGTATTGCAACAACGACTGCCCGAGTAGTGATAAAACAAAATGGTACTGAAATTTATCAAACGACGGTATCACCAGGGCAATTTGAAATAAATGACCTTTATCCAACCAGTTATGAAGGAGATTTATTAGTCGAAATTCACGAAAGTAATGGTAAAGTTTCTTCTTTCACAGTGCCGTTTACCGCATTACCTGAATCAGTGAGGGCTGGTCGCTTTAAATACAACTTTACCGCTGGTGAGGTGAATAATTTTGGTTCAGAAAATAGTTATTTTTCAGATATTGCTTTACAATATGGTATGAATAATACGGTAACGTTAAATACTGGGATACGTGTAGGACATCAATATCAGGCAATATTTGTCGGCTCTGTTATTGCTACAAAATTAGGGGCCATAGGTTTTAATTCGACATTTTCAAATGCTGAAGTGGCTGGTAAAAATTATCAAGGTGGACGATTAGGTATTAGTTATAGCCGTACTCTCAGTCTAACCAATACTGTTATTACACTCGCAGGTTATAAATACTCAACAGAGAATTTCCGTGAATACAATGATGTTTTGGGGTTGAGAAAAAGTGCAAGTAATGACATAGAATGGAATTCCAGCAGTTATAACCAAGAAAGTCAGTTTACACTTAGTGTTAATCAGTCTCTTGATAAGTGGGGGCAACTTTATGTTTCGGGCTCTATCAGCAACTATTATGGTAATAAAGGACATGATGCCCAGTATCAAATTGGTTATTCAAATACCTATAAAGATATTGCTTATAGTCTTGTCTATAATCGCCAAAAAACAGGGAAAATAACGGCGAATAATACTTTTACACCAATAACTACTGATCCAATATCGGAAGATATGGTGATGTTATCTGTTTCTGTACCTTTAGGACGCTCTGATTATTCACCAATGCTGTCACTATCCTCTAGCCACTCTAGTAATGATTCGAATTACCAAACGAACTTATCGGGGCTTTTAGGGGAAGATAAAACACTTTCTTATAGTATAAATGCAGATTATGACACACAAAATAGAGTGGTAGGTACTGGTTTGCATTTAATTAAACAACTTCCTTTTACCACGTTATCAGGCAGCATTTCTAATAGTAAACAATACACTCAAGGTAGTGTGGGCATTCAAGGTGCGTTAGTTGCACACAGTGGCGGGATAACATTAGGGCCAAGTATTAGTGATTCTTTTGCTTTAGTGGAAGCCAAAGGTGCAAGTGGAGCGACTGTGAGTAATGGAATGGGGGCACAGATTGATCCTTTTGGCTATGCTATTGTGCCTTCTCTTGTCCCTTACCAATATAACAATGTTAGTTTGGATGGAAAAAATATTAGAAATAATAATATTGAGCTATTAGAAAATACTAAACAAATAGCACCATATTCAGGTTCTAGTACCAAAATCGTTTTTAAAACCCAAGTCGGATACCCTGTATTGATTTCAGTTAAACCTTCAAACTCATTGGCATTAGGTGAAAATGTTTATGATAAAGATAGAAATATTGTTGGCATGGTAGGACAAAGTAACCAGATTTATGTCAGAGTCGAAAATAAAAAAGGGACACTAACTGTCGGTAAAGATGAAGATAGTTGCCAAATCAATTACTCAATACCAGAAGAAAAAGAAGACGATAAACTCATTTTATTATCAGGTCAATGCTTATGAAATTAAATTGCTATTTACTTTCTCATCACTCCTCTATTTTATTTTTATTGGCCTTGATGCTATTCCCTTCTTTAGCATTGGCAACATGTTATAAAATAACAACCACAACGACAGATCCCAATAATGTGTATTATACCGAGCCGGGCAAAGGTTCAGCGAAAAATTGGCAAGGTGCTAGAGATGATTCAGGATCAATGGGAAGTACCCCCAAAGTAATTAATGTTAATAACGATCAGTTTCAAATTCCAGGTACATTAGTAGCGACTGGCTTTATCTCTTTTTTTGAAGCAGGTTATGAAGTTTATGATCCTGAACAAATATTGTTTCGTTGCACAGCCGATGAAGAGGGAAAATTAAGAGAATTCTATTCAACGAATGGTGACTATATCTATGGGGGTAGAAATTTAGTTAATCCAGCTTTAGGCTTAAATAATACTTATATTAGTTTAGCAAGAGGGCTGGGTATTCGCATTAAAAATACCATTACAGGTGAATATTATAGTCGCTATTGGAAATCTCGTGCTTTAAATAATTTAGAAAGAGATAGCCAAGGATGGATCTTAGTAAAAGCAAAAGACTTCTCTAATATGGAAGTAGAGCTATTTAAGATTAACTATGAAAGAATAAGTGATATGCCCCCCGAACAATCAAGTAATGGGTTAATTACGTTTGCTAACCAACCGGCGGGTTATATCGCCTTTCAAAGCTCTAACTTTTCTTATTTATTAAAAGATGGTTCAGATCACGCCACAAATTATCATGGCTTTTATGATTCTTGGCCGGCTGCTGTAAATATGTCTCGCCGTATTTACATTCGTAATGCGTCCACTTGTTTTGTGCGAAATGTTACGCCTTATGTTTCATTCCCGCTAGTCACTATTAATGAGTTAGAAAGAGGCAAAAAAGTGACTTTACCTATTACGATTGATTTTTATTGTCAAATAGCACCACCAGCAAACGATGGAATGAGTTATATTTCCAGCGGAACTGGGCCTGGGCAAACTGCAATGGGATTTTTACCTAGACCTACAAATGTTAATAAGGCAATTGAATTAGGATTAACAGTACCTAATGGTGCTGCAATTACCCATTTAGTGACAGACGGTTATGGTACTGATACAAATATGGCAAAAGGGGTTGGTGTAAGAATATATCGCCCATCAGGTATGCCATTAAACTTATTATCAACATTAGCGAATGAAGGACAAGGTGAAGGTTATGGTTGGTACCCTATTGATGATGATGCAAGCGCAGTCTCATATGACAATGGTATTGTCGATTCAACAAAAACATTGTATGCCTCATTAGAAGCGTTACCGAGAGAAAAAATAACTGCCGGTAAATTTAATGCAAAATTACAAGTAATTATACAGGTGCAATAAATATGAAAAGGATCAGCATTTTTATGCTATTATTGTGTTTTTCGTTTATCGCCAAAGCGAATTTAGCGTTAGACGGCTCAAGGGTGATCCTTTATCACTCAGACAGAGAAGCATCCTTAAATATAAAAAATGATGGTGAATTACCTGTGGTAGTTCAAACTTGGGTGGATGATGGTAACCCCCAAAATACCCCAGAAACGATAACTGATGCTTCTGTTTTATCATTACCGCCAGTATTACAATTAAAACCGAGTGAATCACAACAGATACGAGTTATTAATAAATTTATTAACATAGATAAAGAGAAAGAGACACTTTATTGGCTTAATTTATATGAAATTATGCCGAAGCCTACAAACAAAAAATATGATGAAAGATTGATTAATGTCGTCGTCAGATTACAAGTAAAAGTATTCTACCGCCCAGATGATTTAATTATGGTAATTTCTGATGTTAGTCGTGCTCTTATTTTTAAGAAATTAGATAAACAGTTACTAATTGAAAATCCGACGCCTTTTTATGTCACCATAAAATCAGCATCTAGTAAAAATAATCCTAATATTCTTATTCCTATGATAGCGCCATTTTCAAAACAGAAAGTCAACCTAGTGGATAGCAAAATAAATACCATTAACTACATTTTGATTGATGATTTTGGTGGAGAATTTAAAGATAATAAAGAGGTAAAATAGGTTCACTGGTGGTTTATATTGGATTATTTAATTAAATTAGACTAATCATTTATTGTAATTAACTCCATCAATTATAAAAATAGAATATAATAGGATGTTGTTTTTTATTCGCTGTATTATTTAACACCTTATCTAGGTATAGTCGTATAGTCCCTTATTTATTATTCACTAGACAAAGTAGCTAAATCCATTTTAAAAATTAGTAAACAGAATTTATAGCTAAATACGAAAAGATATTTATCCTATCAATGCATTAGCTTTTATTTCAGCTAATTCTTACGCTTCCACCTTAGCCTTTTTCGTGCCCTTACGAGCCTTCCAGTCAGCACAAGTAACTTGATCGACTAATGCGTAGCTGTTTCTTTCGTTTGAGAGCTCGCATTTAAATGGATAGCCTTTGCCTTTAGTTGTATATGGAACGCAAAATAAGAGCCCTACTTTATTATTGCTAGCAAATAGACTGAGAACAACAACAGGACGATGACCAACCTACTCATGTTCTTCAACTGGATCAACGTCTATGCAGATTAAATCACCCAAATCAGGTATACATCAAGATGCTATTATATTAATTCCTTACCTACTCGAGCTCCAAAGTCAGCTTTCTCATGAATATTCTCCGATGTGATGCCGGCTAACAAGTTATCTAATGAGCTTTAACCAGTGTGATTATTAGCCTTCATCACACCTGCATTACATATCTCATGCAATACATCGCTATTTTCTGACTTTATTTCATGTTGACATGCTTAAGCTAATTCCTAAAAACTGACCTAACAGTGAATAAATAATCAAAATTAAAACATATTTATTTACTTATTGTGTTTTTTTAGTAATCTACATAAACAATAAAAATGTAGAATAATTTACTTGGGAAACATCACATGAATCGTCGTTCATTTTTAACATCATCAAGCTTAGTGATCGGGGGACTTTCATTAAGTTCGTTTGTTAGCGCTGCCTATGCCGCAGAAACTTCAAACCCTAAACAGCTATTTAATGCAGAAAATCCTTTACTGTTAAACTTTAATGAAAACTCGCTAGGCATGTCATCCAATGCCAAACAGGCGATTATTGATGCACTTCCCCATGCTTTTCGCTATCCAGATGATGCGCGAAGCGCACTTATCAGTGCATTAGGTGAAGAATTTAAGCTATCAGACAAACACATCACTCTAGGTAATGGCTCCTCTGAAACCATACAAGCAGCCGTACAATATGTGGCGAATAAAGCGCAAAAAGCAGGTAAAGCGGTACAACTAATTGTGCCTGATCCAACGTTTAATTATGCCGAACTTTATGCTGAACCTTTAGGTGTTAATATCGTAAAAGTGCCGGTTGATAACACATTGGCTTTTGATTTAACCGCCATGCAGAAAAAAGCACAAGCATTTGATGGTATTAGCATGGTATATCTGTGTAATCCTAATAACCCAACCGCAATGCTGACACCAACAGCGGCATTAACAAATTGGATCACCTCAGCAAAAGAAAATGTCTTTTTTATTATTGATGAAGCTTACGCTGAATTTGTGACAACACCTGAATTTACCAGTACGATAGCATTAGTTGCTCAAGGTTATAAAAACTTGATTGTTACCCGTACATTTTCAAAAATTTATGCATTAGCTGGATTAAGGGTAGGCTATGGTGTGGCAGTCCCTGAGGTAATTAGTGAAGTAGATAGTTTCGTTTCTATTGATAATACCAATACTGCCGGTGCTGTTAGCGCATTAGCCTCGTTAAAAGATCACGCTTTTGTGGCATATAGTCGCAAGTCAATTGATGTATCACGACAAATGGTGGTTGATACTTTAAACGCCTTAAATATCGAGTATGCACCTTCTCACGCCAACTTTATTTTTCATAAAGTCAAAGGTGATGTAAAAACTTATCAAGAGAGAATGAAAGCGGCAAATATTATGGTAGGACGTGAGTTTCCTCCCGCATTAGGTTGGAGCCGTTTAACCTTAGGAACCCCTGAGGAGATGAGTTATTTTGTCGCGACGTTAAAAGAGTTTAGAACTAAAGGATGGATATAATCCTCTACAGCCAATAGTTATAAATGTATTTAAAAGGGAACGACACAGTTCCCTTGTTATTTACAGATATTCTAAAGAAAATAATACTTCACCATTTGCACTTCCCCCAACTACGTCCTTATTAGTTGCGATATATTGCGCATAAAAATCGAGAGAAATATTATTAGTTGTCTCTACAGGGTAAATCATACTACTTTTTCCTGGTAATATTTTATTCTGATTTTTATCTAAAATAGCAATACCTATATTTTGAGCCGCATTTTTTTCTGCCAGCTTAAACAAGGTACTATCCTTACTGTCAGTATCACCACTAAACATTACTTTTACACCGCTAGTAACAATACTGCAATCAGTTAAGTTAAGTGTAAACTTTACTGGCTCTGTTGTATTTTTTTGCTGAAAATCTTTTGTTCCCCAAACCCCTAAGTCAACAAATTTATTTAGCGAATCAGGACTGACTCTACAAGTATTTGCCACAATGTTCGCTTTTATAACAATATTTGTATTAGCTAATTCTGCTGTTGCATCTTTAGTAAAAAATACTGTATATCCGCTAAAAAGTAGCATTCCCCATAATAGAAAGCGCATTATTTTTCTAGTATGTAATAACTCATTCATGATATTAGCCTATTAAAATTAAGGGAAATCAACTCTTAGAAAGCCACTTGATGTGACAGCGCCTTCAGTTGGTATTTTTCCATCAATACTTACGGGATAAACATTAATCGTGACATTAGCATCAGCATTTTGGTTGAGTCTGAAAGGAATAAAACTTGATAAATCATTAGGTGTTAATTCAGATCCACTTGAATTAGCAACCACAAAGCCAACACTTTTATTATTAGAAACAATAGCATTACCTTGAACTGAATCTGCTTGTAATCGCATTGTTAAATCAGCACTGGCATCTATATTGTCACATTGAATACTTAAGTTTCTAGAAACCGTATTAACTCCTTCGGCTTTTTTCCCTGCTACTTTAAAACTTGATGCAGGAATATTGTCAAAATCAATATTCAACACTTGCCCTGAATTAATAACGCAAGATTGTGGAACTGTCATTGAAAGATTTAAAAATAGCTTTGTGATGATAGTTTGTTTAGTCGCACAATTCTGTGGTTGGCAAAAACCAAATTCGCCTACAAAGATATTTTTTACATAGGTACCAGAAATAATAGCCTTGTCAATTTTTATTCTGGTTTGATACTTTCTTACAGAAACGACGCTTTCTTCGTTTTCAGTATAAGTACGGGCACCACAAGTAGAGCTTAGCGTAGGTACATTATAAGGGACATAAATTGTTCTACAATTATTAGTCATTCTTAACGCAACAGAAATATAGTCATCTATCTTAGAATAAATCCAGTCATTATTGCTGGTATTTGCACTAGGAATATTACCATTGGAATATGTCGCCCATGTTTGCGCTTGCCCCGCATTCCATCTTAATGTAATTCGATTGGACAAAGTAATATCAGAAGCATCTTTAGTAACACCGACTTTATTTTCCGTCTTTGATAGTTGTCCACTAAGCGTGGAATATTCATTCGCATTACAACCACTGACACAGCTCACAGCGACTGCATTATTTGAAATAATGGCTATTATTGTAAACAATACTATTCTAATCATAATAAAATCCGTAAATATGCTTGTTTTTAATATTGGCATGTGGAAGAAATAAAATAGATACCTTTTTCTTTTGATGACTTCTCATTAATTTGGTAATCAAATATACATTGTTGATCAGCCATTTTTCCCCATTTTGCTTTTAGCCTACCAACAGGTGCTAAACCAGAGATAAAAACATTCCCATTATCGCCAACAATACCACTTACGGAACGCTCTTCATCAACAACCATCGCACCGAAAGGTATAATAGCGCCATCTTTTTTGCTTAATGTAACCATTGCTCGATAGCCAATATTCGTTTTAAAATTAGCTTCAACCAATGCCCCCTTAGTAGGAACTACATTAATAATCGTATTTTCTAATTCAATATTTTCTTCTAATGAATTAATATCTAATGAAACTCGATTATTTTTATATGTTGAAGCAAACGGTAAGACGGCATAACCTTTATTATCAGTTAATATACCATTTGCATTTTCTACTTTAATATTATTAGCATCATTTGCTTTAATAAGAATATTGGTATCCCCTAAAGGTTGAGTTAAAGTAATACCTCCTGCATGAGCAACAACACCACCATTTAAACTATAATTAAACTCATGCCAATCATTACTATAATTATATCCGCTACCTATATTAGCATATTTACCTTTATAATTAGCATAAACCATTCCTGAATAACCAGAACCATTATGCGTATATCCTTGTTGAATATTATAATTTAAATTATTGTCTTCAAGGAGAGTTCCTGTTAGTCCCACTTGATTGACCCAAACATTGTCATCGCTTCTATTCATTGAGTAAACAGCATACATACTATTTCTACTTGAATGTAAGTCACTTACAGTTTGCTGGTTAAATACATCATTAAGAGGAATTGATATATTAAAAGCTACATTTTTATTATCACCACGCATACCCGGTGATTTTAATTTCGATAAACTAAGACTATAATTTATCCTATCAATATTAGCATTATAACCCAGTTGCCATAACTGTTCAGTTTCAGTTGTGCGCCAATAGTTTTGGTAAGAGCCTAAAATATACAAAGAACTATTATTGGTAATTTGCTGATTTATATTAAGTTGAAACCTTCCTTTTTTAGAATAATTTAAATTATAGTAGTTAGATAAGTTATCCTCATCTCTTATTATTCCATTATCTGTTACTATTTCACGCCCTGCCATTTTTTTATAACTAACTTCATTTAAGGTATAATAGCCTTGCGTTGAATATCGATACCCCATTATTTGAAAGTTAGTGCCTGTGCTATTAATCGATTTAGCATAGAGTAATCGGAATGACTGCCCTTTTTTATGCTCATCGTTTGGCAATATACTATTCGCCTGTATTACATCTGCTGATATCGCCCCAAAGGTGCCTAGATTACCACCTAAACCAATCGCATAGGCTTGATAATTATTTGAAAATTGGCTTCCTCCATATAACGTCATATTATAAGGTAAGCCATATACTAAACTTAATTGACCAAAATTAGGTTTATCTTGATAATCTGCTCCGCTACGAAATTCCCCTCCAATCAATTCGTATTTTAAGCGTCCTTCACGTTGTAAAATAGGCACATTTGAATAAGGTACAACAAATTGTGTAATTTTACCGTTATTCTCTTTGATTGTGACATCTAAATTACCGCTACTTGATGTGGCATAGAGATCTTTTATTTCAAATGCACCTGGAGGTACAGAAATTTGATAAATAACAAAACCATTCTGCTTGACTGTAACAATAGCATTGCTATTCGCAATACCCTTTATCGTAGGTGCAAATCCTCTCATGCTATCAGGCAACATATTATCATCAGATTCTAGCTTAATCCCTCTAAAACCAAGACTATCAAAAATGGTTCCATTAGAAAAAGAGTCACCAAGGGTTAATTCAGCACGTAATGGAATAATAGGTTTTTGTACATATGTTCTTATATTCCTCCATTTATTTTGCTTACTTTCACCACTGGCATAGTTCCATGAACTTTCATTTCTAAATCGCCATGAACCAAGATTAATACCAGGATTTAAGTTTAAAAAATAATTATTATTATCAACGTTATCCTTAAAGTTCTTACTATTTCTTCCTGTGAAATTATAATTTAGTAAAAACGCATTAATCCCATTATCCCATTTTTCAGGTGGGATAAAGCCACGAACATTATTTTTAAACATTATTTGTGGAATACTTAAAAATAATTTTTGTCCTTCAAAATCGAATTTAACACTTGAGTTTTCTATTTTATCTAAAATATTCTCACAAGCACTATCTTTACTTTCTACCTCTTCTGATTTCTTTTTGCTATTTTCAGTTAAAGTTATTCCAAAATTTGTTAAAGTTTTATTATCTATACAAGGTAATAAGCCTGTATCATCGGATGATGCATCGCTTTCATAAAATATTAATTTTTTTGTTTCAACATATTCATCGTTTACATAAATTTCTACTGAATACATTCCTTCAGGTTGGCCTTCACCTTTATCAAATCGAGATAAATCTGCTACTTCATTATCAATATTTGAAATTAAGTTAGGATTAAAAAAACTATCCGCATACACCACACCAGAAAAGCATGTACCTAAAAAGATATATAAATTAAAACATATAGTTTTAGATTTTAGCATAATAAAGCCTTATCATTAATGAATGTTATAGCATTACTTACCAATCTGTTTCGTTACTTTGGGTGTACTAGCACCATAATCATTAATAGTTTGATAAGATATTTGACTATAGTTAGGCTTGCTGACTTTAATCATTACTGTTCCCATAGGAGGAACCATAATACTATTTAGCTGTTCATTATCAGCTTCTAAATTAATTAATGTCGCATAATAAGGTGAAGGATTATTTACTATTATGTTTCCTTGTGATTTTTTAAACTCAAGACTATTAGGTACATCCTCTATGTTAAAATTTAATCCTTGAGGTCTAATAAAAATTTTTATTCTAGATAATACTGCTAGCTGTAATATATTTTTATCTTTTATTTCTTCTCGCTCAATTTCAGGGATTGCTTTTGTATTTAACCAGAACAAACTTTCTCTATCATTTGGTAATGCCTTACCAGCATAAATTATTCTTAGCTTGTTTTCACTTTCTGGTTTGCTGACAAACAGTGGTGGTGTAACAATAAATTCATTACTTTTTTGATCTTGGCTATCATCAATCCATGATTGCACTAAAAAGCGTAATCTTTTATCTGTATTATTAAGAGTAATTGACGTCTGTTTTGCATCCATAGGATAGACTATGCGTGTTGCAGCTAATGCAACACCTCCCGCATATGATAGCGATGAAAAACTGAAGAGAAAAAATAACGCAATAAAGTGTTTAGATATTAAATGCATATTAACCTCAAATGATAGGTTTATTTATTGATAATTGAAAACAAACCAAACTACGCTGTCAGCTTTTCCACCGATAACGTTTTCTTTCGTTGCCAGATAACTTGCTTTAAATTTTAGTTTTAATTCATTCTCTTCAATAAATTTATACTTATTGAATTTATTAGGAATAATTATTTCACCTTCATCATTAAATAATGCAACACCTAATCCTGAAGCTGAATTTTGTTGATCGGTGATGCTAAATAATCGTTTATCATTATTGTTTACATCACCTATAATAATTATACTGACTTTATCCGTAATACTTTTATTACATCCCATTAATTTAATAAAAAATGGAATTTTTATAGAGTGACTTCCTACTCCATGAAATTGGTTACTACTAATAACACCAAGATCAACAATTTGATATTCACTTTCAGAAGATACTGTACAAGCAGGCTCTACAATTCCCCCTTTAAAAGTCACAATACCATCGTCTAAAGAGATATTTTCCCTGTCATTAGAATAGGCTGTAAATGAAAGAGTAAAAAATAGGACAATAGAATATATTAAACTATATTTCATATTTCCCTCGATATAAAAGTATGACCTTTATCAGGTCATACTTTAAGTTAATCCAATTTATTTATTCATATTGCATTTTGAAAGTTACATCAGCATCAGCATGACCAGGGGTAACGGTATCTAATGTAGATTTATAACGTGCAACAAAGTTAAGTGTATTTGATCCATCAATTAACTGTTTTGCTGTAGAAAAAACAGAGCCGTCTGGTGGTAACACTTTTCCTGTATGGTCTGTAATTTCAATACCAACGCCCGTCGCAGCACCCGCACCACCTGTTGTAATATTGCTTACAGCTAATACTGTTTTATCATTTGAATCACTTACACCTGAAAATGAAACTGAGGCATTTTGTGCGACAGTCGTATCACAAGCTTCTAAATTGATATAAAAATCAGTATTACCAACTGTTTTCCCTACACTATCAAATTGTGCGGTACGATATTGTCCAATATTAACAGTTTGATCTATTGATTTTGTACTAACAACACATGCAGCATTAACAATTTCTCCAGTAAAATTAATTTTACCACCATTAACAATAGTCGCTGCAGAAGCAACACCGCTCAGTGATAAAACAGATACTGTAAATAGAGCTTTAACTAACATCTTTTTTTTAAGCATTGACTTTTCCTTTTACATTACAGGTAAATATACACAACAACTTCACTTATAAATTAAAATAGTAAATCTATATTAGATAACAATATTTGAATTCATATACTAATTATATGATAAAGTGTTAACTACCTTAATAAGGGTAATTTAATAAATATTAAATAAATAGGATTTTAATTTTAAATAAAATCCCTATTAATTAATTCATTGATATACTTAATATACTTGCCACCAATAATATTACTTATCTTACATTTAAATAATATTCTCAAAGAATGGAATATTATTATCAGAATCATATTTTATTTTATATTTTAATGTGATAACTCTTTTGGAAACCTTTTCAAAGAAATCACTTATTGAAATATCAAATATATTTAGTATGTGAAAAAGTATATCAATAGGTATTTTATTTATTCCTCGTTCATAACGAGAAATTTGTTGTTGAGAGATATTCAATAATTTTCCTAACTCAGCCCCCGTCATAGAATTACGTTGCCTTAAAAGAAAAAGTTCATATCCAATCGAATGACAAAATATTTTTCTTTCTGAAATATATTCAAAATTCAATGAGAAATTATTTATTTCCAAAATTCACTTCCTCAACTGTATTTGCATTTAATTTACTTTATGAGATTAATAAAATCAATTATTCAAAAATTTCTAACGAATTAAAAACCTCATAATAAAACACTAAATAAGAGTAGGTAAATATACTCATTTTATTTGTATCAGGGAGTTAATTGATTATCTGATTTGAATAGTCGTTTTAAGGCAGTGATTAATTCTAAAATTACGAGAAAACAGACATAAATAAGACATAATAATCTATTAATAAAAACATATTAAATTTTTATTAATTTTTAATAGAAATATTTTTTATTGTTTTTGCTTACTGTAAAACTAAAACAGATAGGGTTAGTACAAAATTTATACTTCTTTGTTTCAAATATTATTTTAACAAAGTTATAATAATAAATTTTATTAATGATTATACCTTTACATCTCATCCTAAAAATTTTTACTTGATATAAATTAATATTTATTTATTTTTTTGGTACTGATATTTGTAATTAGATAAGTTTTTTTAATCATTATTTTATCTTATTAAAAAATAATATTTTTATAACTATAAAAACTTTTGATATTAAAATTACAAACCGATAAAAACAACATAATTCATTGATAATAAATGATTTTCATCATTATCAATACTTTTCATATTTAAAAAATGATAATATCAAATAGAAAATAATTTTTTAGAAAAAATCTATTACAAATAAGTTTATTTGAATATTAAATTTTTGAGCCATATGCTTTATATATAAAGAAAAAGGGCCTGAATAAATTCAGACCCTTTTTCCTATTAATATAATTTTATTATTTATTAAAGCGGATCGACTTTTAAACAAGATACCGCATGGCGGAAACTTCCCTCTAATAAGGGGCGCGTTTTAGCACATTCTTCATCAGCCATCGGACAACGTGTACGGAAAATACAGCCTGATGGTGGATTAATTGGTGAAGGAAGCTCTCCTTCTAACAAATCAATATGCTTGTTACGCTCTTTATCCGGATCAGGAATAGGCACCGCTGACATTAATGCTTTGGTGTAAGGGTGTAATGGGTGATGATAAACTTCATCATAAGTCCCCAACTCCACCGCATGACCTAAATACATCACTAAGACACGATCTGAGATGTGTTTCACTACCGCAAGATCATGCGCAATAAAGATGAGCGATAATCCCATCTCTTTTTGGATATCTTTCAGTAGATTGACTACCTGAGCTTGAATAGAAACATCCAGTGCCGATACAGGTTCGTCACAGATAACCAGTTTTGGCTCTAAGATCAGTGCGCGAGCAATACCAATCCGTTGACACTGTCCACCAGAAAACTCATGAGGATAGCGGTTAATTAAGTTTGGTAATAACCCCACTCGCATCATCATCGCTTTGACTTTTTCAACCACTTCAGCCTGTTTCATTTTCGGATGATAGGTTTTTAGTGGTTCGGCAATAATATCGCCAATCGTCATTCTTGGGTTTAAGGAGGCAAGTGGATCTTGGAATATCATCTGAATATCTTGACGAACATCGCGCCACTGTTTATTGCCCATGCCTAATAAGTCATTGCCTAACCAAGTGACTGTACCACCCGATGCTTTAACTAAGCCGATAATGGCACGCGCAAAAGTTGATTTGCCACAACCTGATTCCCCTACTACACCTAAGGTTTCACCTTCGTATAAACGTAAGGTAACGCCATCAACGGCTTTGAGGCTTTTTTTAGGTTGCCAGAACCACTGTTTATTATCTTGTACATCGAAATAAACTTTTAGATCGTTAACTTCGAGGATCACTTTTCTATCTTGTAAGGTGGCTTGGCTCATACTAACTCCTCCGCCGCTTTAAAACAGGCTCGTAATCTTCCCTGAGCAAATTGTGTTAATTGAGGCTCACTATTCAAACATTGCTCTGTTGCATATTGGCAACGAGGCTGGAATGGGCAACCTTTAGGTAAACGCAATAAGTTAGGAGGATTACCCGGAATGGTCGCCAAACGTTCATCTTCACCATCTAAACGAGGTACTGCTTGTAGCAACCCAATAGAATATGGGTGTGATGGTTGGTAGAAAATATCTCGCGCATTACCATATTCCATGGTTCGCCCAGCATACATTACCAGTACTTTGTCGCAAATACCCGCAACCACCCCGAGGTCATGGGTGATCATGATAATGGCAGTATTAAGCTCTTTTTTTAGCTCGTTTAGCAGTGTCATGATTTGTGCCTGAACAGTCACATCCAGTGCCGTTGTTGGCTCATCAGCAATTAATAGTTTTGGCTTACATAATAGTGCCATCGCTATCATTACCCGTTGGCGCATCCCACCAGAGAACTCATGGGGATACATGCCCATACGTTTATGGGCTTCGGGCATTTTTACTGCATCAAGCATGCGAACAGATTCCGCATATGCATCATTTTTACTCATACCCTTATGAAGCATAAGCACTTCTATTAACTGAGTGCCGACTTTCATATAGGGGTTAAGTGAGGTCATCGGATCTTGAAATATCATGGATATTTCTTCAGCACGCATTTTGTTTAATTGACTTTGGCGTAAGTTTAAAATTTCACGACCATTAAAATGAGCACTTCCAGCAGTACGACCGTTTTTAGCTAATAATCCCATTAAGGCGAACGCCGTTTGCGATTTCCCAGAGCCAGATTCACCGACAATTCCTAAGGTTTCCCCTGCAGATAGCTCAAAGTTGAGCTTATTTACTGCGGTTACATCCCCATCTGGAGTACCAAAGGTGACACAGAGATCTTTTACACTTAACAATGGCTTATTTGTTGAATTTGTCATCATGTTCTCCTTAACGATCTTTCGGATCTAACGCGTCACGTAAACCATCACCGATAAAGTTAAAGCAAAACAAGGTGACAACTAAAAATGCAGCTGGGAAAAGTAATAACCAAGGAGAAACTTCCATTGAATTTGCACCATCACTCAGTAGTGCTCCCCAACTACTTAATGGCTCTTGTGTGCCTAATCCTAAGAAACTTAAAAATGATTCAAATAAGATCATGCTAGGAACCAGTAATGAAGCGTATACCACCACAACACCTAATACATTAGGCACGATGTGTTTAAGGACGATATTACGTGATGACACACCACAGACTAACGCCGCTTCAATAAACTCTTTACGTTTTAAACTGAGTGTTTGTCCCCGTACGATACGAGCCATATCAAGCCAAGATACCATGCCGATGGCGACAAAGATCAGTAAGATATTTTGCCCAAAAAAGGTCACCAGTAAGATAACAAAGAACATAAATGGGAAGGAGTTTAATATCTCCAGTAAACGCATCATCACTGAGTCAACGCGCCCACCAATATAACCTGCCATCGCGCCATAGAGGGTGCCAACAATCACCGCGACAAATGCCGCTGCAATACCTACCATCAGTGAAATACGTCCACCAATTGCTACACGAACTAATAAGTCACGTCCTGATGAGTCAGTGCCAAAATAGTGCGCTGAGGCAAAATCAGGTGGCATTGACATCATTTCCCAATCCGTATCGTCATAAACAAAAGGCGATAACATGGGGGCGAAAATGACAAAAAGTAAAATACAAAATAGTAGTACTAGGCTGGTGATCGCCGCTTTATTGTGCATAAAACGACGACGGGCATCTTGCCATAAACTACGACCTTCAACATCTAGCTGCTCCGAGAAATTCCCCAGAGCTTCGCTATTTTCTTTCATCGATAACATAACGTGCTCCAGTCTCTATTAATAACGAATTTTCGGATCGATTACGGCGTATAAAATATCAACTATGGCATTAAATAAAATGGTTAAACCACCCACAATAATGGTTAAACTCAATACCAATGAGTAGTCTCGATTTAATGCACCATTAACGAAAAGTTGACCAATACCCGGTAATCCAAAAATGGTTTCAATGACCATAGAGCCTGTAATAATCCCCACAAATGCCGGCCCCATATAAGAGATCACTGGCAGTAATGCTGGTTTTAACGCATGACGTAGCACTATGCGTTTCATTGGCAAGCCTTTGGCTTTGGCCGTTCTGATAAAGTTTGAGTGTAAAACTTCAATCATAGAACTACGTGTGATACGCGAAATGCTTGCAATGTAGGAGAGCGATAATGCAACCATCGGCAGTAACATGTACTGAATTTGCCCACCATTCCAACCTCCCGCCGGTAACCAACGTAAGGTAATCGCAAAGATAAGCACTAATAGTGGCGCCACCACAAAACTCGGTATCACAACCCCCGTCATGGCAAATGTCATGACGGTATAATCCCATTTGGTATTTTGATTCAGTGCGGCTATCACGCCTGCCCCCACACCAAAAATAACCGCTAATACAAAGGCCGATAGCCCTAATTTTGCAGAAACAGGGAATGCTTTACCGACTAAAGTGTTAACACTGTAGTCTTTATATTTAAAAGAAGGCCCTAAATCCCCTTTCGATAATTGAATTAAATAATCGAAGTATTGTTTGTAAATGGGATCGTTTAAATGATATTTCGCTTCGATGTTGGCCATAACTTCAGGGGGTAATTTCCTTTCCCCAGTAAAAGGGCTACCCGGCGCTAAGCGCATCATAAAGAACGAAATCGTTATTAGAATAAAAAGTGTCGGGATCGCTTCCAAAAAGCGACGAAAAATAAATTTGAGCATTGCCCGTTCCTATAACACAAACCTATTCAGGCGTGGTGATAAAAAGACCTCGCTTAACTTAAGCAAGGTCTCGCCCGATTATTTAGCAATAATATACAAGTCTTTAGTATGTAAATTATCCAGTGGATCTTTACCAGAATAACCACCGACATAAGGTTTAACCAAACGGGTGTTTACGTAGTAGTAAAGTGGAACAATGGCAGAATCTTTATCTAATACACCTTCTGCTTTTTGATAAATTTCTGCACGTTCATCATCCGATTTCACGCGTAAAGATTCTTTCATATACGCATCAAATTGTTTGTTTTTATAGTGAACTGTATTATTACTGCTGTAAGACAGCATCATATTAAGGAATGAAGAAGGTTCGTTATAATCTGCACACCATCCTGCACGTGCAACATCATAATTACCTTGGTGACGTGTATCTAAGAACGTTTTCCACTCTTGGTTTTCAAGAGAAACCTCAGCACCTAAGTTTTTCTTCCAAATAGAAGAGGCCGCAATCGCAACTTTTTTATGTAGATCAGAGGTGTTATACAGTAACTTGAATTTTAATGGATTAGCTTTGTTATAACCCGCCTCTTCTAATAATTGGCGCGCCTTTTCATTACGTTGCTCTTGGGTCCAAGAAGCGAACCACTCTGGTTTACTCTCTTTAATGCCATCGGTGAAAGGCGGTGTAAATCCGTAAGCAGGGATATCACCTTGGTTTTTCACTTTATAAGTGATGATATCTCTATCCATAGATAGTTTTAGTGCTTCACGTACTCGTGGATCGTCAAAGGGAGCTTTCTCATTATTAATTTCATAATAATAAGTACATAAGTATGGGCTGATACGTAATTCATCTGGGATCTCTTTTTTCAATTTTTGGAAAAATTCAATCGGCAGATTGCTATAAGTCATATCGATTTCACCCGCACGATAGCGGTTTACATCGGTGACTTCTGATGAGATAGGTAAAAAAGTAACTTTATTGATAACCGTATTTTTATTGTCCCAATAGGTTGGACTACGCTCTAATTCAATACGTTCGTTTACCGTCCAATTTTTCAGTACATAAGCACCATTGCCGACAAAGTTCGCAGGTTGCGTCCACTTTTCACCAAATTTTTCAATCACTTTTTGATTCACTGGCGACATCGAGGAGTGAGCTAGCAATTTAGGTAAATAAGGTACGGCCTCTGATAATGTGATTTCTAAGGTATTATTATCAAGCGCTTTAACACCTAGTTCCGTCGGTTTTTTCTTACCGGCGATAATATCGTCAATATTAACAATATGGGCATATTGTAGATAGCTTTCATAAGGTGATGCTGTATTCGGATCTGCTAAACGTTGCCAGCTATAAACAAAGTCTTGCGCTGTTACAGGGTCACCGTTTGACCATTTCGCGTCTTCACGAATTTTAAACGTCCAAACGGTAAAATCTTTATTTTCCCAGCTAGTCGCAGAGCCCGGTAGAATTTCACCATCAGGCCCTACAATCGTGATCCCTTCAAATAGATCTCGTGCTAATGCTGATTCAGGTACACCCTCAATTTTATGAGGATCAAGTGATTGTGGCTCAGAGCCATTATTACGCACTAACTCTTGTTTATCAGCCAGTTTTACCCCATCAGGCACAACAGCCGCAGTAGCATTGAGCGCCGTAAAACCAAAGATAGTACCAATGGCGATCGCTAGCGCACTTTTTTTAGTTACATTTATCATCTTATCAAATACTCCCAGTTAGTGAGTCGGCCATTGTTCGGCCTTCCTGTGATGCTTCGCTGTGTTTTTGGAACGTTTTACACAACTTATTGTTTTACAAAAAAATAAAATATTGTTGCGGATTGACTATCTATGCTTAACTGCATGATGTCTTTATCATTTTTGTGCCGTTATATTTTGTGTAGTACTTTTTATGCTGTACTTTTTTAAATTGCTTTTGCTAATTAAAATCAGATATAGCTATAGATGCGTTATAACTTACCAGTTTTATTTATCTGCCTTTATAAAATAGCGCTTTAAGTCCGTATAATCAAAGGGGTCTTTACCGGTAAACCCGCCCACTTTAGGACTGACCATTCTGACACTCACACGATAATAGACTGGTACAATAGCGGAGTCCTTGTCTAACAAGGCTTCAGCACGTTGATACAGTTGGTGACGCGCTTCATTATCAGTGGCCAGTAATGCATTCTTTAATGCAGCATCATAATCACTATTTTCATATAAAATAGTATTTAGACTGCTAGTGGAGAGGAAAGAGTTTAAAAATGATGTTGGTTCATTGTAATCGGCACACCATGTTGCCCTTGCTACTTGGTAATTACCTTGGTTACGATTTTCTAACGTCGTTTTCCACTCTTGATTTTGTAAAGTGACATTAGCACCAATATTCTTTTTCCACATAGAAGCGGCAGCAATAGCTTGTTGCTTATTCTGATCGGATGTGTTGTACAACAATGTAAAAGATAATGGGTTTTGGCTGTCATAACCGGCTTCTTTTAATAATTCACGCGCTCTTTCATGACGCTGTTGTTGCGTCCAACCTGCCCATTTAGGGGGTTTAAACTTGCCATTATTAATAAAAGGTGGAGTAAAAGAGTAAGCCGGTATTTGCCCTTGCCCCATGATCTTTTCCGCGATAATTTCTCTATCTAAACTTAATTTTACCGCTTCACGCACTCGGGGATCATCAAAAGGTGGACGTTTATTATTAAGCTCATAAAAGAAAGTACATAGGTAAGGCGTAACATGTAGATTCTCTGGTTGCTCTTGTTTCATCTTTCGATAAAGCGTAGGAGGAATAGCGCTATTGGTGATTTGAACTTCACCGCTACGGTAGCGATTAATATCACTGGTTTCTGAACTAATAGGTAAAAAAGTCGCTCGTTCAATAATGGTGTTTTTGTTATCCCAATAAAGTGGATTACGTTTTAAAGTGATTTTTTCATTAACCACCCAATTATCAATTAAATACGCCCCATTACCGACAAAGTTTTCCGGGCGAGTCCAATTGACACCATATTTTTCAACAATCTCTTTTTTAACTGGTTTTAATGAGGTGTGGTTTAACATATCCACCAGATAGGGAACCGGTTGTGTGAGCGTAACTTGCAAAGTATGTGGATCAATTGCTTTTACCCCTAGACTCTCTGGGGATTTCTTGCCTGTCAGAATATCTGCAACATTTTCCACATAGGCATATTCAAGATAACTGGCATAAGGCGAGCCAGTTTGGGGATCTGTTAATCGACGCCAACTATAAACAAAATCATCTGCAGTAACCGGTGTACCATCACTCCATTTCGCATCATCGCGTAAATAGAAAGTCCATGTTTTATTGTCTTCTGAGCTCTCCCATTTAGCGGCAACCCCCGGCATACTTTCGCCATTAGGCCCCATATAAGTGAGCCCTTCTAATAAATTTAAAATAATATTACTTTCTGGTACCCCTTCCACTTTATGTGGATCAAGGGAGGAAACTTCAGTGCCATTATTAATAACAATATCTTGTTGTTTCGCAAGAAGAGTACCTTCTGGAGGTATTACCGCATGAGAAAGAAAAGAGGTCAGCGCAAGTGATATAATGCTGACAGGAAACATCATTTTTAACATAACTTTCTTTTTCATGGGTACCTCTCCTAATAAATAATCATCTATAGCGGGGTTACTCAATTTACATATAAATTATTTTTAAATAATATTCAGATATTTCATGCTATTTAATATGTTGAGATAATTGTTAGATAAAATTAATAACAATATTCTTCTTTTTTACACTTATAGTGAATTTTGTCAATTAGTGCGGTGTTATTATCACTTAAACTTTACTAAGCCCAGTAGACTTCTATCTTATGAAAAAAGAAAATTCTCATCACGCTATCTACAACAACAAATAAACATTTAATTAACACCGCGCAACTTTTATAGATAGAAAACCTACATAGCTCACAAAATTAATATAATCAGATGGGTTTTTAGCGAGGATACAGAACTTTATGATGTGTTCGGTGTAAGTTTTTTTTCACGCAACTTGATTATAAACAATAACAAATCTGTCTTTAAATGACAGAAACTGGCTAATCTAAAAATAACGGTAGATTAATAAAAAAACATTTTTATTATTTGTTTTTAAAAATTAATATATTTTTTGAAATACAATTAAAATCAGTACTATTTTCATTTATATTCCGATGAATTAGCAAAAAAATATCCTTTATCGTTGTTATGAACCATAAAGGATATTCTGAGCGTTAGCCTACTTCTTCAAAATTTTTGCTTTAATTGGCTAAAGTCGTACCAAACCATTGTAGCTTTTGATTTAAACTGACGACTTCACCAACAATAATTAATGCAGGACTTTGCATTGAGCTTGCCATTTCAGTTAGTTGCTGTAATTGACCAACAACCACTTTTTGTGTCGCCAGTGTACCTTTTTCTACTATTGCCACTGGCATAGTGGCACGCATATGCTGATTAAGTAACATTTGCTGAATGTAATCGGCTTTACTTAGCCCCATATAAAAAACCAGAGTTTGGTTATCTTGTGCGATACATTGCCATTGTGCGTCGTTCAGCCCTTTTCCATGCCCAGTAATAAAACGCACACTTTGTGCATAATCCCGATGTGTTAACGGAATACCGGCATAAGTGGTACAGCCTGATGCCGCGGTAATGCCAGGCACCACAGAAAAAGGTATTTGATGCTCAATTAAAGCTTCTAACTCTTCACTTCCTCGACCAAAAATAAAAGGATCACCCCCTTTTAACCTCACTACCCTTTTCCCTGCCTTAGCGTGATTAATAAGAATTTGGTTAATCTCCTCTTGAGGAACACAATGAAAACCTGCTCGTTTACCAACATAAATACGCTCCGCATCTCTGCGCACTAAATGCATAACCTCATCAGAGACTAATCTATCATAAACCACGACATCGGCTTGCTGACATTGTTGCAGCCCTTTAATAGTCATTAATCCAGCATCTCCAGGGCCTGCTCCCACCAACACCACACTCCCTTGGGGTTGGTTATTTTCCGCTAGCAATGTGCTGATACGTTGTTGAATACCGTTATCTCTACCTGCATCAATTTCCGCTTGTAGCGCTTTATCTGCAAAAAAACGCTCCCAAAAATAGCGTCTAGCACTCATGGTGGCAAAACGTTGTTTAACTTGCTCACGTAATTTCCCTGCTAACTGCGCTAAAGCGCCTAGCGAGTTGGGCAACCACTGTTCCATTTTTTCACGTAAGATACGTGCAAGTACAGGGGCTTTTCCTCCCGAAGAAATCGCAACCATAATAGGGGAACGGTCAATCACTGAGGGCATAATAAAGCTAGCTTGCTTGGGCGAGTCAACCACGTTACAAAAAATGCGTTGTTCTGTGGCCTGCTGATAGACAAGTTGATTCACTTGCTCATTATCAGTGGCCGCAATGACTAGCCATTTGTCAGCTAAATCAGCAACACTAAATTCAGCCATGAAACACTGTAATCGTTGCTCGTTTTGCCACTGCATAAATTGTGGTGTGAATGTCGGTGCAACGACGGATATAACCGCTCCCGCTTCCATCAGTAAACGTGCCTTACGCTCTGCCACTTCACCGCCACCTACTAATAAACAAGGTTTATTGTTGAGCTGACAGAATATTGGAAAATAATCCATCTGGGTCCCCTATTTATTGGTTTTATCAATGACGCGAACGCACACTGACGGTATTGCCTTCGACTTTGACTTCATAATGAGTAATTGAATAGTGCTCATCTTCAAGGCAATAACCATCTGTTAAGCGAAAATGCTGCTTTTTCAGTGGACTGACGATATATAACTCATTGTCGTGCTCTGCAATTAATCCCCGTGATAAAACACTCGCTTGCGCGAAGGGATCAATATTACTTAATGCGTAGAGCCGTTCATCTTGGTATGGACGGAAAATAGCCACCTGATCTTGTTCCACCAGCGCACAAACGCCAGTTCCCACAGTGATGTCATCTAATTGGCAAACCGCTATCCATTGACTCATGATTGCGTCTCCTCTGTTACCATTTTGATATCAATACGTTCATGCATGCGGGCAGGACGATGCTGAGCACGCTCTTTTACCATCTGTATATTAGGATCGGGCATCGGATTGTTAATAAAGTGCGCAAAACGTTTCAATGCTTGTGGTGAATCAAGGGTTTCTTGCCACTCACAGGCTACGCGCTCTTGTAAAACTTTAAGCTCTTTTTCTAACTGTGCATTTAAGCCTAACTTGTCGTGAATAATGACCTCACGTAAATATTCAACGCCCCCTTCTAGGCTTTCTAACCAAACGGAGGTTCGTTGTAATTTGTCTGCTGTACGGATATAGAACATCATAAAGCGGTCAATATAATGGATCAGCGTTTCTTCATCTAAATCCGCCGCGAATAGATCGCCATGACGCGGTTTCATGCCTCCATTACCACCAAAATAGAGATTCCAGCCTTTTTCTGTGGCAATAATCCCTACATCTTTCCCCTGAGCTTCGGAGCATTCACGGGTACAACCAGATACCCCAAATTTCATTTTATGCGGCGTGCGGATCCCTTTATAACGATGTTCTAAAAAGACACCTAATCCAACACTATCGCCAACCCCAAAACGACACCAACTGTTTCCTACACAGGTTTTTACCATACGGATCGCTTTGGCATAGGCATGGCCTGTTTCAAAACCCGCGGCAATTAATTTCTGCCAAATCGCCGGTAAATCTTGTTTCTGTGCACCAAACATCGCCATACGTTGAGAGCCTGTGATTTTGGTGTATAAATTGTATTCTTGTGCAATTTGTCCAATCGCAATAATACCCGCAGGCGTAATTTCACCGCCGGGGGAACGTGGAATAATGGAGTAAGTGCCATCTTTTTGCAGATTGGCGAGGAAGTTATCATTCGTATCTTGTAGCGCAACTAAGTCATCACGCAAGATATAGTCGTTCCAACACGAAGCCAGCAGAGAGCCGACGGTCGGTTTACAAATTTCACAGCCATAGCCTTGACCATGTTTTTTCAATAGTTCATCAAAGCTTTTCAGCCCTTCAACACGAATAAGATGATAAAGCTCTTGGCGAGAATAGTGAAAGTGTTCACAAAGGTGATGGTTAACTTCAATGCCTTGTTTTGTGAGTTCCGCATTTAATACTTGAGTGATAAGCGGAATACATCCCCCACACCCCGTTCCCGCTTTTGTTTCTGCTTTAATCGCCGCAACCGTATGACAACCTCGTTCAATAGCTTGAATAATGTCGCCTTTGCTTACATCAAAACAGGAGCAAATTTGTGCTGTTTCAGGTAATGAATCAACCCCGATTGCCGGTTTACTTCCAGCATGAGCAGGTAAGATTAATGTGTCAGGATGTTCTGGTAATTCAATTGTATTTAATGCTAACTGTAACAGATTGCCATAATCTTCCGTGTCCCCAACCAATACCGCACCTAATAGGTATTTATTGTCTTCACTCACTATCAGGCGTTTATAAATCTCTTTACCTTCATCAAGATAAATATAGCTACGACAACCTGCTTGGCGACCATGAGCATCACCAATTCCCCCTACATCAACCCCGAGTAGTTTTAATTTTGCACTTAAATCCGCCCCTTGGAATGCAGTCTGTTGACCTAATAGATGATCAACGGCCACCTGAGCCATTTTATAACCCGGGGCAACTAACCCAAACGTTTGGTTATGCCAAGAAGCACACTCCCCAATGGCATAAATATCCGCATCTGAGGTTTGGCAATAGTCATTAATCACAATTCCCCCTCGTGGTGCTATATCGAGAGAACATTGGCGTGCTAATTTATCTTTCGGACGTATACCGGTTGAAAATACGACAAAATCAACCTCAAGTGAGGAGCCATCGGCAAACTGTAATGTTTTACGCGCATTTTCCCCTGTCGATAAGATCGCTTGGGTGTTTTTCGCTGTGTGTACTTTAACCCCCATGCGCTCTATTTTGCGTTTAAGTTGCTCTCCTCCCATGCTATCAAGCTGTTCTGCCATTAGCGTTGGCGCAAATTCAATCACATGGGTTTCAATACCTAAACTTTTTAGCGCACCAGCAGCTTCTAAACCTAATAGTCCGCCACCAATAACCGCTCCTTTACGGCTTAAACGAGCACAAGCTTCAATCGCATTTAAATCTTCAATAGTTCGGTAAACAAAACAATCTGGTGAGTTGCTTCCTTTAATAGGAGGCACCCATGGGTAGGAGCCTGTTGCCATGATCAATTTGTCGTAGCTAACACAACGCCCGGTATTGGTGTGCACCACTTTTTCTTCACGATTAATGGTGATCACACGCTCACCCACTAATACTTCAATATGATGTTTCTCGTAATAACCGGGTTTAACTAACGAGAGCTCTTCAGCGGTGTGATGAGAAAAATAGGAAGAGAGATGGACTCTATCATATGCAATACGAGGTTCTTCACAAAAGACGATAATATTGAACGTTTCATTGCCGCCCTTATCAATCAATTCTTCTATATAACGGTGTCCAACCATGCCGTTACCGATGATTGCGAGTGTTTTCTTGCTCATTTTTGCCTCAGATCTAAAGGTATCTAAGGTTAAAATACGAGGCTACTTATAAGAGATATTGATGAATATCAAATACAGCTTAATCAATTCAGCCAATACAACTTAATAGTCAACATATTACTACCAAAGTAGTATTTTATTCGTCGTTTGTTGCGATTAATTATTCCTCAACCATAATTAATTCAAAAGGCTTATAACGAGGTGTTATATATAAGTGTAATAAAAACTTTGCGAAATGCGCTTATTTTGCCTAAGTTAATTTCCAAAAGTAATAACTAATAAGTTATTGACATAATAACGAAAGCGAGACTATTTCAGGGAGCGCCCAATGAAAGTGAAAACCAAATTATTATCATTACTTGTGATGGGTGCTCTCAGTGCCCCTGTATTGGCAGCAACACCCGCCAATACATTGATTGTAGTACAAGGCCTTGATGATATTGTTAGCCTTGATCCTGCCGAAAGTAACGAGTTATCAAGTATTCAGACCGTACCAAGTTTATATCAACGTATTGTTCAGCCTAACCGTGACAATCCAGAAATTAACGAGCCAATTTTAGTCGAGAGTTGGCAGGCTCACCCTGAACAAAAATCTATCGTCTTTAAAATTAAACAGGATGCAAAATTTGCCTCCGGTAATAGCGTACGCCCAGAAGATATTATCTTCTCTTACCAGCGTGCAGTGACGATGAATAAATCCCCTGCTTTTATTTTAAATGTGCTAGGTTGGAAAGCAGATAATATTAATACCCTCTTGAAAAAAGTCAGTGATAAAGAGATTGAAGTACGTTGGACAGCAGATGTTAGCCCTGATGTGGTACTTAACATCCTTTCTACACCCATCGCTTCTATTGTTGATGAGAAATTGATTGCCGCACATATTAAAAATAATGACTTTGGTAATAATTGGCTAAAAATGAATTCGGCTGGTAGTGGTGCTTATAAAATGCGTGCCTACAAACCTCGTCAAGCCATTGTGTTAGAAGCTAACCCTCTTTCACCAACCGGTGCGCCTAAGATAGCCAATATTATTATCAAAAATGTGCCCGATCCCGCTTCACGTCGTCTGTTAATTGAAAAAGGCGATGCGGATATTGCCCGTGACTTAGGTACAGACCAAACTGCAGCATTAGCAGGTAAACCGGGCATTCAAATTTTAAATATCCCTTCTGCTGAGCAAGTCTATATGGCGTTTAATACCGGTAGCGGAAATCCGCTTCTTAGCAATCCGGCATTTTGGCAAGCAGCGCGCTATTTGGTCGATTATAAAGGGATCACCAATGACTTAATGCGTGGGCAATATTTTATTCACCAAAGTTTCTTGCCGGTGGGATTACCGGGGGCATTAGAAGATAATCCATTTAGTTTTGATCCACAAAAAGCGAAAGATATCTTAGCAAAAGCAGGAATTACTCATGCACGTTTTACTCTCGATGTAGAAAATAAAGTTCCTTACATCACCGTTGCACAATCTATTCAAGCAAGCTTTGCACAAGCGGGTGTACAGGTTGATCTGTTACCTGCTGCCGGTAGTCAAGTTTATAGCCGAGTGAGAGCAAGGCAGCACCAAGCGGCGATCCGTTTTTGGATCCCCGACTATTTTGATGCTCACTCCAATGCTAGCGCTTTTGCCTATAATGACGGGCAATCGAATACCGTGGCTTGGTTAAATAATTGGAATATTCCTGAGTTAAGTAAACAAACACTCGTCGCCCTGAATGAGGCGGATAAGGCTAAACGTCAGTCCCTTTATACTGAAATGCAAAAAGAGCTACAACGCAGTTCACCTTACGTGTTTATCGACCAAGGCAAAAATCAGATTGTATTACGGGATAACGTGAAAGGTTATGCTCAAGGTCTAAATGCCGATATGGTCTATTACGACAAAGTCACTAAGTGATCATTTTCCTGCCACCACTCACAATCATGCTATTGTGAGTGGTCTATTTTTTGCGATTTCAAGGCTGTTGCCGTATGAATACACTCACGATATCCACTCGCCTAAAAAGCCAGTTGTTTACCTTGGTTCAAGGTATATTGACATTGGCGCTAACACTTTTAGGGTTACTGGTTATTACTTTTACGCTTTCTGCGTTTTCCCCTGTGGATCCTGTTTTACAAATTGTTGGTGATCACGCCAGTATTGAAACTTATAATCAAGTAAAACATGAGTTAGGGTTAGATTTACCCATCTACATGCAATTTTTCCACTATGTAGAAGCACTATTGCAAGGAAATTTAGGTACGGCGACGTCAACGGGTCAACCAGTATTTGATGATTTAATCGCCACCTTTCCAGCCACTTTAGAATTAGCCACTGTCGCCTTAGTCATTGGCGCTAGTTTGGGCGTTTTATTTGGTGTGTTATGTGCGCGTTTTGTTGGCACCCCCTTTGATTTTATCTTACGCTTTTTAACGCTATTAGGTAGCTCAGTCCCTATTTTCTGGTTAGGTTTAATACTACTCCTTATTTTTTATGCCACATTGCAATGGACTGCAGGCCCAGGACGTTTGGATGATATTTATCAATTTACCATTGAGCCTGTAACCGGCTTTGCCTTGATTGACACTCTACTGGCAGGTGATAAAGATGCCTTTCTAAACGCTCTATCACATCTCATATTACCGGTTTCTCTGCTAGCCTATTTTGCACTGGCATCTATTACCCGTTTAACACGCTCTGCCTGTTTAAATGAGATGAATAAAGAGTATGTCACTCTCGCCAGAGCAAAAGGGATTGGCGAATTACGTCTCTTATTTACCCATGTATTACCTAATATTCGCGGTGTGTTGATGACCATTATCGCCTTGTCTTATACAGGGATGTTAGAAGGTGCTGTATTAACAGAAACGGTATTTTCTTGGCCGGGGATTGGTCGTTATCTCACAACGGCTCTCTTTGCGGGTGATACCACCGCAATTATGGGGGGCACACTTGTTATTGGTCTATGTTTTGTGCTGATTAATAATATGACAGATATCGTTATTCGTCTGACTGATCCGAGGTTACGCTAATGTCACTCTCCTTTTTAACAAAAATAGCGCGTTCACCTTCAGCGTTTATCGGTCTGTCATTGCTGCTCCTTCTGCTACTGATTGCCATTTTTGCCCCTTGGCTAGCGCCTTATGATCCGAATTGGCAACACGCTGCACAACGCTTATTAGCCCCTAATGCCGCACACTGGTTAGGTACTGATAGTTATGGTCGCGATATTCTTTCACGCTTAATTTATGGTACACGCCCAATGTTAGGTTTGGTGGGTCTTGTTGCCTTGATAACACTACCATTAGGGCTATTTATTGGCATTTTATCCGGTTATTACGGCGGTTGGACAGAGCGGATTTTAATGCGTTTTACCGACATCATTATGTCTATGCCCTCCTTAATTTTAGCCTTTGCCTTTGTCGCCATGTTAGGGCCGGGATTACTTAACGGTGCATTAGCCCTTGCACTTACAGCATGGCCGGCTTATGCCCGCCAAGCCCGTAGTGAAATTCAACACTTACGTAATAGTGATTACCTTGCAGCCGCTGAAATGATGGGAATTAAAGGTATTAGACTATTATGGGGGCATATTCTTCCTTTATGTTTACCTTCTGCCATTGTACGTTTAGCCCTTAATTTAGCGGTGATCATTCTTGCTGCAGCAGGTTTAGGTTTCCTTGGGCTAGGTGCTCGCCCTCCCATGGCGGAATGGGGAGCAATGATTGCCGAAGGGATGCCCGTTATTTTTGATCAGTGGTGGGTGGCCGCTATTCCGGGTACGGCAATTTTAATCAGTAGCCTTGCTTTTAACTTATTGGGTGATGGATTACGCGATGTATTAGGAGAAAGCCATGAATAAAGCCCCTTTAATCGAAGTCGATAATCTGTGTATTGATTTTCCACGTGCTAGAGTGGTGAATAATGTCTCCTTTCAGTTAGGACAAGAGCGGCTAGCGCTGGTGGGTGAATCTGGTTCAGGAAAATCGATGACGGCACGCTCATTAATGGGCTTAGTGCGTAAGCCGGGCAAAGTTTCTGCTGATAAATTGCATTTTATGGGGGACGATCTCCTCGCTTATTCTCCTAAGCAATGGAACCAGTTACGAGGAAAAACAATATCAATGGTATTACAGGATCCTCGTTATGCATTAAACCCAGTGAAAACCATTTATCAGCAAGTAGAAGAAACGGTAAAACTCCATCAAAAATTATCCCATAAAGATCGACATGCATTAATTACTGAAACTTTGCTTTCCGTGGGATTACCGGAACAGAGTATTTCTCGCTACCCCGGTGAATTATCGGGCGGTATGGGACAACGCGCGATGATCGCTATTGCGCTGATTAATAACCCAACAGTACTGATTGCGGATGAGCCAACTTCCGCACTAGATGCACAGCTACGACATCAAATATTAGAACTTATCATTACCCAATGCGCACAACGAGATATGGCTTTGTTGTTAATTAGCCATGATCTACCTTTAGTGGCTGAATATTGTGATCGTGTTATGGTCATGTATCAAGGGGAGCAAGTGGATGAACTTGAGGCAAAAGCATTACCTCAAGCCACACATCCATACACCCGCACCTTATGGACCTGTCGCCCTAATGCGAGTACCTATGGCACACAATTACCGGTATTAGATAGAACACTGAATTTTAAAGGTACACCTTATGCTAATTGATATTCATCATTTACGCGTTCAATTTGAACAAAATAGACAGATTAAGCAGGTGGTAAAAGGTGTCAATCTACAAGTTAAACAAGGCGAAACCTTTAGTTTAATTGGTCGTTCTGGTTGCGGTAAATCAACTGTATTACGGGTTATAGCCGGATTATTACATCATTGGCAAGGGGATATTAAGTTGTTAGGGCAAGCAATTAAGCCACAGCAACGCTTTCAAGGTAAGTTACGCCGTAACATACAGATGGTGTTTCAAGATCCCTATGCTTCATTACACCCTCAACATCGGATAGAACGAGCATTTATTGAGCCGTTAAAAATTCATCATATTGCTTATGATAAAACAACCATAACCTCAGCGTTAGAGCAAGTCGGCTTAGAAAGCGATATTGCTTATCGTTATCCACATCAACTATCAGGTGGACAACGTCAACGTGTGGCTATAGCCAGAGCATTACTGTTGCAACCACAGTTGTTATTGTTAGATGAGCCAACCTCTGCACTGGATATGTCGGTACAAGCAGAAATTTTAAATCTACTTAATACCTTAAAAAAACAACATAACATGACTTACCTTTTGGTCAGCCATGATGCAGATGTTATTGCACATATGTCGGATAGCGCAGCGCTAATGGAAGAGGGTCAATTGACTTGCTATTATGATAGAAAAGCGCTTTCTCAAGGGCTTCATCGTCTTGATTAATTAAAAATAGCCACAAAAAAGATAACAAAGAGAGAAATGATAAGAGCAGTATTAAATATCAATACTGCTCCTTTGGTAATATTACACTGTGCTTATACTAATAATCCCGGAAAAATAGAACGTAACCCGGTGACAATAAATTCAATACCTAACGACATCAACAATAACCCCATAATACGCGTGACAACGTTGATACCGGTTTGACCTAAGTATTTAACTAATAAAGTGGCACTACGAAACAGTAACCAGCAACAAAAAGCAAAAAAGATACTGGTCGCAGCAAGACCTAAGAAATTAGTCACCCCTTCCCAACGTGAACTCCAAACAATACAGGAGCTAATTGCGCCAGGACCTGCCATCAATGGCAATGCTAAAGGCACCACCGCAACACTGCTACGTACTGCTGATTCATTTTTTTCTTGGTTATTTTGTTTATCTTCTCCTAAGCGCCCATTTATCATGGTCATTGCGATTGTCACTATCAGCATCCCCCCAGCGATACGAAATGAGTCAATAGAGATGCCAAAAATACTCAGTATCGAATCACCTATTAATAGGGAAATAACCAAAATAATCGCAACGGAGCCATTGGCAATTAAGTTTGTTTTATTACGTCCTGCATCCGTTTGATAACTCGTCATACTGATAAATACAGGCAAGATCCCTATCGGGTTTACAATAGCAAAAAGACCGACAAAAAATTTAATATAACCGGATAAATCCAGCAGTGCCCCCATGAAAAGCCCCTTCTTGGCTAATAAACATGCGAATTATGCTCTAAAAGATAGAGTAACTCCAAAAAATGCGCGTTACTTTAAATCAATAAACCAGTTAATTCTATTACTTAACATTATTTTGACTAAATTTTTCGCTAGTAAACAACCATAACTCTAGTGATTTAATTTTATATCCTAGAGAGTCTTACAACAAAAAAATAGTCCATTTATTTTTGTAATTAATTATCATTACCATTTAAACACTTGCTGAAAGGTGTCAGCTTGCTATTATTGTGATGTAGATCACTTTAATTAATTAGAAAGATGATAAGCTGTCATCATTCAGAAAAAGGAGAACTTTTTAAAATATATTTGTATTTGTTATTGTTTTTTCTTAGCTTTTTAAGCAAATTAGAGCTTCTAATAATAATGACTTAAATAAGTATAGAAATTTTGATTTGAGCTATTCTTATTTAGTGATGATTTTACCAGCTAATTTGCTTAAAAAGTTTAACATTTTATCAGGAGTCTCTTTATGTCTGTAACTAACGTTACTGAACTCAATGATCTGGTTGCTCGTGTAAAAAAAGCTCAGCTTGAATTTGCTAACTTTTCTCAAGAAAAAGTTGACGCAATTTTTCGTGCTGCTGCATTAGCTGCCGCTGACGCCCGTATTCCTCTTGCAAAATTAGCTGTTGAAGAGTCTGGCATGGGTATCGTTGAAGATAAAGTGATCAAAAACCACTTTGCTTCAGAATATATCTACAATGCGTATAAGGACGAAAAAACCTGCGGTATTTTGTCTGAAGATTTAACCTACGGTACTATCACTATTGCTGAACCTATCGGTATTATCTGTGGTATCGTGCCAACCACTAACCCTACTTCTACCGCTATTTTTAAAGCATTAATCAGCTTAAAAACACGCAACGGTATTATTTTCTCTCCACATCCACGGGCGAAATTAGCCACAAACCGTGCGGCTGAAATTGTGTTAAACGCTGCAATCGCCGCGGGTGCACCAAAAGATATTATCGGCTGGATCGATGAACCTTCAGTGGCATTATCCAATGCATTAATGCACCATGATGATATTAACCTGATCTTAGCAACAGGTGGCCCAGGAATGGTAAAAGCCGCTTACAGTTCAGGTAAACCTGCTATCGGTGTTGGTGCGGGTAATACTCCTGTTGTTATTGATGACTCAGCAGACATTAAACGTGCAGTTGCTTCTATTTTGATGTCAAAAACCTTTGATAATGGGGTTATTTGTGCTTCAGAGCAATCTGTTATCGTCGTAGACAGCATCTATAAACAAGTTCGTGAACGTTTCGCTACTCACGGCGGCTACATGTTAACTGGTAAAGAGTTAAAAGCTGTTCAAGATATTATCTTAAAAGATGGTAACTTGAATGCGGCCATTGTTGGTCAACCGGCAGTGAAAATCGCAGAAATGGCCGGTATTGAAGTGCCTGTTAACACTAAGATTTTAATTGGTGAAGTTAAAGAAACTACTGATGCAGAACCTTTTGCTCACGAAAAACTATCTCCTCTGTTAGCAATGTACCATGCACAAAACTTTGAAGATGCGGTACATAAAGCAGAAAAATTAGTTGAAATGGGCGGTATTGGTCATACTTCTTGTTTATATACCGATCAAGACAACTGTCCTGAACATGTTGCCTACTTTGGCGACAAAATGAAAACTTCCCGTATTTTAATCAATACACCGGCATCACAAGGGGGTATTGGTGACTTATACAACTTTAAACTTGCTCCTTCTCTCACTTTAGGCTGTGGCTCATGGGGTGGTAACTCCATTTCTGAGAACGTAGGGCCAAAACACCTTATCAACACTAAAACCGTGGCGAAAAGAGCAGAAAATATGTTGTGGCACAAACTTCCTAAATCAATTTATTTCCGCCGTGGTTGCTTACCTATTGCACTGGAAGAGATTGCAACTGATGGTAAAAAACGCGCATTTATCGTTACAGACAGTTTCTTATTCAACAACGGTTACGTTGATGAAGTGACCAATGTACTGAAAAAATTTGGTGTTGAAACGGAAGTTTTCTTTGAAGTTGAAGCAGATCCCACATTAAGTGTCGTACGCAAAGGTGCAGAGCAGATGAACAGCTTTAAACCTGATGTGATCATCGCATTAGGTGGCGGTTCACCAATGGATGCGGCTAAGATTATGTGGGTAATGTATGAACACCCAGAAACACACTTCGAAGAATTAGCATTACGCTTTATGGATATCCGTAAACGTATTTATAAATTCCCGAAAATGGGTGTGAAGGCTCAAATGGTAGCAATTACCACAACATCAGGTACAGGTTCTGAAGTTACACCATTTGCTGTTGTGACTGATGATGAAACAGGCCAAAAATATCCATTAGCAGACTACGCATTAACGCCAGATATGGCGATTGTAGATGCCAATCTGGTGATGAATATGCCAAAATCACTCTGTGCTTTTGGTGGTTTAGATGCGGTGACTCACGCATTAGAAGCTTATGTTTCTGTATTAGCCAATGAGTATTCTGATGGTCAGGCACTGCAAGCTCTGAAATTGCTGAAAGAATATCTGCCAGCAAGCTATCATGAAGGTGCTAAAAATCCGGTTGCTCGTGAGCGTGTCCACAATGCAGCCACCATCGCAGGTATTGCATTTGCTAACGCCTTCTTAGGGGTTTGTCACTCAATGGCGCATAAATTAGGCTCTGAATTCCATATTCCTCATGGTCTTGCCAATGCGTTATTAATTTCTAACGTTATTCGTTATAACGCGAATGATAACCCAACAAAACAGACTGCATTTAGCCAATATGACCGTCCACAAGCACGTCGTCGTTATGCTGAAATTGCTGATCACTTAGAACTGTCTGCTCCTGGTGATCGCACAGCCGCTAAGATTGAAAAACTGTTAGCTTGGTTAGAAGAGATGAAATCTTCATTAGGTATCCCTGCTTCTATCCGTGAGGCGGGCGTACAAGAAAGTGATTTCTTAGCGAAAGTGGATAAATTATCAGAAGATGCGTTTGATGATCAGTGTACCGGTGCTAACCCACGTTATCCGCTGATCTCTGAGTTAAAACAACTGTTATTAGATTCTTACTACGGCCGCGAATTTAACGAGCACCCTGTTGCTGAGGTAAAAGAAGCGAAGCCTGCGAAAAAAAGCAGTAAGAAATAATAGCGCTATCTCTGTATTAACAGATTAGCCTTCAATCTTCGATGATTGCTTTACTATAAAACCAGCCACAAGGCTGGTTTTATTTTGTCTATCAATGGATAACAATAATGTTCTAATCCCCTTATCTCTCAATTTATTTTTCTTCCTTGTATTTAATATGACGTCCAGCAAGATAGATGAGAGAGCCGCCTTGTGATTATCACTTTTAGGTATACGTTGCTAAAACAGCACCAATCGCCCTCTCCCCTATTTTTATCAACATCCATCTCTTTATTCAGCTTAACCGTGATTAAGCGCTTAACGTGCTTTACAGCGCTTTGATATCTGATTACCTAGAAATGAAAACGCTAAAATTTCTCATTGAGTTAAACCACACGACACAATTATTCTTATGATAAGGCTTATCGCACAAAAATGAGAGTTGAGCAAAAGTAGGCACTATTAATGTAATAAAATGAGGTGCTTATTTTTTAATAAGCACTTTTTACCGCAACACAATAAAAAAGAGAAATATCAAAAGATTTTGATCTATCGAAGAAAGGAATAAACTTATAAAAATAAAATTTCAATAAAATATTATCGAACTCACTTTTGCTTATTAAGCAGTATATAACATTCAAAGTAGGGGCTATTTGTGTATTTTTTATCTAATAAATACTACTTTAGTGGTAATTCACATGTTTATATTTGGTCTATTAAGCACAGTTTCCTCTTTTTTACTCATAACCAATATGAATATTTAGATATAAACATTTCACCTGAACCATTAAATGGTTGAAATATTTTTTCACTCACAAGCATTTTTTCTCTTCTTTATTCAGTTTTATTAAACTATAAATAATGGCGAAGTATCAAATGTCATCATCTTAGAACATTTGTAAAAATCAATATCTACATCACAAAACAAAGAACCTACGTATATCTGATTACCTTTTTATTGATTAAAGATAATGAAACGGAGAAAACGAATAAATGTTTCTAGAAAAAAACTAACATTTTTTTACATTATTGATGCTATTTTCAGTTATGAATTATAAAATACAGTAAATATAAAACGTAACTTCTAAAAATAGATAACCTTTTTTTAGTATAACAAGAGATAACATTTATTTAGACGATTATATTTCCCCCCCTCTATTCCCGCACCAATTAACAATAGAGAAGAGGAATTTTGCATTATAACTGTTCAATTCGTCCTTTTAACGTAGCCTCTGTATAATGTTTGCGGCACACTGAAACATATTTTTCATTACCACCTATTTCCACTTGTGCGCCATCTGAAAGTACTTTCCCATTTGCCGCTAAGCGTAATACTTTATTTGCTTTACGCCCGCAGTAACAAACTGTTTTAAGCTCAACGAGCTTGTCAGCCCATGCAAGCAAATAAGCACTACCGGTAAATAATTCACCTCTAAAATCCGTTCTTAAGCCATAGGTTAAAACGGGTATATCATAACTATCGGTAATTTCACAAAGTTGTTCTACATGTGCTTTAGTCAAAAATTGGCATTCATCAATCAAAACACAATGAATAGGCTCTTTATTATTTTCAGCTAAAATAGCATCACGAATATTCATATCATCACTGAAAAGCAATGCATCAGCACTTAACCCTATCCTTGAGGTTACTTTTCCCTTAGCAAAACGCGTGTCTATCGCTGCCGTAAAAATCAAAGTTCGCATTCCTCGCTCATTATAGTTATAAGAAGACTGCAATAAAGATGTTGATTTTCCGGCATTCATAGCTGAATAATAAAAGTAAAGCTGAGCCATCAGCTCTCTCCTTAAATAGTGTGTATTATCGCGAGAAGCAGTTTAACATAAACAAACGAGAAGTTATCAACGACAACTATTTATAGCCTTTATTTCTATAAAAGATATAGCGAAAAAAGCGCAGGATCACTGATGAGGCAAATTTTTTGTTTAAAAAATAAATAGCCTTAATAGGTACTTAACATATTAACCCCGCCTTTGATATACAGTTATTAAACTATGAAAGTTACTCTAAGCGCATTTTTAGAAAAAAATCCGTTATTATAAAAAAGTAGACAACGTTTTCTATTCTTTTACATTAGCGCTATCACCAGTTAAAAGATGTATATCATTACTAATATTTCCTTTATTGGCGAAAGATGCCCCAACTTTTAATATTTTTTTGTAAAGATATTCGTTTTAAAAAAAGAAAATTTACGTTTGGTTTGTATTTAGCTATTGCAGAATTTTAAATAGCAATCTATTATTAGTATTACATCAGCCAACAACATTTATTTGAGACCAGGAAAATGAGCGAATCTTTAAAAATATTAAATAACATCCGTACTCTTCGTGCACAAGCAAGAGAAACTTCTTTAGAAACTTTAGAAGAAATGCTTGAGAAACTTGAAGTCGTTGTTAATGAACGCCGCGAAGAAGAACAAGCAATGCAAGCTGAAATTGAAGAACGTCAGCAAAAATTACAAAAATACCGTGAGCTATTAATTGCCGATGGTATTGATCCAACTGACCTGCTTGAAGCTGCTGGCGCAAGCAAAACTGGTCGTGCTAAACGTGCAGCACGTCCTGCTAAATATTCATACGTTGATGATAATGGTGAAACTAAAACTTGGACAGGCCAAGGCCGTACACCAGCTGTAATCAAACGTGCAATTGAAGAAGAAGGCAAATCTTTAGAAGATTTCCTCATCTAATTTAATGCATACTCTATTTAAAATACCCTTTTAAAAATTAAAAGGGTATTTTTCTTGTTTAGTCATTTTTATTAAACGAGCGTTTAACTTTAATAGGCTGATGAAGCTTTTAAATAAAAAGGGCTTTACAAATATAGTGAATGCATTGATAAAATTAATTAGTTAGTTTTATAATAAAAAAGGAGCTTTAAGGCTCCTTTTTGTCTTGTGCATTATATCTATGCTCTGATTATTGCTGGTAATAATCTACATACCAATCCACAAACTGCTTCACACCATACTCTACTGCAGTGTTGGGTGAAAAACCTGTTGTCTGAGCTAAATCGCTACAATCAGCACAGGTTGAAAGTACATCACCATCTTGCATCGGCATTAAGTTCAATTTAGCTTTAATATTGAGTGATTTTTCTATTGCTGTAATAAAATCCATTAACTTTGTAGGTTGCCCATTACCCACATTATATATTTTATAAGGTGCAGAACTTGATGAAGTTTCCCCCTGCTCTACGGTCCAATTTGGGTTGGGTTCAGGAATAATATTAATTAAACGTACCACAGAACTGACAATATCATCGACATAAGTGAAATCACGGGTCATATTTCCGCCATTATAAACATCGATAGGCTCACCCGCTAACATAGCTTTAGTAAATTTAAATAGTGCCATATCAGGACGCCCCCAAGGACCATATACGGTAAAAAATCGCAGTCCTGTTGTGGGTAGCTGATATAAATGAGAATAGCTATGAGACATTAATTCGTTTGCTTTTTTCGTCGCAGCATAAAGTGACACCGGATGATCAACACTATCTTCTGTAGAGAAAGGTTGCTTTTGATTTAAACCATATACCGAGCTTGATGACGAATAAATCAAATGCCCAACGTTATGATGGCGACAACCTTCTAATATATTAATATGGCCTACAATATTAGCATCGATATATGCCATTGGGTTTTCAATTGAATAACGAACGCCAGGCTGAGCCGCCAAGTGAATAACTCGATCAAAACGGTGATCAGCAAATAATTGCGCAATACTCACTGAATCTGTAATATCAATTTTCTCAAATTGGAAGTTATCCAACTGATTAAGTTTAGCTAATCGTGCTTCTTTTAAGCGCACATCATAATAATCATTGAGATTATCTATCCCGACAACATGATAACCCATTTCTATCAAACGCTGGCTTAAATGGTAGCCAATAAATCCTGCTGCACCTGTTACTAATATTTTCATATTATACTCAAATAACCCAATTAATTGATTTCTGCGCTAAACGCTATCATGCTTAATATCACCTCAATTAACATCATAACGCTTAACCTAGTCAATGCCGATATATATATCAATATTAGCACTGTAATTTATCATCTTTTATAGCGGTACTTTTAAGCTTTAAGCCATAAATAAATGCCGCACCACATTATAAAATTAAAATGACAGTGCGACACTATTAACAAGATAAATCGTTAAGTTTTGTTACTCAACACATTAAGCTTGCAGTGATTTTATCCATTTCGTAAACTCTTCGCCAAACTCTTCGTGCTGTAAACCATATTCAACAAAAGCTTTCATATAACCTAATTTATTACCACAATCGTGGCTTTTTCCTTGTAGGTGATAAGCTTCTACAGGCTCTTTTTCAATTAACATTGCAATCGCGTCAGTTAATTGAATTTCATCCCCTGCTCCTGGTGCCGTTTTGGCTAATAAAGGCCAAATGTTTTCAGACAACACATAACGACCAACAATAGATAAATTTGAAGGTGCTTCTTCTTTCTTCGGTTTTTCTACCACACGAGTAATGGGTTTACTGTCGCCAGGCTGTAAATGTTCTCCCATGCAGTCAACAATCCCGTAGTTAGATACTTCCTCTTCAGGAACAGGCTCTACTAAAATTTGACTTGCGCCAGATTGTTCAAAATGAGAAAGCATCTCTTTTAAATTAACCTTAGTCAGATCAGCACTATATCGGTCTAAAATAACATCCGGCAAGATAACAGCGAAAGGCTCATCACCCACCAAAGGTTTTGCACATAAAATGGCATGGCCTAACCCTTTTGCTATTCCTTGGCGAGTTTGCATAATAGTAACGTGACTTGGGCAAATACCTTGTACTTCTTCCAACAACTGACGCTTAACTCGTTTTTCTAAAATAGCTTCTAATTCAAAACTGGTATCAAAATGGTTTTCAATAGAATTTTTTGAAGAGTGTGTAACTAGCACAATTTCATTGATGCCAGCTGCAATACATTCATTAACAACATATTGAATTAAAGGTTTATCAACAACAGGTAGCATCTCTTTTGGGATAGCCTTGGTGGCAGGCAACATTCTTGTTCCTAGCCCTGCAACAGGGATCACCGCTTTTCTTACTTTACGCACCACTGATGACATTACTCTTCTCCTACAAATTAAGTACCATGATATTCCTATGATGTTATGGTACATATAAAAAAATAATCGCCAGAGTATACCAGCTAATATCTACGGATAAACAGAGCATCATCGCTTAATTGAGATTGTTCTTCATTTATGTTTAATATATGTGCAATAACAGATTTTATTTAATCTAAATTTAACGTTTATGTATAGGTGAGAACATTAAATTAATTTTATGGTACTGATTCCAAATTTTACATTGCCAATCTATTCCCACACACTTTATTTGGTTAATATATAAAGAGTGTAGTGTTCCTAAAGGTACACCACTATTTAAAACATATTTTTTATTCTCTGTTTTTATTTCAGCTCGTAGTCCTGCTGACGCTAATAATATATTTTTTTCCTTGGTGTGATAATAACCTAAAATCAGCGGGAATGATCCTCTCACCCCCATATCCTCAAGCATTTTATTGATTTTATTCAATATGTTATACATACTAGGTAAGAAGCGTCTTTTCTCAGTAGCTTTTAGGAAACGATTAAAAACCACCCTTAAAAGCAGCGCAACGAGTAACCCATTTTCTTCATCATTAGAGACGTCAACACAGTAAAAAATGATTTGATCTTTTGATAAAGTCGCTATATCAAATAACAACCCCATTTGGGATGCATCATTTAATTGACGATAATTAACATTATATCCTGCGACAATTTGTTTAACTTGCGGTTGCATCTGTTTAACAAAGGATTGAATATAATGAGGCTGTTCTCGTAAGTTATTCCAAAGAGGTCCAAGTTGTCCCCTTGCAATTAATTCAGACTCAAAAAAACCTGGACATAATACTTCAATGACCTTCTGTTTTAACTTAGCTAAATTAGTTACGGGCTTAAGAAAAACGTCCTGAGCGCCAAAGCGCAACATATCATCAATTTCAGCCATGTTGTCAGTACATGAAATAGCAATAACAGGAAAAGACCAGTGACGCTGCTCTAGATGACATAAAAAAGTCGGCCCATTCATAACAGGCATTCTGATATCACATAAAATAAGATCAGGTCTTAGTCCCTCTTCAAGTAACAACAATGCTTGGCTACCATTGTCAGTCGCATAAACGCAAGCCTTTTCGTGTGAAAAATACTCAGTGAGCATGGTGCGAAATACAACCTCATCATCAATAATGAGAATTTTTTTACCGACTAAGGCTTTATTCATTAGTAATACCCATAACTATCATTTCACTTGCAGTTTATTTAGCGTTACATTATTAGTTTAGTTCAACATTGACGTTTATTATTCCTAATCGCTATTTTTCTGATGGGGATCGTCGTATAAAAATGGATCAGGACATTACCTTGTCAAATTTATGCCCCTGCAATAGCCAATTGCCTTATAGTGAGTGCTGTGAGCCTTACTTATTAGGGACAAAAAATGCCCCTACAGCTCAAGCGTTAATGCGCTCTCGCTATAGTGCTTTTGTGACTCATAATGCAGATCACCTAATCAAAACATGGCACCCTTCGTGTCGTACACCTTCTTTACGGGATGAGTTAATCGCCACGTTTCCCAATACACAATGGCTAGGGTTACATATTATATCGGCACAAGAAAACCCTCGTGATAACGAAGCCTTTGTTGAATTCTCAGCTTGCTTTATTGAAATAAATGCCGATGATAAGCAGTATCTACATGAACGCTCTCGTTTTCTAAAAATAGACGACTGCTGGTTTTATATTGATGGTGTACAGCCTAAAGTAGGACGAAACGATACCTGTCCTTGTGGCTCAGGCCGTAAATACAAAAAATGTTGTGAACACAACAGAAAATAATTGCAAACACAGAAGTAAATTAAAGGATTTATCCATACATGCAACACCAAAATACTCAAAAGAAAATACTACGTACTATTTGTCCAGATGCGAAAGGACTTATCGCAAAAATTACTAATATTTGTTATAAACATCAGCTCAATATTGTTCAAAATAATGAGTTTGTTGATCATCGCACTGGCCGCTTTTTTATGCGCACTGAGCTAGAAGGTATTTTTAATGATGAAACCTTTTTAGCCGATTTAGATGATGCACTTCCACAAGGCTCACAGCGAGAGCTTAATACTGCCGGTCGCCGCCGTATCGTCATTATGGTCACTAAAGAAGCCCATTGTATTGGTGACCTCTTAATGAAAAGTGCTTTTGGTGATCTGGATGTTGAAATTGCAGCAGTTATTGGTAATCACGACACGCTAAAACACCTTGTTGAGCAATTTGGGATCCCTTTCCATCTCATTAGTCATGAAGGGTTAACCCGTGATCAGCATGATGAAAAACTGATAGCACAAATTGACCAATACAAACCTGATTATGTGGTATTAGCTAAATATATGCGTGTATTAACCCCCGCATTTGTACAACATTACCCAAATCAAATTATTAATATTCATCACTCTTTCTTACCGGCATTTATTGGCGCCCGCCCATATCATCAAGCCTATGAACGTGGTGTAAAAATTATTGGCGCCACAGCTCACTATGTAAATGATAATTTAGATGAAGGCCCTATTATTACTCAAAATGTAATAAACGTAGACCACACTTTTTCAGCAGAAGATATGATGCGCGCAGGACGGGATGTAGAGAAAAACGTACTAAGCCACGCCCTCTATTGGGTGCTCTCGCAACGTGTTTTTGTCTATGGCAACAGAACAATTATTTTGTAGGCTTACCCGTTTTAAATTAGTGTAACTATGGCACTAGCCTAAAGTAACAAGAGCCTGAGATAGTTATTTTATCACAGGCTCTTTTTATTTTTTGTTACACATCCAAGTCAATCACTATAGCTTTCTATCTAAAATCAATACGATATAGCACAACAGTTAAGCAAAGCGGATATTTTTACAGCAGTTGATCGCTTTTTCTTAAAATAGCACTTTACACATCTCAGGTATTTGGTATTATTGCGCCCGCTGTCACGGACAGCAAGACAATTTAATGTTGGTGGGATACCCAAGCGGCCAAAGGGAGCAGACTGTAAATCTGCCGTCACAGACTTCGAAGGTTCGAATCCTTCTCCCACCACCATCTTCAATACTCTTCACTATTTTTTCATTCCAATTCTTTTATTAAATCAACAAACCTGTTCAATATGCTCGAGTGATATTTAGATTTATAGATATAACAATTATAAATCAGTTCCGTTTGTGTTAAAGGTATAAAGCACAGTTGCTTTTCATCCTCACTCTTAATCGGGTTTTCATCAGTAAATAATAGCGAATGGTGAGTTTGAATAAAGTTTAAACAACAATTTAAATCATCCATCAATCTAATACTGACAGGTTTACCCTGATCCGCTATTTCATTTTCTAATTTCTTTATTTTTGCTGTTTTATATAAAGCGGGATCACATAACCAAATATTTTCTTTTAGCAATGTATTGATATTCTCTTGTGCTTTTTGTGCTAAGATTTGTTGGCAACATATTCCTAGATATTTATTTTTAACTTGATGTATTAAGCTAAACTTTTCACTAATAATTTTATCTGAGCTTAAGATTAACGTGTTTCCATCATAATCTGGTATCTCTTCAAAATTATCTTTCGAAAATCTCATCATATTTATATGTGAACAATTCTTATTGGCTGCTTGATAGAGTGCTGTTAAATATTGACTTTTACCCCAATCATAATAAACATGAATGCTATTATTAATAACGCCCGATGTGTGTTTTTTTGTTATCTCTTTTTCTTGCAGATAAAGTGATTTTAAATCATTATAGAGTTCTAACCCTTCTTGCGTTAAACTCATACCAAACTTTTCCCGCTTAAACAAGCGCTTCCCTAGCACGGCTTCAAAATCTTTGATTGATTTCGCTACAGGTGGTGTCGTTCGGTTCATCACACGAGCAGCTTTACTTAAGGATCCATTTTCAACGACGGCCATAAAGGCCTCTAATTTACGAGAAAAAAACATAATCCACCATTCCTTTGCTGTGTTAAACAAAACAATTAAATTAATTTTATTAATATAAATAAAACACATATTAACTGAAAGAAATCCATGCGAAATAAATATTATTTTTAATTATCTTCACCTCCTATAAATATAATTTATAATTCAATTGATATTTTTATTCTGTCATTTTGCTTTACATATAAAAAATGATAATACTTATATTCTTCTATCAAAGAATAGTTTATGTTTCTACTTTATTTAATTAATATTTTTTGTTAGGCATAAACTTATTAATATTATTAGTTGCCATACATTTTGCTATTTGGCTACGATTTATCTATATCACGCGATTATATCTCGATGGCAAGTATTAACATTGGTATGTAACCGACTTACATTTATTTCATTATCCTGTTAGTATAAGTTATCCTATTATTCAATCTATAAATGGTTATAGTCACATGAAATTTGTCTCATTCAATATTAATGGATTACGTGCTCGCCCTCATCAGCTCGAAGCCATTGTAGAAAAACACCAACCCGATGTTATTGGACTGCAAGAAACAAAAGTTCATGATGATATGTTTCCATTAGAAACTGTCAGTGCCTTGGGCTACCACGTTTTTTATCATGGACAGAAAGGCCATTATGGTGTGGCTTTGTTAACTAAGGCGAAACCTGTCGCGGTACGTAAAGGATTCCCTGGTGATGGTGAAGAAGCTCAGCGTCGTATGATCATGGCGGACATTGAAACCCCCGCTGGATTATTAACGGTAATGAATGGTTATTTCCCTCAAGGTGAAAGTCGTGATCATGAGACAAAATTCCCTGCTAAAGCAAAATTCTATGCTGATCTACAGCAGTATCTGACCACCAGCTTAACGCCTTCCTCTCCCGTACTGATTATGGGGGATTTAAATATTAGTCCAACCGATAAAGATATCGGTATCGGCGAAAATAATATGAAACGTTGGCTAAAAATGGGTAAATGTTCATTTTTACCGGAAGAGCGAGAGTGGTTAGCAACGCTTATGGGTTGGGGATTAACCGATACTTACCGCGCCCAACATCCTGAAGTCGAAGACCAATTTTCTTGGTTTGATTATCGCTCAAAAGGCTTTGATGATAACCGAGGCTTACGTATCGATTTACTGCTAGCAAGTCGTTGCTTAGCAGATAATTGTATTTCAACCGGCATTGACTACGATATTCGTGCGATGGAAAAACCTTCCGATCACGCACCTGTTTGGGCCGAGTTTAAGCTTTAATTCCCCCCTCTCCCCCCTTATTGATAAACCCCACTTCAAATAGATTAAAAGTGGGGTTTATTTATATATTAGTTAGCGTCTTACACAATCAACTAAGCATCACTCTTTATATCGCGATTCGTAGATTGAGACTGCGCTGAACGACTTTTCCCTTGTGCACTTTTTTTCGTCGCACCTTTACGTTTTTTATTCTGCACAGGCGCAGGCAGGTTTCTAAACGCTTGAATATTAGGACGACGTTTAGCTTGAGTAATTAATTCAAATAGTGTGTTACTTAATGGCATCATAAAATCTTGATACTTAAATTGCTTCTCACTAATTTGCGTTAATATTGATTCCCAATGAGCGGTCATATCGGGTAATGTCGCCATATCTGGCAAAACATGAATTAATGCTCTTCCTGCTGGTGTCGAGTTGATAGCTCGCCCTTTCTTTTGCAGAAAGCCACGTTTAAACAGTAATTCAATAATACCAGCCCTAGTCGCTTCAGTACCTAGTCCATCCGTCGCTCTTAGGATTTTCTTTAGCTCTTTGTCTTGCACAAAACGTGCAATACCGGTCATAGCCGAAAGTAGCGTAGCATCTGTAAAAGGTCTCGGTGGTTGGGTCTGCTTGGCAACAATTTCGCCTTTTTCACAAAGTAACTCATCACCTTTAGCCACAATAGGTAAGGCGCTACCATCATTTTCCGCATCTTGCTCTTTACTACCTAATAAGGTACGCCAGCCGGCTTGTGCTAAAAATCGTGCCTTAGCAATAAACTTTCCATTCTCAATATCGAGTTCAATCACACATTTGCGGTACACCGCATCTGGCATAAATTGCATTAGATATTGTCGGGCAATCAAATAATAAATATTCTTTTCATTTTCACTTAATGAAATATTACCTGTTTTCGCAGTAGGAATAATGGCATGGTGCGCATCTACTTTCTTGTCATCCCAGCAACGGTTCTTTTTATCAATATCTAATGTTTCTTGTGGTAAAAGACTATTATCATGCACACTAATGGCATTCATCACCGCATGACGCCCAGCAAAGTGTTCATCAGGCAGATAGCGACTATCGGAGCGTGGATAAGTAATAAGTTTATGCGTTTCATATAAGCGTTGACATGTGTCTAACACTTGTTGAGCACTTAAACCAAAGCGTTTCGCCGCTTCAATTTGTAAAGCAGATAATGAAAAAGGCAAAGGTGCTATTTCAGACTCTTGTTTATCTTGATAATCGGTAACATTAGCAGGCTTGCCAGCTATTCTATCAACAACATGCTCTGCTAATTTGCGATGTAATAAACGCCCTTCTTCATCTTGCCAAGGCTCGCAGTGTTCACTCGGCTGCCAAATAGCGGTAAATCGCTCATCTGCAGGAGTAACGATATGCGCTTTGACTTCAAAAAAATCTTTCGGTACAAAGTTTTCAATTTCTTCATCACGGCGTACGACTAAACCTAGCACCGGGGTTTGTACTCGCCCAACAGAAAGTACGCCTTGGTAACCATTGCGCTGTCCTAATAACGTGTAAGCGCGTGTCATGTTAATGCCATATAGCCAATCCGCCCTCGCTCTTGCTAAGGCAGAAACACATAATGGAATAAATTCATGATTGTAGCGGAGCTTATCAATTGCTCGAGATACCGCGGCGGGGTTTAAATCGTTAATCAGGCAGCGACGTGCCTGTTTTCTTTGAGCATCACTAATATTAAGGTAATTAAGTACTTCATCTACTAACAGTTGCCCTTCGCGATCGGGGTCTCCTGCGTGGATCACTTCATCGGCTTGTTTTAGTAATGTGTTGATCGTATCTAGCTGTTTTTTCACATCAGCGCGCGGTTTGAGTTGCCATTTATTCGGAATAATGGGCAAATCATCTAACGACCAACGCGCATAGCGCGGATCATATGCATCCGGCTCAGCCTGCTCAAGTAAATGACCAACACACCACGTCACATACTGGTTATCACCACAAACAATAAAACCATCACCACGTTTATGCGGTTTTGGTAATACATCAGCAATAGCTCGAGCAAGGCTGGGTTTTTCTGCAATAAATAATCTCATTACGTTAGTTTGTCACTTCGATTAACGCTCTTCCTGCTTTCGGCTCTGTTAATTCACCGATCGAGGTCAAATCAATATTAAAGCGTTTAGCAACTTCTTTTACTTGCTCAACGGCTTCTGGCTGTACTGCCAATAATAAGCCACCTGAAGTTTGTGGATCACATAATAATTTACGTTGCATTTCGCTGATATTACCAATCAAATGGCCATAACTTTCAAAATTACGTCCAGTACCGCCCGGTACACATCCTTGCTCTATATACGCTTCTACTTCAGGTAATCGTGGTACTTGTGAAAAGTGAATAGTGGCTTGTAATCCAGAGCCTTCACAAATCTCGCTAAGGTGACCTAATAGACCAAAACCTGTCACATCGGTCATTGCCGTGACCCCTTCAATATCAGAAAAATCAGTACCCGCTTTATTCATACGGCACATAATTTCAGTAGCTAGGCCCTGATGCTCAGGTTTTAATAAGCCTTTTTTCTCTGCGGTAGTTAATACCCCAATACCTAAAGGTTTAGTTAAAAAAAGCTGGCATCCTGCTTTAGCAGCACTGTTTTTCTTAATTTTACTCACCGGTACAACGCCCGTTACCGCTAAACCAAAAATAGGCTCAGGAGCATCAATCGAATGCCCACCAGCAAGGGAAATCCCCGCTTCTTGACAGGCGGCTCGCCCACCTTCGATAACTTCACGAGCAATTTCAGGCGCAAGTTTATCAATTGGCCAACCTAAAATTGCTATCGCCATAATAGGTTTACCCCCCATAGCGAAAATATCACTAATCGCATTAGTCGCCGCAATACGCCCAAAGTCATAGGGGTTATCAACAATTGGCATAAAAAAATCAGTGGTACTAATAATTCCCGTGCCATTACCTAAATCATAAACAGCGGCATCATCTTTCGTTTCATTACCAACCAATAAATGGGGATCGTGAAACTTAGCCTGTTCACTATGTAAAATCGTTTCCAAAACTTTTGGTGAAATTTTGCAGCCACATCCGGCACCATGACTGTATTGTGTTAAACGAATTGCTTCAGACATAACATGTCATCCTTTTAAAAATAAGTCACAAAATCAGTTAAATCAGCAGGAGAAACCGTTGTAGGTGCTTTCAATGCGGGAGTACCAAGATATAAGAAACCAACAATATGGTCGTGCTCTCCACAACCTAATCCCGCTCTTACCACTGGATCATGAGTCCAAGAGCCTGAACGCCAAATACCACTATAACCTTGTGCCACTGCAGCCATTTGCATCGCCTGAACACAACAGCCTGCCGCAACAATTTGCTCCCATTCAGGAACTTTAGGATGCGCTTTAACTTTGGCAATCACGGTAATAATTAAAGGTGCACGAAAAGGTGCGTTTTTTGCTTTTTCTTCTACCTCAGCACCTAGTTGACTCACCACCGCCGCTTTATGTAATAATTGACTAAAACGCTCAATACCATCCTCTTTCATCACGACAAAGTGCCAAGGTTTAAGGGCGCCATGATCGGGGGCTCTCATACCAGCTTGTAAAATAGCTTCAAGCTGTTGGTTATTTGGGGCTGGAGTAGTCAGTCGAGACGCTGAACGTCGATTTAAAAGCAGTGTTAATGCATCCATTTTTGTATTCTCCTGTCAGTATTATTGTAGCAAAATCCCTTAAGAGCAGGGATAGACAGTTGTTATCAATTCGCAGTATAACAAAATGTTATATTACCACCACCGAGAAATTTAAGCGGATATTTTTAGCTAAAATAGGATTGTACTTAAGCCAATATTGAGCGTTTGTTCAAAATATGAATGTGTTAGCTTTTAGGTGTAATACACTGCCCAAGCGCAATAAAATACGTGACAGACTTTCGCTAGTCGCTATATTAGAATGGTGTCTAAATATTTGCAGTCTAAGTAGTCAATCGAGTTTTGTTATTAAAGGATCGAAGTGAGATGTAGGGAATATTAGCGTTTTTTATTCTAAAAATAGCAGTGACCTTTGCTGTCTATTGCTCACCTGCAAGGTATACTCTCATGTAAATAAGGTATGTTGTGGCTATACAGCTAATTTCTTGAGTCGCTCAATATTGAAATAAATACTTTAATAATAGAAACTTAAACCTTTACCATCAATTCTAGCATAACTGTTTAGGATTAATTTTTAGCTTTACATGATGTGGAGATAATATGAGTAAAATTATGGAGTTAATCGGCACTATTTTTCGATTTAGTTGGCAGGCGATTAACTTTATCAGGAAACTAATCTTAAACGTTATTTTCTTCTTTCTACTTTTTATGGGTGTGGGACTCTATTTCATCGTCCAAGAAACGCAAAAACCTACCGATTACCAAGGTGCATTACTGGTTGATTTAAAAGGCGTTATTGTTGACCAAACAGCTAACCAAAATCCTTTAGGGCAAATGAGCCGAGAGCTTTTGGGTGTTTCGGGTAGCCAGTTACAAGAAAATTCGTTATTCGAAGTCGTTGATACCTTACGCAAAGCAGCGACTGATCCCAAAATTAAAGGGATGGTACTAAAACTTGACGAATTTGCTGGGGCAGACCAACCTTCACTCAATTATGTTGGTAAAGCGCTAACTGAATTTAAAAAAACCGGCAAACCTATCTATGCGATTAGTGGTTATTATAGCCAACCGCAATATTACTTAGCCTCTTATGCAGATAAAATTTATTTAGCATCACAAGGTGCTGTGGGTATTTATGGTTTAGGTTTTAGTAATCTCTATTACAAATCGCTATTAGAAAAACTTAAAGTTAATACCCATATATTCCGTGTAGGAACCTATAAATCAGCTGTTGAACCGCTGATGCGCGATAATATGTCTGATGAAGCCCGAGCCGCATCGAATCGATTAGTTTCCGTACTCTGGTCTAATTATTTAACGCAAGTTGCAGAAAATCGTAGTATTACCAAGGAAGATGTTTTCCCTGGTGCAAAAGAGATGATTGTCGAGTTACGTAAAGCCGATGGCGATAATGCTACTTATGCACTTAATCGCAAATTGGTCGATACTGTTAGCTCTTATGCCCAATTTGAAGCGGATATGAAAGAGACCTTTCAATGGGATCATGAAGCTAAGCAGTTTAACAATATTAGTATTTATGATTATGCTGATAACCTCACCGCATTCGCCCCAGAAAACGAAGACGGCAATATTGCGGTTGTGGTCGTTCAAGGCGCAATTATTGATGGTGAAAGCATTCCTGGCTCCGCAGGTGGTTCAACCATTGCTAATCAAATCCGTCAAGCGCGTTTAAATCCTAATATTAGAGCATTAGTATTACGAGTTAATAGCCCCGGTGGTAGTGTATCTGCATCTGAGCAGATCCGCAGTGAAATAGCCGCCTTTAAACAAGAGAAAAAACATGTCGTGGTTTCGATGGGCGGAATGGCTGCATCAGGGGGATATTGGATCTCTACACCTGCGAGTAAAATTATCGCTAGCCCTTCAACATTAACAGGCTCTATTGGTATATTTGGTGTCATCAATACCTTTGAAAATAGCTTAGAATCAATAGGTGTGCATAGTGATGGCGTGAGTACATCGCCTCTTGCAGGGCTTTCGGTAACCAATAAATTACCAGAAGATTTTTCAGAGCTATTCCAACTTAATATTGAAAGTGGCTATAAAACATTCCTGAAATTAGTGGCTGAATCACGTAATAAAACACCGGCACAAGTTGATCGTATTGCTCAAGGTCGTGTTTGGGTTGGCGTTGATGCTAAACAAGTAGGATTAGTTGATGAATTTGGTGATTTCGATGATGCTATTAATACAGCAGCAACCATGGCAAAAATCAAACAACCAGTCATTGATTGGATGAAACCGGAATTAAGCTTATCAGAGCAAATATTAATGAGCTTATCGGCCAATGCAAAAGCCATTATTCCTGATCCATTACAAGCCTATTTACCTGCACCGGTATTTAAAGAAGTTAAAACACAAACTGAGTTTTATCGTAATATGAACGATCCGCAAAACCGCTATGCGTATTGTTTATCTTGTGGTGATATTCAATAAATAAGTGTGCTCCCGCTCAATATGAGCGGGATTATCTTAGCCTTTGATTATTTTTTTAGTTATTTTGCTAAATGGTGTAAATAATGATTTAAAACATCAATTGCTGTATTTCAATTGTGCTTTTTGTCTCCCCTTTCTTTTTTTATTCTGCAAACCCCCTATAATCAACTCTTTCTTATCGCTTAATTCATAAGAGTGTTAGGTCTGATGCAAAAAAAATCCATTTACGTTGTGTATACTGGTGGAACTATCGGTATGCAACATTCTGATCACGGCTATATACCTGTATCAGGACATTTACAACGCCAATTAGCTAAGATGCCCGAATTCCATCGTGAAGAGATGCCCAATTTCACAATCAAAGAGCACCTTCCTTTAATTGATTCATCAAATATTACCCCTGAAGATTGGCAATCTATCGCTGATGATATTAGCGAGAATTATTGCCACTATGATGGTTTTGTCATCTTGCATGGTACCGATACCATGGCATTTACCGCTTCTGCACTTTCCTTTATGTTTGAGGGGCTGGCAAAACCGGTTATCGTCACCGGCTCTCAAATTCCATTAGAAGCTTTACGCTCCGATGGACAAACTAACCTATTAAATGCTCTCTATATTGCTGCACATCATCCAATTAATGAAGTTGCACTGTTTTTCAACAATACTCTGTATCGTGGAAATCGTGCGATAAAAGCACATGCAGATGGCTTCAATGCTTTTGCTTCTCCTAATAGTGCGCCTTTATTAGAAGCAGGCATTAATATTAAAACGTTTAAAATAAACCCATTACCTAAGCCAAAAGGTGAGTTTATTGCTCATCATATTACCCCTCAACCAATTGGTGTGGTAACAATATATCCGGGACTTTCTGATGAGGTGGTGAAAAATATCTTAATGCAACCCGTTAAGGCACTTATTTTGCGCTCTTATGGTGTGGGTAATGCCCCTTCTCATCCCGCCTTGTTATCAACGCTACGCGAAGCAACTGAGCGCGGTATTGTCGTGGTTAACCTAACGCAATGTATTTCTGGTCGTGTCAATATGGGGGGCTATGCAACAGGACAAGCACTCGCCGATGTTGGGGTGATCAGTGGTTATGATATGACTTTTGAAGCAGCGTTAACTAAACTCCACTATCTACTTAGTCAACAATATAGCTATACTGAGATCTGCCGTTTAATGCAACAAAATCTCCGTGGTGAAATGACATTAAACGATGACGACTAGGTCTAATCAAAGGTAACTCCTGTGAAAAATTCAGCGTTATTATTAGTTGATCTACAAAATGATTTCTGTACCGGTGGCGCATTGGCTGTTAAGGAAAGTGATACCGTCATAGATACGGCAAATCGACTTATTGATTATTTTCAACGCCATCAGCGTCCTATTATTGCGAGTAAAGATTGGCATCCCGCAGATCATCTCAGCTTTGCAAAAAATTCAGGTACTGTCGTTGGCGAAATTGGCCAATTAAATGGCCGTCCACAAGTTTGGTGGCCAGTGCATTGTGTACAAAATAGCCATGGCGCTGATTTTCATCCCTTATTAACAGATAATTTAATTAGTCATATTATTTATAAAGGCCAAAATCGACTTATCGATAGTTATAGTGTTTTTTTTGATAATGACCATGAATATCAAACAGGATTGCATACTCTTTTACAAAGCATGCAGATCGAGCATCTCACCATTCTAGGGATAGCAACTGATTATTGCGTTAAATTTACCGTGTTAGATGCATTACAATTGGGTTATCAAGTATCAGTGGTTATGGATGGTTGTCGAGGTGTCAATATTCAACCAGATGATAGCCAGCTCGCATTTAATCAAATGCAACAACATGGGGCAGTTTTAGTTGATTCAGTAACAGTGCTTAAAAGTGACAAATAATATAAACAACATGATTAGCAATTATCATTCTCTACTTGTATGAATAGTAGAACTAAAAAGTGGTGATTTATCAAAATAATAAACTAATAAATCACCACCGTTACGCTAACTTTCATTATTTAAATTTAAAAACGTCTTAATCATCATCCATTGGTGTTAATGTGGCTAAACGTTCAGCTTGAAATTGCGCTTTTAGCTCTTGTTTGCTTTTCATCGTAATTTGTCCGTTTGTGCCAACCGTCATATGTTCCGGATTATGGTTATTCTGCGCTTGCCATAAGAGAACAATTTGCATGCAATGCTCTTTTTGCTCTGCAGTGAGTGCAACGCCGTCTGGCCATTTACCTAGCTCAACTGCGGTAGAAAGACGTTGATAAATCTCAGGTGTGACCATTGAAATTAAATCATTAACTTCCATTGATTGCTCCATATATCAAATTACCACGCAAAAGCTGAATCGTTTTTTTATTTGTTAATTTATTGTTAATAGTAACTGTTTAGCCCTTTTGCACTTCACCTGTTTCTGTATTGCTAAATGCCAAAGAGGCAGAATTAACGCAATAACGTTGTCCTGTCGGTGCTGGGCCATCATTAAATACATGCCCTAAATGAGCACCACATTGACGACAGCGGATCTCTGTTCTTTTCATATTATGCGAAAAATCATCAAGATAAAGAATTGCATCATCACTTACAGGTTGATAAAAACTTGGCCAACCACATCCTGCATCAAATTTAGTTTCCGAATAAAACAAAGGCGCAGAACAACATAAGCAATGATAAATACCTGTTTCTCTATTATGTAATAATTTACCACTAAACGGCGGTTCAGTACCCCGCTGTTGCGTCACATAATGCTGCATTTCATTGAGGTTTGATAAATCAATGTGATTGTTATCACTTGAAATATGCACTTTTTTTTCATTATTGCTCATAAACACCTCACACTGACAAAAATGTTTTTTAAAACAACAGCAAATAATAACAAAGATTTAACAACAAATCTGGAAAATATAGTCTAAAATCAATGAGAGTAATCTTTAGTTTTTGAAATGTGATACATTTCACATAACGGAGCAAAGGTAACTTCATTTATCGGCAATGATCCCGATAATACACAGCGTAATATTTATCTAAAACGACCAATCCTTAAGCAAAAAGTGTTTTTTTAATTGATTTTTTGCAATTATTGACACGATTCCGCTTGACGACTGGCGCGGTTTTGGTAACTTTAGAAGCAACTTTTTAATTCACTAATAAAGCTGGTGGAATACATATGACTATCAAAGTAGGTATTAATGGTTTTGGTCGTATCGGCCGCATCGTTTTCCGTGCTGCACAAGAACGTTCAGATATCGAAATCGTAGGTATTAACGATCTGTTAGACGCAGAATACATGGCATACATGCTGAAATACGATTCAACTCATGGTCGTTTCAACGGTACTGTTGAAGTAAAAGATGGCCACCTCGTTGTTAATGGTAAAACCATCCGCGTAACATCAGAAAGAGATCCAGCAAACCTGAAATGGAACGAAATTGGTGTTGATGTTGTTGCTGAAGCAACTGGTCTGTTCTTAACTGACGAAACTGCACGTAAACACATCCAAGCTGGTGCGAAAAAAGTTGTTCTGACTGGTCCTTCAAAAGACAGCACACCTATGTTCGTTATGGGTGTAAACCACAAATCATATGCAGGTCAAGATATCGTTTCTAACGCATCTTGTACAACTAACTGCTTAGCGCCTTTAGCAAAAGTTATCAACGACAAATTCGGTATCGTTGAAGGTCTGATGACAACTGTTCACGCAACAACTGCAACTCAACGTACTGTTGATGGTCCTTCAATGAAAGACTGGCGTGGTGGTCGTGGTGCTTCTCAAAACATCATCCCTTCATCAACTGGTGCTGCTAAAGCAGTAGGTAAAGTTATTCCTGAACTGAACGGCAAACTGACTGGTATGTCTTTCCGTGTTCCTACTCCTAACGTTTCTGTTGTTGACTTAACTGCACGTCTGGAAAAACCAGCAACTTATGCTCAAATCTGTGAAGCAATCAAAGAAGCTGCCGAAGGCGAACTGAAAGGCGTTCTGGGTTACACTGAAGATGCAGTTGTTTCAACTGACTTCAACGGTGAAGTATTAACTTCAGTATTCGATGCTAAAGCAGGTATCGCGCTGAATGACAACTTTGTTAAATTAGTTTCTTGGTACGATAACGAAGTTGGTTATTCAAACAAAGTTCTAGATCTGATTTCTCATATCTCTAAATAATTAGAGTTTAGAAAGCCAAGATTGATTTTAGAGCCACCCTTTCGGTGGCTCTTTTATTTTTTTACTCGGCAGTTTATTGTATTCAAATAGTCCGCGACATAAGGTTATAAAATAATGAATGAGAAAATTTTTTCTTTGCCGGTTATTGAACAAATATCACCTTACTTAAGTCGACGCCAATTAGGTGAACTCCCTATTCTGGTGATCTCTCACCCCAAAGTACGTGCGGCTATTAGTCTTCAAGGTGCCCATCTTATCGCATGGCAACCCGCACAAACGCACCCCGTTTTGTGGCTCAGTGAAGATGCCTTATTTACTCCCGGTGTTGCTATTCGTGGTGGTATCCCTATTTGTTGGCCTTGGTTTGCCTCAGCGGGAACCCCAAGCCATGGATTTGCACGTATCTTACCTTGGGAATTTAGTGCTCATTCTGAACAAGAAGACGGAGTGCTTATCACCATGACACTCAAAGAAAGTGCACAAACTCAAAAGTATTGGCCTCATGAATTTACTGTTATTGCTCGATTTAAATTAGGTGATACCTGTGAAATTGAATTAGAGTCATACGGTGACTATGAAGCCACTGCGGCGCTACACTCCTATTTTAATGTCAGTGATATCGATAAAGTTTCCATTACAGGCCTTGGTAGTCACTATATTGACACCGTAGCGGATAAAGAAGTTTATACCGACGAAACCGCCCTACGCTTTAACGGCCGTACTGACAGACTTTATACTGAGCCTGAAGATTTTAATCTTATTCATGATGATGGTTGGGATCGTACTATTGAGGTTCACCATTATCATCACAGTGATGTCGTTTGTTGGAATCCGGGTGCAGAACTCGCCAGTTCAATGAAAGATATAAGCTCAGGTGGTTACCGTAAAATGGCATGTGTTGAAACAGCTCGTATTCATCGTCCACTTAAGCCGGATAATGTTCATCCTGGACGTTTATCTGCTGTGATACGCGTACGCAAAAATATTGCTGAAAAATAGTTTGCCACTCTACTTTGTCGAACAAAAAAGCTTCGAACAAATTCGAAGCTTTTAGTTATCGAAAGCAACTTAACTTACCGTTTTACCGTTTTACCGTTTTACCGTTTTACCGTTTTACCGTTAGAAAGTATAAGTGACACCTGTCCATAAAATAGCCGTTACCGATTTATTTACCATCGGGCTATCTTTAACTTCGCTGGGTAAGCGATCCACTCGTCCCATCGCGAAGAAATCCCAGTTTTCAGCAAACTTATAGTTAGCTGAGATTTCCACATAAGGTCTCCAGCTATCATTTGGTCGATATTCTGCTAAACCACTACGCTGAGATTCTCCCTGACTAATCCCATATGCGTAACGATTCTGCTTTTTATTTTCCCAAACAGCACCAATTCCCGGTTGAAGTGACCAATTGCCTAATTCAAAAGGATAAAGGTAAGCAGCATCAGCAATAATGCCATTACTTTTACCTAAAAGATCACCTGAAATAATTCCTCGTAAACTTCCCCATGACTCATGATGTTTATAGGTAAATCCACCCATGACGGTATCACGGCGACGATTAAGTTTTTTCATCTGCTCATCATCAGAGTCACTTGGTTTAAATGCTTGTGGGTAATAGTGAACATCGACAGACAGCTGATCTTTCGGTGAATTCCATAAATAATATCCTGCGGCTAATGTCGCAAAATAGAAATTTTCAGATTGATAATTAACCAAAGGTACAGGTAATAAATAGTCTTTAGATTTAGCACCCTTATAAGGTGTTACTTGTGATAATACAGAACCCCCTATTGACCATTCTCCCGCGAAGGCTGTCGGTGTACTCAATCCAGCGATTATGGCTAAAGAAATAACAATTTTCTTTTTACTCACGATGATTTTCCATATTGTCTTTGATAAAACAGTGACCAAAAAACGACTGTTGTTATGGTGCACTAAAAGTTAGCTAATAGATTACAATCATTTTATTTTTTACATAAAATGACTGGCAATAAGTGCTTGTCCTAATGCAATTCCACCATCACCAGATGGCAATATCATAGGGGTCAATACCTTTTTATTGTTTAATTTTTGCTTAAACAGATCCTTAAGTAAGATATTATTGAATACCCCTCCTGTTAAAACAATAGTATCAATCTGATGTTCTTGCGCAGCTTGCAGAGCAATATCACCCAAACTTTCGGCTAATAAATAGTGAAATAACCAAGCCTTCTCACTGGTATTTAATGTGATGCTTTCCCATTGTGACCAGAAAGTGGACAAATCAACATGCTTATCTTTTACAGGCATTAAATGTCCATATTGCTTGATGATATCAGCATACCGATCTACGTGACACTGTAACGCATCGCTTTGTAAGTAGCATGCCGCTTCGCCTTCCCAGCTTATTTGTTTAGGTGATAATCCCAAAGAGCAAGCAACTGCGTCAAATAATCGTCCACAAGATGATGCTAGCGGTGAATTTAAACCACGAGCCACTACCTTACTCAAAATCTGTAACTCTGTGAGCGGAATTGCTTGGGTGATAACACTACCTTGCCAATCTTTTGTAAAAGTAGCTAAATGTGCGAACCAATTTCGCCAAGGCTGTATTGAAGCTAAATTTCCTCCCGGCATAGCAACCGCAGGTAGCCCGCCAATACGTTGGGATTTTTTATAATCCACCAGCAAACACTCGCCTCCCCATAAAGAGCCATCTTGTCCATACCCTAGACCATCAAGGGCTATACCAATTACTGCGCCTTGTTGCTGTGTATGTCCATGCTCTGCTAAACAAGAGACAATATGTGCATGGTGATGGGGAACTTCTATAACAGGGATCTGTTGCTGTTCAGCTAGCTGTTTACCTATTTGATGGCTGATATAATTAGGATGAGCATCAATGGCAATCGCTTTGGGCGTAAAACGATAGATCTGTTGAAACAGCGTGAGCGATTTCAGTAATTGTTGCCTCACACTTAAATCATCTAAATCACCTAAATGCGGCCCCATAATAGCTTGGTGCTCTTTTAAGAGACAAAACACATTTTTCAGATCCCCTCCTAAAGCCAAAATTGCAGGTTGTGCATCAAAAGTGGTTGGCAATGCGATAGCATCTGGTACATAACCCCGTGAACGGCGGATCATCACACACTGATCATCTTCAATACGTACTAATGAATCGTCCGCTCTTTGTATAATCTCCCTATTATGCATTAGAAATAATTCTGCAATATCACCAAGCTGATTTAACGCCTCTTCATTGGTTAATGCAGGAGTGTGTCCTGTCGCATTACCAGAGGTCATGACTAATGGAATTTGTGTTTCATGTGCGAGAAGATGTTGCAAAGGATTAGCTGGTAACATAACACCTACTTCTGTTAATCCAGGTGCAATCAGTTCACTTAATGAAATAGGGGCGATTTCTTTAGGAATAAGTACGATAGGTGCTGCGGTACTGGTTAATGTTTCTATCACTTTTGAGTAAAACTCGGCATTATCGGCCGGTTTTTGGATCTGCTCAGTCCCGGTTAACATCACCGCAAGTGGTTTGGCTGGACGATGTTTACGCGCTCTTAAACGCGCAACACTTTCACTATTGCGTGCGTCACAAACTAAATGAAAGCCACCAATGCCTTTTACAGCAACAATTTTCCCCGCTAATAGCGCCTGACAAGCTTGCGTTAATGCCCGCTCTTTTATTGCAAGTTGTTGCCCTTGATGATCTGCCAACCAAATATGAGGTCCACAGACAGGACAGGCATTAGGTTGTGCATGAAAACGCCTATCTGCGGGATCTTGATATTCATGTTGGCAAGTCGGACAAAATGGAAATGCAGACATAGAGGTAAAAGGCCTGTCGTAAGGCATTTTTTTTATAATAGTAAAACGAGGGCCGCAATGGGTGCAGTTTATAAAAGGATAGTGATAACGACGATTTTGTGGATCAAACAACTCATCAATACAAGCCTGACAAGTCGCTGCATCAGGTACAACTTGTGTATCCATTTCTCCACCACCACTTTTTACAATAGTAAAGTCCGTGGGGAGTTGCTCCCATTGATAAGGTGTTTGTTCAATACGTTCAATGCGTGCAAGAGGAGGACATTGAGCTGTTAATGCATTAATAAAGTGTTGATTTTGCGGTGATAACGTTAAGTGGATCAATACTCCTAAGCTATCATTACTCACCTGGCCTAATAAACCAAAATGATGTGCTAATTGCCAAACAAAGGGGCGAAAGCCAACACCTTGAACCTTTCCTTTCACACGCAATGTAATGCCGTTACTCATAGGATCACCAAATCAAAATAAGTTTAAGCTTATTCTAGTTTAGTGATTATTAACAACTTTCATTTAGATCAGAAAAAGTAGAGTTTGCTACATTTATCGTCACTTCAACCGCCACTCGCGGTGCAATAGCGCACAGTAATTCATAACCAATAGTGCCACAAGCCAGTGCAACTTCATCAACCGGTAATTGATTTCCCCATAACTCAACGGGGCTTCCATGTTCAACATCCGGCAAATCGGTTACATCAATAGTAAGCATATCCATTGAAATACGCCCAACTAATTGTGTTTTATGTCCTTTAACGATAACGGGTGTACCATCTGGGGCATGCCTTGGATAACCATCAGCATAACCACAAGCGACAACAGCAATTCTCATATCACGTTGTGCGGTATATCGACTACCATAACCAATTTGTTCACCTTTTTTTACTGACTGAATAGCTAATACTTCACTGTTAAAGGTCATCACAGGTTGCAAATCAAAATCAGCAATATCTTGCCACACCCCAGAGGGGGATACACCATATAAAATAATACCGGGACGAACCCATGAATGATGGGTTTGTGGTTCAAATAAAATAGCCGCAGAATTGGCTAAACAGCGCGGTAAATCATTTACCATTGAGCTATCAATAATCTGTTTTTGTGTCGCCATATTCAGCCCTGAATCAGCATTAGCAAAATGGGACATTTGTACAATAGAGCCAATGTTAGTTATGCGTTTTGCTCTTTGTATAGCTTGCTGATAGTCTTCTGGTCGGTAACCTAACCGATTCATGCCACTATTGAGTTTCAGATAAATATTGATAGGCCGCTCTAATTGCGCTTGCTCAATGGCTTCAAATTGCCAATCAGCATGCACAACCGTCGTTAATGAATAACGCTCTAATAAATACACATCATCTGGTTTGAAAAAACCTTCAAGCAAAAGAATGGGGCCTACCCATCCTTGCTCTCTTAGCATAATTGCTTTATCTAATTCAATTAAGGCAAAACCATCGGTATGACTTAATGCAGGCCAAACACAAGAAAGACCATGTCCATAAGCATCAGCTTTAACCACTGACCATACTTTACTTCCCTGCGCTTTCGATTTGATCACCGAAAGATTATGACTCAGCGCATCTAAATTTATGCTAATTTTGGCAGGTCTGGACATCGTCTCTCCTTAATTAATAAACAGCGTCAAGTTTTTGCCCTGGACGGAGCAATTTAGTATTAAATCCATCGATATAACGGAACACGGAGAGATCATCTGCAGCAATTGCCGTTTTATTACCTGATATTAAATCAGCTAACAGTTGTCCTGAGCCACATGCCATCGTCCATCCTAATGTACCATGCCCCGTATTTAGGGATAAATTACGATATGCGGTTGGCCCAACTATCGGTGTACCATCTGGCGTCATTGGCCTTAAGCCTGTCCAGAATGTCGCTTTACTGATATCACCACCACCCTCATAGAGATCTTGAACAACCATTTTGAGCGTTTCACAACGTGATTTTAAAATATTCAAATTAAAACCTACCACTTCCGCCATACCGCCCACACGAATGCGATTATCAAAGCGAGTCACCGCAATCTTATATGTTTCATCTAAAATAGTGGATGTTGGTGCTCTGCTTGCATCAATAATAGGCATGGTTAATGAATAGCCTTTTAAAGGATAAACCGGAATTGTGATTTTGTTTTTCAAAAATTCAGTCGAGTACGATCCCATGGCGACAACATAGTGATCTGCGGTCAATAAACCATCATGGCATTGCACACCGGTGACTTTATCACCATCAAAAAGTAGGTGTTTTATTTCTTTATTAAATAAGAAGGTAACCCCGGCCTCTTCAGCCATTTTAGCCAGCTTCTTAGTAAAGATTTGGCAATCACCCGTTTCATCATTAGGAAGACGTAATCCTCCGGTAAGTTTATGACTCACATGCTCTAAAGCGGGTTCTGCTGATTTTAGTTGCTCGGCTGTTAGCAGTTCATAAGCCACACCTTCTTGCTTTAATACAGCGATATCATTAGCGGCATTATCAAATTGTTTTTGATCACGAAATAGCTGTAACGTTCCCCCTTGGCGTCCTTCGTATTCAATACCGGTATCTTGGCGTAATTGACGGATACAATCACGACTATACTCAGCAATACGCACCATACGACTCTTATTCATCGCATAATGAGAAGCATCACAATTACGTAACATTTGCCACATCCAGCGTAATTGGAACAGTGAGCCATCAGGTCGGATCGCTAAAGGTGCATGTTTTTGAAACATCCATTTTACTGCTTTTAATGGAATACCTGGGGCACCCCAAGGCGTTGCATAACCCGGAGATATTTGCCCTGCATTACCTGCACTCGTCTCTTCTGCCGCACTATTTTGCCTATCGACAACAATGACTTCATGCCCTTGCTGTACTAAGTACCACGCACTTGTTACACCAATAACGCCGCCACCTAAGATGATCACTTTCATGGCTAGACTCCAAATAATTTACATTGATATAACATAAGAATAATATTCCATACACAAAAAGCCAGCACAGAATAATCATCTAGCACTACAAAAAAGCAAATTTTAGAGTCAAATCACATTTAATTAGTAATAACAGTGTTAGTTTTGCAGAGCAATTATTAATTCTATTTAAAAATCAAGTTGATAGAGTATTTAGCGCTTTTTATAAAAATAATACATAAATATATTATTCAAATATAAATTAAATAAGCCAATAAAAACCCATCATGCAATTTTTATGAAAAACCAAAAAAATTATCATTGTCAGAATATAATATTAAGATGAGATATGTTTCAAATTTTTTTTACTAAAAATAGCCAAATTAAAGTATCACCTAAAAATGGATGGTTAAACTAGGCTTGCTGTTTTTAGCCCGCTATTCTTTCACTTCTCCAATAATAGTCATCATATTTCTATTACTACCATTTTCTGGATAATAAAAAATCAGCACTGGATCAATAAGATCCAATGCTGATGTTAAGACGGGATAAACGCGATGAATTAACGTTTTACTTCTTCTAAGTCACTAGGTAGTGGCGATTGGAGCTCATGCCAAATAATGCCACTCTCTTTTCCGTATTGGCGAACGCAATCCATAACGTGCTCAGTATCTTTTTGCTCACATAGCAACGCCAATTTTTTATAAAATGATAGCGCCAACTCTTTCGCCTGAACATTAGAGAAATAATAACGCCCTACACGGGTATATAATCCCTTAAGTCCATTTAAGATCAATCCATAAATAGGATTACCGCTGGCAAATGCCAAACCACGGAAAATGTTATAGTCCAACTCACTAAACTCATCAGCACTATTTTCAGTCGTTAGTTGATGAGTCAGTGCTTCTAGGGATTTTTCTGGATTATTTTTAAATGCCGTGCGAATAAAAATTGCTGAGATATTCGTTCTTACGGCTAATAAATTATCGATTAATTGTGGCACGCGATCATGATCAAGACGCGCGACAGTTTCAAGAATATTAAGACCTGACGTTTCCCAAAAGTTATTCACTTTGGTTGGTTTTCCATGCTGGATAGTTAACCAACCATCACGAGCTAAACGTTGCAAAACCTCTCTCAATGTCGTTCTTGTCACACCAATTAATTCGGAAAGCTCACGTTCTGCGGGCAGAATAGAACCTGGTGGAAAACGGTTGTTCCAAATACTTTCAACAATGTACTCTTCCGCAAAACCTGCGGGGCTTTGAGCCTTAATAACCATATTTTTATTTCTTCCGAAGCGTTTTTTCTGCTAATAATAGAAAAGATAATATCAGAATGCTTAATTTTGATATAGCTCAACCATCGCTAAATAGTGAATGGCATCATAAAACATGACACTGTTTTATCAATTTATTATTTACGAATACGCTTAATTTCACAGCGATTAGAGCGTATTATGACTAGATTGCGCATTTTAGGCGCCTAAAATCTCTATTCGGAGGATAAAAAACATAATGGATATGAGTATAAGACAAGCATTACTGAAAAATTTCATGGGGAACTCCCCTGATTGGTATAAGCTTGCTATTATTACTTTTTTAATCATCAACCCACTGATTTTTTTCTTTGTTGACCCTTTCATTGCTGGCTGGCTACTCGTTGTTGAGTTTATCTTCACTTTAGCCATGGCATTAAAATGTTATCCGCTACAACCAGGGGGATTACTTGCTATTGAGGCCGTCATTATTGGTATGACAACGCCGAAACAAATAGGTCATGAAATAGCCAACAACCTTGAAGTCATTTTATTGCTGGTCTTTATGGTTGCGGGTATTTATTTTATGAAGCAATTACTTCTATTTGCTTTTACAAAATTACTCCTCTCTATTCGATCTAAACGCTTATTATCATTAGCATTCTGTTTTGCTAGTGCCTTTTTATCTGCTTTTTTAGATGCTTTAACCGTGATTGCCGTGGTGATCAGTGTTTCTTTAGGCTTCTATTCCATCTACCATAACTTTGCTTCTAACCAAGCTGATGCAGAGTTAAGCAATGATGGCTTTATTGATAGCACAGAGAAAAAACAGACCTTAGAACAATTCCGTGCTTTCTTACGTAGCTTAATGATGCATGCCGGTGTTGGTACTGCATTAGGTGGCGTGATGACGATGGTTGGTGAGCCACAAAACTTGATCATTGCAAAACACTTAGAATGGGATTTTGTCACCTTCTTTATCAGGATGTCACCCGTTACTATTCCCGTTTTCTTTGCTGGACTTGCAGTATGTTATTTGGTTGAGCGCTTTAAGTTGTTTGGTTATGGTGCCGAGCTACCTGAATTAGTGCGTAAAGTTCTCACTGATTACGATAAAAAGAACAGTGAAAAACGAACTCAACAAGAAAAAGCCCAGTTATTAATCCAAGCATTAATTGGTATTTGGTTAATTGTTGCACTGGCCTTACACCTTGCTGAGGTCGGTATTATTGGTCTTTCTGTTATTATCTTAGCCACCACTTTCTGTGGTATCACTGAAGAGCACGCTTTAGGTAAAGCTTTTGAAGAAGCACTGCCTTTCACCGCATTACTTACAGTATTCTTCTCCGTTGTTGCCGTGATTATTGATCAACAGCTATTTGGTCCTATTATTCAATTTGTTCTACAGGCATCAGAATCTTCACAACTGTCACTCTTTTATCTCTTTAATGGCCTACTTTCTGCCATTTCAGATAATGTATTTGTGGGTACGGTCTATATCAGTGAAGCATTAAGCGCATTGCAAGAAGGATTAATTAGCCAATCTCAATATGAACATATTGGTGTCGCAATTAATACTGGGACTAACTTACCGTCAGTGGCAACGCCAAACGGACAAGCGGCTTTCTTATTCTTATTAACTTCTGCATTATCCCCGCTGATCCGCTTATCTTATGGACGTATGGTGATGATGGCACTTCCTTATACCATCGTTATGACACTGTTAGGATTACTGGCTGTAGAATTCTGGCTCGTGCCTATGACACATTGGTTATATGAAATTGGCTTAATCGCTATTCCATAAAAAACCATCATGAAATGAGTATTTTTTAGGGCTTTTAATGTTTAAAAGCCCTATTTTTTTATAAAAACACCTATTAATGTAAATATTTGTGAAATAAGAGATTTTACCTTTTTTTTAGTCTAGTTTTTAGGCAGAATAACAACTTATTTCAATATTATCATGGACATTGTTATGTTGAGTGCTCTTCGTCACTGGTCACAAAGTCGTTTTTCATGGTTACTGCTGGCATTAACGGCAATTGGTCTTGAAGGTGCGGCATTGTATTTTCAGTACGGAATGGAATTAATGCCTTGTGTGATGTGTGTTTATCAGCGCATTGCTGTATTAGGGATCTTAGTTGCCGCATTAATTGGTTTTTCTTCGCCAAAACTGACACTAATGCGCATGGCGGGTAGTTTTTTATGGCTTTATGCCTCATACCGCGGTATTGAACTGGCTTGGGAACATACGCAACTTATTCTTAATCCATCACCTTTTGCAACGTGTGATTTCTTTGTTACCTTGCCTTCTTGGTTTGCATTGCAAGATTGGTTCCCTGCCGTATTCCAAGCATCAGGGGATTGTTCTGTTAGCCAATGGCGGTTCTTGTCATTAGAAATGCCACAATGGATGTTAATTATCTTTTCTGCTTATTTTATTGTTGGTTTATTAGTATTAATCAGCCAAGTCACCTCTTCTTTTTCCAAAAAAGACTAACATACGCTACTGTTAGCTATAGAAAGATAGAGCGCAGATAAATTATTATCATCACAAAAATAGGCGCTTAATCAGACATTAAGCGCCTATTTTTCTAATTATCACTTGTTTATGCATATCCCCAAGCGTATTAACCTGGAATACAGGCACCATCAATCAACGCTTGTTCACTACAACGTTTACCATTAGCAAATTGACAAACGGGTGTTTGACCGCCATGTAATTCATAAGTTAACGCAGGCACTCCACCAGAAAATATACAGGTCTCTTTGGCTGGTTCCTCTAAAGGAATAGAAGGTGTGGTCGCTATCGTTTTATTGCTATTAATCACTTGAGCGGTGGTATTTTGTGCTTGTTTAGATTGACTACAGCCAGTAAGCAACGCAAAGCTGGTCAACATCAACAAAAAACACGTTGCTTTCATTTTTCTTTGCATTATAAAAACACCTAAATTATCTCTGTTATCTCTGATTAGTGTGAGGTGCTATTGGAAAGTAAGTTAATCACTAAGACGCCGGCAATAATTAATGTCATACCGACGATGGCGGGTAAATCGAGTTTTTGTTGATAGACAAAAACAGCCGCAACAGAAACTAAAACAATACCTAATCCGCTCCAAATTGCATATGCAATACCCAGTGGCATGACTTTCACAACCTGAGATAGCGCCCAAAAAGAAAAACAATACCCCACCACGACGACAATAGATGGATATAATCGACTAAAGCCATCGGATGCTTTTAACACCGTTGTTGCAATAACTTCAGATATAATGGCTAATATTAGGTAAGTTAATCCATTCATTTCTTCGCCCTACTAAGATCCAAATTCAATTTTGTGAATTCTATCACAAGATATTTCTGTGATATCTATTTTAGAACAACAAAAAAGGCATCTATTCAGCGCAATAGATGCCTTAAAATGCTATTTATAGATTTTGTTTAATGGAGCCGGTTTTTTTCGCGAGGTTTGCCTCCCATCGCAACACGATAACGGGTAAAAATAAAGCCACACCACGCTAGTGCAATAATACTTAAGGCTGTTCCTGCATAGCCGATATTTGGCATTCCCGCGTGCAATATTACTTGATTACCTAACAAAGCCCCTGCCCCAATACCGATATTAAAGATACCTGAGTAGATCGACATGGCGATATCTGTTGCATCAGGTGCTAAGTCAATCACTTTAACCTGCAATCCTAACGCAATACACATAAAGCCTATCCCCCAAAAGATGATTAAGGCAATAAATGTGAGTGTATGTTGGCTACTTATCATCAGCGTACTTAAGCATACGGTTAAGAGAATAAGTGCAAAGAATAAGAATGAGGTTGGCATTTTGGTACTATAGCGACTAAATAACACACTCCCCAAAATTCCTGCACCGCCAAAAATCAGTAATACAATAGTGGCAAAATTTTCATCTAATTTTGCAATATCAATAACAAAAGGCTCAATATAACTATAAGCAGTAAAATGAGCGGTCACTGCGATCACCGTTAGTAAGAAAATACCCACTAATGGTGCTCGTTTTAGCAATATTGGGACACTTTTTAACGAGCCTGAATGTTCACTTGGTAATAAAGGTAAATAGCGCATTAAAGCAAGCATGGTTATCAGCGCCAGTACACCTATACCCAAAAAGGTAGCTCGCCATCCTAACCATTGTCCAACCACCCTTCCCAGAGGTAACCCCAGCACGGTAGCTAGTGCAACACCGGTTGCTAATAAACTTAATGCTTGTGCTTTTTTACCATGGGGTGCCATTCTTATTGCTAATGAGGCAGTAATCGACCAAAAAACAGCATGAGCAAAAGCGACTCCAACCCGACCTACAATTAGCGAATTAAAATCCCATGCCACGCCAGATAAGACATGGCTTAGAATAAATACAATAAACAAAATAATCAGTAGCTTACGTCGCTCTACTTTGCTGGTCATTATCATTAATGGCAAAGACATTAGGGCAACAACCCAAGCATAAATAGTGATCATCAACCCTGTTTGAGCCGGCACCATGGCAAAACTTTCAGAAATATTACTTAACAATGCAACAGGTACAAACTCTGTCGTATTAAATACGAAAGCAGCAAATGATAGAATAATTACCCTGATCCACGCCGTTTTACGGCTTACTTCATTAACGCTATTGGGTGTGGTGATATTCATAATTGTTTAAATACTTTTCAGTGAATTTTATAAATAGATAAAAGATACTTATGTACTACTGCCAGTGAATTTCATAAAAAGAAGCGTAAATACCCATCGTTATATTTTATAACATCTAAATAGAATAGATAATAAAGTGTGTTTTATAAAGCGATAAGTAAAGATAAAAACAAACTAATGAATAGAAAAACATCTGACTAAAACGAATCAGCCTATTATGTTAGCATAGGCATAACGCTAAATTAAATCCCTACATTGGCTTCTTTTTAACGTTAACATTTTATTTAGATCGCAAAAGGGAGATTGGCAAGGAAAAATAGCGTTACTGAATTACATTTTTATTAATAAAAAATGATAACCATTTCATGCTATTATAAATAGATCTTCACGGGCTTATTGTTGCAGTTAGTCTAATAATAGAGAGTCTATATTATAAAAATAAAGAGAATAACTATACAGTAGCTTAATACTTATGGATTAATTCTGTCTATAAATTGAATAGCTTGCTCACAGGCAAAGCTTTGGGCTGGAGATGAGCTATCATTAAGGCTATTTTTAATAGCAAAAATTTGCTCAATTGATGACCGAGGAAGTAACAAACTACCTTCCGCTAGTGCTTTTTCAACACTGTCTAATTTAGACACGAGTTGATTACAACTTTCACTGTTTTCTAATGATTGATAACGTGCCATGACATCATCACGCTTACCTTTGACAAAAGAAAACATATCGTTGATTTGTGTTGAGGAGTTTTCAATAACATTACGGCTATTATTCCAAGCAGCAACGGTATCTTCTTTAAATACAGAAACAACTAAGATTGCAACAAAAATAGCAATCATAATAGTCAATGATATAATTCCTCCTGCAATAATAATTATTTGTTTCATGAAAGCCCCCACATCACTAATCATCTTTGTATCTGTATATAATTAAAGCCATTCATATTCAATATTGATTACAATTCTTTTTATTTTTTACATTTTATTACGCAGACATGTAGCCCTATTGGCATAAGAAATAATTTATTATTATAATTTAAATATTGTTAAGTTATTATACTTAAATTCTGATTTTAATTATTATTTGGACATGCGTTAAAAATAAGATTTATCGCAAGTATATCTGGTTTTCATTATAGCTATTATAACAATTATTTATTCAAGTCTATTGATAATACTTTACAAGATAAAATGTCATTAAAAGTAAAGTATTCTAAACTTTTAGTTGTAACCTTGACCTTCCTCTAAGGGGGATCTTTAGAATAAAGATAATTCATACAATATAAAGGGAACAATGATGAAAAAAGTTTTACCTATCGCCATCGTTTTAATGGGTTCACTCTCTTTTGGTGCAATAGCCAATAATTCACATATGAATATGAATATGAATATGAGTACTAATGTGGCACAGAGTAACTCTCCTATGAACCAAGAGCTCATGGATTCAATGAATAAAATGCATGAAAATATGGCAAAAGGAATGAATAGTGATAATGCAGATGTTGCATTTGCGCAGGGAATGATCGCTCACCATTTGGGAGCAATTGATATGGCAAAAATCGAGCTAAAGTATGGTACTGATCCTGAAATGCGCAAATTAGCACAAGCTATTATTGATGCACAAGGCCCTGAAATTGAACAAATGCAAAAATGGTTAGAAAAAAATAATAGCAATATGCAAAATAACTAATATTTGAAACGCAGACGTTCTATTAAGGAAAGTCTGCGTTTTCTTACATTGCCATGTCATTGACCTGTAACTATTAGCGAAATAACGGCATTATATCTTCTCTATTTAACGTTATTGCACTATTAAACATCAGTATACCTAAAAATATAAACAATATTCCTGCTAATAGACGTAGTAACTCCGCCATATACCTAAAAGATAAATTAGTATTTTTTACCGAAAACCGATAAGCAACATTTCGCATATAATAAACTGTTAATGCAATTGCAGTAATGGTTAAAGCCGTTCCTATTGCCATTGCAATGACAGCCACTATTCCCCAAAGATAGATATTTAATGCATATGAAAATAACAATACTAACAATGCGCCAGAGCAAGGGCGGCTGCCAATAGCGAATAGTACCAACAATTGTGCCGACCAATTCCCTTGTAATTCATTGGAAGTCACCACATGTTTATGACCACAACATGATGTTTGTGAGATTGTTTGGTTGCTTTTATGTTTATAGAGATATCTAGATCGCTTGATGATAGGTGTTGCCTGTTTAATATAAAAAGCTCGCTTTTTATAGTCTGACAATAAACGACGAATAGACTGGATAAAAATAATAATGCCAGATAATGAAATTAATAAATAGCTACTATTTTCAATGTAATGACTCGCTATTTTTAAATGAGAGCTTGATAGGTTTAATATTATTAATATAACAGTAATGATAACTATGGCAACTGTACCTTGTAGCAATGAAGCAAGGACACTTAACCACGCACTTTGTTTTAATTTGGTCGGGTGAGTAGCAATATAAGTACTAATAATGACTTTTCCATGCCCAGGGCCAACAGCATGCAGTAACCCATACAAAAAACTAACACCTATTAATATAAAGCCTACTTGCCAATTATTTTCGCTAATATCTTGCATTAATTCTGCAAGATAGCTATTGATAACTTTTTGCCATTGAACATTAAAATAAGTTAGTTCAGACCAATAATAAGCAATCAATAACAAACAACTGGCTATCACTGTGAGTAAGCTAATTAGTAATCCCCTTTCCTTCGTTATATTTATTGGCATAATACTTGTACTCGTTGTGTAAAAGAGAGCCCTAAATTTAAATCACTATAAGCAGAGCCATTGATATCTAATGATTGTGCATATTCTTTTAAACTTTCATCAGCAAAAGGTTCAATCAGTTTGTGTTTACAATCAGCGATCATTTCTAAAGGCAATATGATCTGTGTATTGTCACGATAGGTCATGCTGACATAAAAAGTGGGATCATAAGTTAAAAGTTCAAAATGATGTTTAGCAAATGGCAATGGGGTAATAAATAGCACATCAAAGCTAAACTTCACCTGTAACTTCTCTTTTATAAGAGTGTAATGGCTTGGTATACGACGGAACTTTTGTTTTTTCCCATCCATATAAAACTCGGAAAAATAGTTCTGAGATAATATATTGCTCATTAATCTCGCCGCCTGTTTTTTCCAAATATCACTTTCTGGTTGCGCATTATATATATCGTACAGAATATCCATTGAGGTTATCGGATCCATAACCCAAGAAAAAGTTAATCCAATTAACTTATCATCTTGTGTATTAAAAGTTGTTTGCATATCAATAAAGCTATGAGGATGTGCTAAAACTTTTGGTGTAGTCATCAATAAAAAGAAAGACATCAATATCGAAACTGCTCGCCAAGAGAAATTTTTAAAATTAACTATCCACATAAACAAAACCACCCATGACATTTTGTTATAATATAACATCGCGGATTTATAAAATGATAGTCATTTTATGAAATTATTCTAGGTGTGTTATAACTTGGTTTAGTGAAAGCGAGGTGTTTAGAAAGCAAAAAGCCACCCTATTGGGTGGCTTAGTATTTTTAACTTACTAAAGTAGTAGTAAAGTTTTATATGGTGCCCAGGGCGGGACTTGAACCCGCACAGCCTAGAGGCCGAGGGATTTTAAATCCCTTGTGTCTACCGATTTCACCACCTGGGCTAAATTGTATTTATTTATTTTTGGTACTTATTTATTAGTTAAGTACATAATAAATAAACTTAAATCATTTTTTTGTTTTAACTTTATGTAGCTAATAACAATATTTATTACGCTAAAACTACTTTTCCTATACCAACCATCAGCGTTGTGGTTAGAAGAAAAAACGGACCTAATTTAAGGTCCGTATTTTATATGGTGCCCAGGGCGGGACTTGAACCCGCACAGCCTAAAGGCCGAGGGATTTTAAATCCCTTGTGTCTACCGATTTCACCACCTGGGCTAAATTCTGTGGTGCGTCCGTAAAATTATAACTAATTTTTACTGGTAAGGACGACTAACTACTTCCCAATGCCATTATTTATGGTCTTTTTACACCACTCTCTCAATTTGGAGTGGTGCCCAGGGCGGGACTTGAACCCGCACAGCCTAAAGGCCGAGGGATTTTAAATCCCTTGTGTCTACCGATTTCACCACCTGGGCATTTATGGAGGCGCGTCCCGGAATCGAACCGAGGTACACGGATTTGCAATCCGCTGCATGACCACTCTGCCAACGCGCCTCAACTGCTCAATCTCTTAAGAGATTGGAGCGGGAAACGAGACTCGAACTCGCGACCCCAACCTTGGCAAGGTTGTGCTCTACC